>JBQCZX010000198.1:0-4953 GCA_052089485.1 Marinobacter sp. | reverse complement strand
CCCTGTAATGGGGGGGGGCCTTGGTGGGCCGCGGCCACGCCCACATGGTTTGGCCCGCCGGGTTTCCCGCCGCCCACTCCCACCGCCACTCACGGACAGGCACAAATTTACGGTTTTCTGGAGGCCCCTTTCCTCCCTTATTCGCGGCCTTGCACTGAACATGAGACCAGCAAAATGCTAAAAACATTACTAATAGCAAACCGGGGCGAAATCGCAGTCCGCGTCATTCGCACCGCTCAAGCCCTTGGGTACCGCACCGTTGCCGTATATTCCGAGGCAGATGCCAACGCCATGCACACAGAACTGGCCGATGAAGCCGTTTGCATAGGCCCAGCGCAAGTCGCCGCGTCTTACCTGAACGCCAGCGCAATACTCGAAGCCGCACGCAAAACCGGCGCCGACTGCATCCACCCCGGCTACGGCTTTCTCTCCGAGAATGCAGACTTCTCTAACGCTTGCAAAGAAGCCGGCATCGTATTCGTAGGCCCGCCAGCCAGCGCCATCGAACTCATGGGCAGCAAACGCCGCTCCAAAATCGCCATGCAAAAAGCCGGCGTTCCCGTGGTTCCCGGTTACGAAGGCGACAACGCCAGCGACGACGAACTTATTGCAGCCGCAGCCGACATCGGCTACCCGCTGATGATCAAAGCCTCCGCCGGTGGCGGTGGCCGAGGCATGCGCTTGGTAGAGAATGAGTCCGACCTGGCCGACAACATCAAACGCGCCAGATCTGAGTCCAAGCAAGCCTTCGGCGATGACGAACTGATTCTCGAAAGAGCCGTGATCGAACCGCGCCATGTAGAAATCCAGGTCTTCGCCGACCAACACGGCAACGCCGTTTATCTAGGCGAGCGGGACTGCTCCGTACAGCGTCGCCACCAGAAAGTTGTGGAAGAAGCACCCTCCCCCTTCGTAACGCCCGAACTCCGGGCTGCCATGGGCGAAGCCGCCGTAAAAGCGGCACTTGCCTGCAATTACGAAGGCGCGGGCACCGTAGAGTTCCTCGTCGACAAAAACCGCAACTTCTACTTCCTGGAAATGAACACCCGCTTGCAAGTAGAGCACCCGGTGACCGAACTCATAACAGGGCAAGATCTAGTGTCCTGGCAGATGACTGTTGCAGAAGGCCTGCCACTGCCCTTAGGGCAGGATGATATTGAACTGAAGGGCCACGCCATCGAAGTACGGCTCTACGCCGAAGACCCGTCCAATGGCTTCACGCCACAAACTGGCCCGCTGCACATCTTTAAGCCTGCCGAAGGCGAAGGCCTGCGCTTTGATACAGGCGTACGCTCCGGCGACGAAGTGACCCCGCATTACGACCCCATGCTTGCGAAAGTTATCGCCTGGGGAGAAAACCGAAACGAAGCCCGTCGTCGCCTGATCCGCGCTCTGGAAGACACCATTGTATTTGGCGTAACCACCAACCGCTACTTCCTCAGCCGCATTATTGCAGACAGCAAATTCGGTGCGGGCGAAGCGACCACCGCATTCCTGCAGCAAGAGTTCAGTGAAGACCCCTCACTGCAGCCCGTTAAGCTAGACATTCGCCAACTCGCCCTTGCAGCCTGTGTATTGGCCCATGGCACAGTGAACGAACAAGCTTGGAGCAACGCACCGGCGACCGTAACACCCATGAAGCTGGACACAGGCGAATCTACCGTCGAACTGCTGGTGCACAACAAGAACAAGGTGTTGTCCTGCACACTGGGCGACCAACAGCACGAGATAGTGATCGCAAGCATCGAAGAAGATGCTTTATGCGTTATCGACAACGGCATCCGTCAGCGTTGCCAATACCACCGCGATGGGGATTGCCTATATTTACAGGCATTTGGCGAATCCTGGAGCGTGACTGACCTTACTCACCAACCGGCTGCGGGCAGCAATGGTGCTGGCAGCGGACGCATCCAGGCTTCAATGGACGGTGCCATTATCGACGTATTGGCCGAACCAGGCCAAACCGTTCGCCAAGGCGACACGCTGGTTATACTGGAAGCCATGAAAATGGAGCACCCAGTCAAAGCAGATTGCGATGGCGTTGTTAGCGAAGTCCTGACCCAAAAAGGCGATCAGGTGAAGCGTAAGCAGTTACTCGTGGAAATCACCACCGACTGAACATCCGAATAGGAAAACAAAATGAACACTTTGGATCAAAAAACTGTCTTTATTACCGGCGCCAGCCGCGGCATCGGCCGCGCGATTGCACTTGCGTGCGCTCGCCAAGGCGCGAACATTATTATCGCGGCCAAGTCAGACACGCCACATCCGAAGCTACCAGGCACCATTCACTCGGTAGCAGAGGAAGTCCGCGAAGCCGGGGGCCAAGCTCTGGCACTGGTACTCGATGTACGGGATGAAGATCAGATTAAGCAGCGGATTGACGAAGCTGCCGAGCATTTTGGCGGCATTGACGCCCTCATCAACAACGCCGGCGCCATACGCCTGAGCGGCGTAGAAAACCTGAAGGTCAGCCGCTTTGATCTGCTACACCAAGTGAATGCCCGCGCAGTGATGGCTTGCAGCCAAGCTGCCCTGCCTTGGCTCAAAAAGTCCGGGCGCGGCCACATCTTGAGCATGTCGCCACCACTGAACCTTGATCCAAAGTGGTTCGCACACTTCGGGCCTTACACGTCCACAAAATATGCCATGACCATGATCAGCATCGGCATGGCGCAAGAATTCAAACGTTACGGTATCGCCGTTAACACCTTATGGCCCAAAACCGTGATCGCCACTGCAGCTATTCAGCATGAAGCAGGCGGCGAGCAACTGATGGCCCAAGGCCGGACGCCAGAAATCATGGCAGATGCTGCGGTAAGCATCCTTAACCGACCCATAGACGAGATGACCGGCCAAAATCTGATAGATGAAGACGTGCTGCGCCAGGATGGCGTGACAGACTTTGAAGGTTATCGCTACAAAGCGGATGGCAAGTCCCTGTTGCCAGATCTTTACCTGGACTAGTTTCCCGTCTGGCTAATTCCGAGGCTATAAATCAACTATAAAAACACCTGACGGAAAGACCATGAACCAAGACAATGTTACGGCGATGGATATCGCACGCAGCCTGCCGGGGATTCTCAAGCGGTTTCCGGCGATTGCTAAAGGTTACTATTACTACTCAATCAAGGATGCGAGCAAACCCCTTACCCTCGGAACCCTGATTGAAAATAATGCAGAAAAGTACCGCAACAGGCCTGCAATCCTGTTTGAGGATCGCAGTATCACGTGGGGCGACTTTAACTCATGGTCCAACCGCATCGCCGACTATTTTCAGGCGCAGGGGTTAAAAAAGGGCGACACCATTGCCATCTTCATGGAAAACCGCCCCGAAGTTCTGGCGGTGGTAGCTGGGGCAGCCAAAATCGGCGTTGCCTGCGCCATGCTAAACACCTCCCAGAAAGGCAAAGTGCTAGAGCACAGCGCCAATCTGGTTAACCCGAAAATGGTCGTGGTTGGTGAAGAGTTAGTCGCTGCGTTTGACGACGTAAAAGGCAGCCTTCAGCTCGACCACCCCACGCCTTTCCTGTTTTTAGCCGACACCGACACCCTCAACGCCTTCGGCGACGCGCCTTCTGGCTACGCCAACATGGCGCAACCGGTCAGTACGCTTACCAGCGATAACCCGGTTTTGAGTGATCCGCCCAGAGCGGGCGATACGGCAATTTATCTGTTCACCTCTGGCACCACTGGTCTGCCGAAGGCTGCCCCGGGCTCGCATACCAAATTTTTAAAGGCATACGGTGGTTTTGGGCTGATGTCGCTATCGATGAAGCCAAACGACGTGTTTTACTGCACCCTGCCGCTGTATCACGGCACAGGTCTAGTTGTGTGCTGGGGCTCGGTATTGGCCGGCGGTTCGGCTTTCGCTCTGCGCCGCAAATTCTCCGCCAGCGCGTTCTGGGACGATGTACGCCGCTACGATGCAACCGTTTTCGGCTACATCGGCGAACTCTGTCGCTATCTATTAAACCAGCCCGCGAGCGACCAGGATCGCAACCATCGCCTAAGGAAAATGCTGGGTAACGGCCTGCGCCCCTCCATCTGGACCGAATTCAAAGATCGCTTCGGGATTGAAACCATCTCAGAGCTCTATGCGTCCAGCGAAGGCAACGTCGGCTTCAGCAACTTTCTCAACTTGAATAACACGGTTGGCTTGTCTACAGCACCTTACAAGCTGGTGAAATTTCACGACGGTACCCGCGACCCTATCCGTGATGATCAAGGCATTATGCAAGTTGTGGCGAAGGGCGAGCCCGGTCTACTTATTAGCGAAATCACAACAAAGTGGTTTTTTGAAGGCTATACCCAAAAAGAAGCCACTGAAAAATCCATTCTGCGAGATGCTTTCAAAAAGGGAGACTCTTGGTTTAACACCGGCGATGTACTGAGGAACCTCGGCTACCGCCACCTGCAGTTCGTAGACAGAATGGGCGACACCTTCCGCTGGAAAGGCGAGAACGTATCTACCAACGAGATAGAGAACATCATAGACGGATCTGGGATGGTGGAAGAAGCCATTGTTTACGGCGTTGAGATCCCGAAAACCAACGGTAAGGCGGGCATGGTGACGTTGGTGCCGAACAGCGATAGCTTCGATATCAACAAGCTGTTGGCCTACCTGCAGGAGAACCTGCCGGCCTATGCGGTTCCGGTGTTTGTGCGGGTGACCGATGCCATCGAGAAAACGGGAACCTTCAAATACCGCAAGGTGGATATCCAGAAAGCGGGTTACGCTCTGGAGCGGCCCCATGAGGAGGTTTTTGCCTGGCTGCCGAAAACAGAGGGCTACACTCAGATGACACCGGAGTTGGTGGCGGATATTGATTCTGGGCAGTTTAACTTCTGACTATAGTCTTGTCGGCTGGTTATGGCCCTAGCCTTTAAGAAAGGGAGTAGCCATGCAGGGCAGGTCGTCCCAAAAACCGCTACGAGCACATCCATGTGCGC
>JBQCZX010000197.1:0-6147 GCA_052089485.1 Marinobacter sp. | reverse complement strand
TCTGAGCTGGCTCGTGATATCGCGATGCACGCAGCGGCCGTCAACCCGCGCGTTGCCAAGCCAGAGGACATGCCTGCTGAAGAGCTGGAAAAAGAGAAAGATGTCATCAAGGCCCAGCCGGATATGGAAGGCAAGCCTGCCGAAATCGTTGAGAAAATGATGGGCGGCCGCATCAAGAAATTCCTCAAGGAAAATAGCCTTGTTGAACAGCCTTTCGTAAAAGACCCAGAGCAAACTGTAGGCGAGCTGATCAAAGCTGCTGGCGGTGATCTGGTCGGTTTCGTTCGTCTGGAAGTGGGCGAAGGCATTGAGAAAGAGGAAGTGGATTTTGCCTCCGAGGTTGCTGCGGCAGCTAGTGCAGGGAATTCCTGATTTCTTTTTAGGTGCTGTGACAGTCAGTTATAGCACTATTTGAGTCTGCCACGTTGGCCGGTTTTTCCGGTTCTCGTGGCGGGCTTGTATCTGAGATGCTCCTTTTTTAAGGGGTATGTCAGATACAAGCCTGCAATGCGCTTCACGCCGGATAGCAGTCAAAAGACGAAAAGGGGATCCGTATGTCGACACCACCGAAAAATCAACCAAGATACAATCGTGTTCTGCTCAAGCTCAGTGGTGAGGCCCTTATGGGGGAGCATGAATTTGGTATTGATCCCAAAGTTCTTGACCGTATGGCCCTTGAAATTGGTGCGCTGATTGGCATTGGTGTTCAGGTGGGTTTGGTGGTTGGCGGTGGCAACCTGTTTCGCGGTGCTGCGCTCAGTGAAGCCGGTATGGACAGGGTTACTGGTGATCACATGGGTATGCTGGCAACCGTTATGAACGGCTTGGCGATGCGGGATGCTCTTGAGCGCTCAAACATCCGCACCCGTGTAATGTCGGCTATCCCCATGAGTGGTATTGTTGAGCATTACGATCGCCGCCGTGCGGTTCGCGGTCTGAAAGACGGCGATGTGGTTATATTCTGTGCTGGCACCGGCAACCCCTTCTTTACAACAGACTCCGCAGCCTGCCTGCGCGGTATCGAAATTGAAGCAGACGCCGTGTTAAAGGCAACGAAGGTAGATGGTGTGTATTCTGCAGATCCATACCTGGACCCCACCGCAGAGAAGTATGAGAACCTGACTTACGATGAGGTGCTGGATAAAAAACTGGGCGTGATGGATCTGACGGCCATCTGCTTGGCAAGGGATCAAGGTATGCCGTTGCGAGTTTTTGATATGAGTCGTGCGGGCGCACTGACCCGCATCGTGACAGGTGAAAAAGAAGGTACACTGATTGAATAACGGGTTTCATGATAGCCCGACGAACGAATTGAGGATGATCACGTGATTGACGATATTAAAGCTGAAGCCGAAAAGAAAATGAAAAAGAGCCTGGAAGCTCTGAGCTCGGCGTTCAACAAGATCCGAACCGGTCGTGCCCACCCGTCTATTCTGGACAGTGTGATGGTTAACTACTACGGTCAGGACACTCCGCTGAAGCAGGTTGCCAGTGTAAACGTGGAAGATAACCGCACCTTAGCTGTGTCGCCTTGGGAAAAGAGCCTGGTGCCAGCTATCGAGAAGGCTATTATGGCCGCCGATCTTGGCCTGAATCCGGCTACTAGCGGTGATCTCATTCGACTTCCGATGCCGATGCTGACCCAGGAAACCCGTAAAGATATGGTCAAGCAATCGAAGGCGGACGCAGAGAATGCTCGTGTTTCTGTCCGAAACGCTCGTCGTGATGCCAACAGCATGATGAAAGAGCTGCTCAAAGAAAAAGACATCAGCGAAGATGATGAGCGCCGGGGTGAAGACGAGATCCAGAAACTCACGGATCGCTACATCGCAGACGTCGAGAAGATGCTCAAAACGAAAGAAGAGGATCTGATGGCGGTCTGATCGCCTCGGTGCACTTGCAAGCGAAAACACGGCCCCAAAGGGTGTTCTACGGGCCGTACAGGGGATTGCATGACGGGAACAGTATCCGCAGAGATTCCGGTGTCGGCTGATAGTCGGCCCCGGCACGTAGCCATTATCATGGATGGCAATAACCGGTGGGCTAAAGAGCGCCGCTTGAAAGGGGTAGCAGGGCACAAGGCTGGCGTGGACTCGGTAAAGGCTGTTGTCGAAACCTGTGCCCGCGAGGGTGTGGAAGTGCTTACCCTGTTCGCTTTCTCAAGCGAGAACTGGCGCCGCCCACAAGATGAAGTGACGGCCCTGATGAAGCTGTTTCTTTTTGCGTTGGAGCGCGAGGTCAGAAAGCTACACCGCAATGATATCTGCCTACGAATTATCGGCGATCGCTCTGCGTTTAACGCAACTCTGCAAGAGCATATGGCCAAGGCAGAGGAACTTACCCGCAACAACACCGCAATGACGCTTGTCATTGCCGCAAACTACGGTGGCCACTGGGATATCGCCCAGGCAACCCAGCAGGTTGCCCAAATGGTGAAAAGTGGCGAGCTTGAGCCTTCAGACATTACCGATGACCTTATCCAACAGCACATGAGCATTGGCGACCTTCCAGTGCCGGATCTTATGATTCGTACGGCAGGCGAGCAACGGATCAGTAACTTCATGCTTTGGCACCTGGCTTACACTGAACTGTATTTTTCACCGGTATTTTGGCCTGATTTTAAAGAAGACGAGATGCGCAAAGCTTTACAGGTCTACGTAGGACGCCAACGTCGCTTTGGTCAGACGGATGATCAGATTGCGGCCAAACCGTCACCAAAATAACGAATTACAGCGACCTCAACTGTGCTAAAAACCCGAATTATCACCGCCCTTATCCTTGCTCCTATCGCTATTGGAGGCATATTCTTTCTGCCGCCGATGGGTTTCGCGCTGTTTACTGCCGCGATCATCACGTTGGGAGCCTGGGAGTGGGCCAATATGTCCGGCCTAGAGCAGCAGTCAGCCCGGATTGGTTATGCTGCGGTGATCGCAGCCATTCTGTACAGCCTTATTGATGCATCTGGCATTTCGGTGCTTTGGCTTGCGTTTCTTTGGTGGATTGTCTGTTTTATGCTGGTTCGCAGTTATCCAGTAGGTTCAGAGCGCTGGGGCAGTGTACCTGTGCGAGCGCTGATGGGCGTGTTGGTCCTCGTGCCGGCCTGGGTTGGTTTGAACCATCTCCGTGCGGGTGGTTTTCAGTTTGGCGAAACGGACAATAACCTACTGGTTATTCTTTACGTGTTCTGTGTGGTTTGGGTGGCCGACATTGGTGCTTACTTTGCCGGCCGTGCCTTTGGCAAAGCCAAGCTCGCACCCAGAGTCAGTCCGGGTAAATCCTGGGCTGGCGTATGGGGCGGTCTGGCGGCCGTTGGAGTATTTGCACTAGTGGCCAGCATTCTTGTTTCGGCGAGTGCTACTGACACCCTGTTGCTGATCGCCGCAAGCTTGGTTACCGGCTTGGTATCGGTGCTTGGAGACCTTCTGGAAAGTATGCTCAAGCGTTTCAGAGGCATTAAAGATAGCAGCCGGTTGCTGCCCGGGCATGGTGGGATCCTGGATCGCATTGACAGCCTTACCGCTGCTGTTCCGGTGTTTGCGCTTATTATCACCCAGATCGGCTGGCTGACAGTCGGGCACGTATGAGTATGGCTAACCGTTCGGTTACGGTGCTGGGAGCCACAGGATCAGTCGGGCTCTCTACACTGGATGTCATCCGCCGCCACCCTCGGCGGTTTTCAGTGTATGCGCTGACAGCCAGCACCCGTGCTGAAGAGCTTGCGACACTCTGCCGTGAGTTTCACCCGAAAGTTGCGGTAATGGCAGATGTGGCAGCGGCGCAAACGCTAGCGAATTTGCTGACAGATCTCCCCGGCATAACGGTTTTGAACGGCGAGTCAGGGTTGTGCAACGTGGCTTCAGCCTCGGAAGCATGCACCGTTGTGGCCGCGATTGTGGGTGCTGCCGGGCTGTCGCCAACGCTCGCTGCCGTGCGCGCAGGCAAGCGTGTACTGCTCGCCAACAAAGAAGCGTTGGTTATGTCCGGGCAGCTGTTTATGGACGCCGTAGCGGCCTCTGGTGCCGAGTTGTTGCCGATAGACTCCGAGCACAATGCAATCTTCCAATGCTTGCCAGCCGCGAAGGTTCGCGACCCAGAGGGTGCAGGCATTACCAGGATTCTTCTGACTGCGTCTGGAGGACCCTTTCGGGAGCACAGCGCTGAAGATCTGCGATCGGTTACGCCAGCGCAGGCCTGTGCCCATCCAAATTGGTCCATGGGGCAGAAAATCTCTGTGGACTCTGCAACCTTGATGAACAAAGGTCTCGAACTGATTGAGGCATGTTGGCTTTTTAACACCACGCCAGATCGCATCGAAGTTCATGTGCACCCAGAAAGCATTATTCACTCCATGGTAGAGTATGCCGATGGCTCCGTGCTGGCCCAACTGGGCAGCCCGGATATGCGCACGCCCATAGCCAACGGCTTGGCTTGGCCGGAACGTGTTGACGCCGGAGTCGCACCGCTGGATCTGTTCACAATCGGGCGGTTTCATTTTGAGCGGCCGGATTTGCTGCGTTTTCCTTGCCTGCGGTTAGCGGCGGAAGCTTTTGAGGTGGGCGGCACTGCACCTGCAGTACTAAACGCGGCAAATGAAGTTGCGGTAGACGAGTTTTTGAAAGGGAATTTGGCTTTTACCGACATTCCTGTTGTTATCGAGAGAACCCTGTCGGCAACGCCTGTGGCGCCTGCAGACAGCTTTGACGTCATCTTCGCGAAGAACTCAGAGGCGCGGCAGCGGGCCAGGGAACAGATCGACCTGTTAACTGTCTGATATTCAGCAAAGATTTCCGCCGGGCTGGCGCTTAAACCAGGAATGCTATGCAAATTATTCAAACCTTACTTGCTCTTGCGCTTACTCTGGGAATACTCGTTACCCTGCATGAGTATGGACATTTTTGGGTGGCACGCCGATGTGGTGTGAAAGTGCTGCGCTTTTCTGTGGGTTTTGGTAAGCCACTGTTCTCGTGGTACGACCGCCACGGTACAGAGTTTGCAATTGCGGCCATCCCGTTGGGTGGCTATGTAAAAATGCTTGATGAGCGTGAAGGGCCGGTTCCCGACGAGCTCAAAGATCAGGCTTTTACCTCCAAGGCGCCTTCCCGGAGAATTGCCATTGCCGCAGCTGGGCCTGCTGCCAACTTCATTTTTGCCATTTTTGCCTATTGGCTGCTCGGCGTGGTGGGTGTTACTCACGTAGCGCCGATTGTAGGCGATGTCGCTGAGCAAAGCGTCGCCCGCAAGGCCGGTTTGCGTCAAGGGATGGAAATTTACGCGATAGACGGGCACCGTGTGAGTTCCTGGCGCGACGTAAATATGCGCATTCTTGAGCGTGCGGGGGAGCAAGGCGTAATAACCCTGGGCGTGTCCGAAGATGGGGCACGAGGAACCATAAGCGGTGAGCTCGGTGGGTGGGGCCTTAGCGATGAGACCCCTGATCCGATTGGCGAATTCGGCATTACACCCTGGCGGCCAGATGTGCCCGCCGTACTTGGCCAGATTTCAGAAGGCGGCCGCGCTCAAACTGCAGGCCTTCAAGCGGGGGATCGCATTCTTGCGGTAAATGATGCGCCAGTTGGCAACTGGTTTGAATTGGTTGATTTTATTCGCAACGCACCCGGGCAGGCGCTGGCGCTTACCATTGAGCGCGCCGGGTCAGAACAATCTGTGCAGATTACGCCAGCGGAAAAGAAGCAGGATAATGGCGAGACAATCGGATTTGTAGGTGCTGGGGTTGAAGCTATTTCTTGGCCGGACAGCGTGCTGAGGGAGGTTCGCTACGGCCCCTTAGCGGCGATTCCCATTGCCTTGGATGAAACTTGGGCCGATACCCGCCTTACTCTTGTGGCTATCAAAAAGATGGCCACAGGGCTGCTTTCGCCAAGCAACCTCAGCGGCCCCATTACGATTGCCCGGGTAGCCGAGGCCAGTGTTACTTCCGGGTTTGAAGATTTTGTTCGTTTTCTGGCTTATCTCAGTGTAAGTCTAGGTATTCTCAATCTATTGCCGGTGCCGGTTCTGGATGGTGGTCACATTGTGTATTACACCATTGAGGCAATCCGCAAAAAGCCGCTCTCAGAGGGGGTTCAAGCCCTAGGATTACGAATTGGTATGGCAATGATTCTCACATTAATGGTGTTTGCTCTTTAC
>JBQCZX010000196.1:0-6151 GCA_052089485.1 Marinobacter sp. | reverse complement strand
ATGCGGTTCAGAAAGCCAAATCCGGCCACCCGGGTGCGCCCATGGGCATGGCGGATATCGCCGAGGTGCTGTGGAACGATTACCTAAGCCACAATCCGGCTAACCCTCAGTGGGCCAACCGCGACCGTTTCATGCTCTCCAATGGCCACGGCTCCATGCTGCAGTATTCCCTGCTGCACCTGAGCGGCTATGACGTTTCCATTGACGACATCAAAAACTTCCGGCAGCTGCATTCCAAAACACCGGGTCACCCGGAATACGGTTACACCCCGGGTGTAGAAACCACCACCGGTCCGCTGGGGCAGGGCATGGCTAACGCGGTTGGGTTCGCGTTGGCAGAGAAAACATTGGCGGCGCAGTTCAACCGCCCGGGCCATGACGTTGTTGATCATTACACCTACGCATTCCTGGGCGACGGCTGTCTGATGGAAGGCGTCTCCCACGAAGTGTCTTCGCTGGCAGGCACTCTGGGCCTGGGCAAGCTGATCATGTTCTACGACGACAATGGCATTTCCATTGATGGCAAAGTAGAGGGCTGGTTCACCGACAACACCCCTCAGCGTTTTGAATCCTACGGCTGGCAGGTTATTGCTAATGTAGACGGCCATAACTCAGATGCCGTTCGCGCGGCGATTGAAGCAGGCCGTGCCAACACCGAGCAGCCAACACTAATCTGCTGCAAAACGGTTATCGGTTTTGGTTCACCCAACAAGCAGGGCAGCGAATCCGCGCACGGCGCAGCTCTGGGCGAAGACGAAATCGTACTGACCCGCGAAGCGCTGGGCTGGGAGCACGGCTCCTTTGAAATTCCGGCCGACATCTACAAAGCCTGGAACGCCAAAGACAAAGGCGCCAGTGCCGAAAGCGCCTGGAACGACACCTTTGCCGCCTATGAAAAAGCCGAGCCAGAACTGGCTGCCGAGCTGAAGCGCCGTATGGCGGGTGACTTGCCTGCCGACTTCTCCGAAAAAGCCCAGGCTTACATTCAAGAGTGTCAGGACAAGGGCGAGACCGTAGCGAGCCGTAAGGCTTCCCAGAACACCCTGAACGCCTACGGCCCGCTGCTGCCAGAACTGCTTGGTGGCTCCGCCGACCTGGCCGCCTCCAACCTCACTATCTGGAGCGGCTCAAAAGCCGTCACTAAAGAAGACGCCAGCGGCAACTACATCTATTACGGCGTGCGCGAGTTCGGCATGGCCGCCATTATGAACGGCCTGGCCTTGCACGGAGGCTTCGTTCCTTACGGCGCAACCTTCCTGATCTTCATGGAATACTGCCGCAACGCCGTGCGCATGGCCGCACTGATGAAGCAGCGCTCTATCTTCGTGTTCACTCACGATTCCATTGGTCTGGGCGAAGACGGCCCAACCCACCAGCCGGTCGAGCAGCTTGCCAGCTTGCGCACCACGCCAAACATGAGCACCTGGCGCCCGGCCGACGCTGTAGAATCTGCCATCGCCTGGAAGTCCGCTTTGGAGCGCACAGATGGCCCAACGGCCTTGATCTTCTCCCGCCAAGGCCTGCCCGGCCAAGCGCGTGATGCGCAGCAGTTGGCGGACGTTGCCAAAGGCGCTTACGTTTTGTCTGACAGCGAAGGCGAGCCAGATCTCATCCTGATTGCCACCGGATCTGAAGTTGGATTGGCACAGGACAGCGCAGCCAAGTTGCGCGAGCAGGGCAGCAAAGTGCGCGTGGTCTCCATGCCATCTACCGATGTGTTCGATGCCCAGAGCGCTGACTATAAGCAACAGGTGTTGCCAATTGAGGTCACCAACCGCATGGCCATCGAAGCGGCCATTGCCGATTACTGGTACAAGTACGTGGGCCTGGACGGTCGCGTTGTGGGCATGACTACCTTCGGTGAATCCGCACCCGCCGGCGAACTGTTCAAAGAATTCGGCTTTACAGTGGAGAACGTACTGGAAATTGCTTCGGAACTGCTGGACGCCTAATGACAGCATCTGCGCCCTTTCGTATTGCTATCAACGGGTATGGCCGCATTGGTCAGTGCGTGTTGCGTGCCCTGTACGAAAACGGTTTTCGCGATCACCTGCAGGTGGTCGCGATTAACGAGCTTTCTGATATCGACACCATCGCCCATCTGACTCGATACGATTCCACCCACGGCCGCTTCTCCGGAAGCATCGCCGTGCAAGGGCAGGATTTGATCGTAAACGGCGACCCGATTCGAGTGCTACGCCACTCAGACCCGGCAGAGTTGCCGTGGAATGAACTGGATATAGATCTGGTGCTGGAATGTTCCGGCGCCTACACAGATCGGGCAACCGCCGAACGGCATATACAGGCAGGGGCAAAACGACTGCTGTTTTCCCAACCTGCGGAATCAAATGTTGATCGCACCGTGGTGTTCGGCATTAATGATACGGAGATTACAGACACAGACCAGATAGTGGCGGCAGGTTCCTGCACCACCAACTGCCTGGTGCCAGTGATTACCGTGCTCGATAAAGCATTTAGCGTGGAGCAGGGCAGCACCACCACCATCCACGCCGCCATGAACGACCAGCCGGTAATCGACGCTTATCATCACCAAGACCTTCGCCTAACACGCAGCGCACTGCACAACATAGTGCCGGTGGATACCGGGCTGGCGCGGGGCGTAGAACGGCTGCTTCCGCACATGGAAGGCCGGTTCAGCTCGGTCGCCTTGCGCGTACCCACCATGAACGTATCCGCCATCGACATGGTGTTCAACGTGCGCCAAGCCACCGACGTAGCCTCCGTAAACCAGGTGCTGAAAGCAGCCGCAGACGGCCCATTAAAAGGCATACTCGGCTACACCGACGAACTGCTGGCCAGCTCCGATTTCAACCACGACGCCCACTCCGGCGTAGTAGACGCCGGCCAAACCCGAGTAACCCGGGGCACCATGGTGAAAGTGCTGTGCTGGTTTGATAACGAATGGGGATTTGCCAGTCGCATGCTGGATGTAAGCCAGAGCTGGTTGGGGAGGGTGGACTAACCCTCCGCCCCTCTCCCCAACCCCTCTCCCACGAGGGGAGAGGGGCTAAAGCGTGCGTCTACGATTGTTTACTCCCTCTCCCCTTGCGGGAGAGGGGTTGGGGAGAGGGGGCAGCCTTCCCCCCAAACTATTTGCCAACAACCTGAACAATGGAAACCAGATCATGGCCATCAAAAAAATGACCGACCTGAACCTAGCTGGCAAGCGGGTTCTAATCCGGGAAGATCTCAACGTGCCAGTCAAGGGCGGCGCTGTCTCCAGCGATGCCCGCATTCGCGCCTCCCTGCCAACCATCAAGGCAGCCAAAGAGGCTGGCGCCAAGGTTATGCTGATGTCCCACCTGGGCCGCCCGGAAGAAGGCGTGTACGACGAAGCCTCTTCCATGAAGCCAGTTGCCGAGCACCTCACCAAAGTGCTGGGCCAGGAAGTGCGCCTGATTAAAGACTACCTAGATGGCGTTGAAGTGGCAGATGGCGAAGTAGTGCTGTTCGAGAACGTGCGCTTCAACAAAGGCGAAAAGAAAGACGACGAAGCCCTGGCCAAGCAATACGCCGCCCTGTGCGACATCTACGTAATGGACGCTTTCGGCACAGCCCACCGCGCCCAGGCATCTACCCACGGTGTTGCCCGCTTTGCACCGGAAGCCTGCGCTGGCCCATTGCTGGCGGCGGAACTGGAAGCCCTGGGCAAAGCCCTGGACAACCCGGCCAAGCCGGTAGTTGCTATTGTTGGCGGCTCCAAAGTGTCCACCAAACTCGACGTGCTCAATGCCCTGGAAAAAGTGTGTGACCAAATCATCGTAGGTGGCGGCATTGCCAACACCTTCCTCGCCGCAGCCGGGCACCCGGTCGGCAAATCCCTGTGCGAGCACGATTTGCTGGATACCGCCAAAGACATCGCCTCCCGCGTGAACATCCCGCTGCCGGTCGACGTAGTGGTTGCCAGCGAATTCGCAGAAGACGCAACGGCAACTACCCGGAACATATCCGACGTTACCGCAGACGACATGATTCTCGACGTAGGCCCGGAAACCGCTGGCCAGTTCGCCGAACTGCTCAAGAATGCCAAAACCATTCTGTGGAACGGCCCGGTAGGCGTGTTTGAGTTCGACCAGTTTGCCAACGGCACCAAAACCCTTGGCGAAGCCATCGCCCAAAGCGACGCTTTCTCATTGGCTGGCGGTGGCGACACAGTGGCTGCCGTTGACAAATACGGCATAGCTGACAAGATCTCGTATATTTCCACCGGCGGTGGTGCCTTTCTGGAGTTTGTGGAAGGCAAGGTGCTACCGGCTGTAGCCGTACTGGAAGAACGCGGAAAATAAGCCGTTCAACCCAAAGCAAGAATCGCAAGGCAGGGGCGGTGGCGCTTTCCGGGACTGTCGGCAGCAAGGATGCTGCCGTCAAGCGTACAGGGATGTATTTACAGCGTGTCCCGGAAAGCGCCACCGCCCCTGCCGCAGCAGACTCCAAGTCCAAAGGTCTGCGCTGAAACAAATTAACTACGATTGCCCAAACTGTTATTTAAACAAGGAGACAACCAAATGGCCCTGATTTCGATGCGGCAAATGCTGGACCACGCCGCCGAGCATGGTTACGGTGTGCCAGCCTTCAACGTAAACAACCTGGAACAAATGCGCGCTATTATGGAAGCCGCCAACAAAACCGATTCCCCGGTGATTGTTCAGGCCTCCGCCGGAGCCCGCAAATACGCCGGTGCCCCTTTCTTGCGCCACCTGATTCTTGCAGCCATTGAAGAGTGGCCGCACATTCCTGTTGTTATGCACCAGGACCACGGCACCAGCCCGGCCATTTGCCAGCGCTCCATTCAGCTGGGCTTCAGCTCCGTGATGATGGACGGTTCTCTGGGTGAAGACGGCAAAACCCCAACAGAGTACGACTACAACGTAGACGTAACCCGCCGCACCGTAGACATGGCACACGCGTGTGGCGTGTCTGTAGAGGGCGAGCTGGGCTGCCTGGGCTCACTGGAAACCGGCCAGGCGGGTGAAGAAGACGGCGTTGGCGCCGAAGGCACCCTCGATATGAGCCAAATGCTGACCGACCCGGAAGAAGCCGCCGACTTCGTGAAAAAAACCCACGTAGACGCACTGGCCATCGCCATCGGCACCAGCCACGGTGCCTACAAGTTCACTCGCCCACCCACGGGTGACACCCTGGCTATCGAACAGATCAAAGCCATCCACAAGCGCATACCAGACACCCACCTGGTTATGCACGGCTCCAGCTCCGTACCTCAGGAGTGGCTGGAAATTATCAACCAGTACGGCGGTGAGATTCCCGAAACCTACGGTGTACCGGTTGAGGAAATTGTAGAAGGCATCAAGCACGGTGTGCGTAAAGTAAACATCGACACCGACCTACGCCTAGCCAGCACCGGCGCTGTGCGTCGCTTCCTGGCTGAGAACCCAGCCGAGTTCGACCCACGCAAATTCCTGAAAGCAACTATGAAGGCCATGACTGACGTGTGCATTGCACGTTATGAAGCCTTCGGTTGTGCCGGCCAAGCAAGCAAGATCAAGCCTATTAACCTCGAGCGCATGTTTGAGCGTTATGAGGCTGGTGAGTTGGATCCTAAGGTTAAGTAAGATTGTATTGAAGCAGCCCTAGGCGTTTTGCCTGGGGCTGTGACTCCCCCTCCAAATTTCCCTCCCGATATTCTTCATCTGAATTAACAAAGTATTGCAAAGAACAACAGTAAACAGTCCAGGTATGGGCTAATGTAGGAAGCTATACACTATAGACACGCTGCTTGTTAAGGATGACGGCCGATGACCTCTTCAGTACCAATACAGTGCCTCTTTCTCAATTCTGCCTGCTTCCACTTGTTACGCCTCTTGGGCACAACTCTGCCTGTGGGTGATGCGGTGCTGTTTGAACGAAAACTCAGAACGACTACCCGAAACCGCAAGGCGCCGACGATTCGTCGTTATTGCAATAATGAAGACGTCACGCGATTACAGAGATGGGAAAGTCGGGGAGGGATTTAAGTTGTTGGTATTCTGGGTTAAAAACGCTCAGCACCGGGATGGAGGTTGCGTAAAATGTGGAAGTCACGTTTTTGCAATAATGAAGCGTTCTATCTAATACGCTGTTAAAGGCTGGGCATCAGCTGGTTTTGCAGGCAGGGTTTGGTGACAATCGGCCA
>JBQCZX010000195.1:0-6169 GCA_052089485.1 Marinobacter sp. | reverse complement strand
AGCAGAGTCAACAATCTGGCGGCCAGGAAGATATAGGCATGGTTCTGGAGCCAAATATGGTGGAAAAGCTGCAGCGCTCTCTGCAAGACAGCGTTCAACGCCAAGAGGTGCTGGGTAAGCCCGCTATTTTGCTGGTATCCGGCCCCTTAAGGCCAGTGCTTGCAAAGTTTGCCAGTTTCGGGGTGGAGCGGCTGCACGTGCTCTCTTACCAAGAAATACCAGATAACAAGCAAATTACGATCGTGGCGTCCGTGGGCCAGTAAGCACGCGGATGAAAGAACGGACAACCCAGTGATGGCGTTGCCGGCGGAGGATGCAATATCATGAAAGTGAAACGTTTTTTTGCCAAAAGCATGGCTGAAGCACTGAAGCAGGTCAGTGAACAAATGGGGCCAGATGCTGTCATCCTTTCCAACCGGCGGGTAGAAGGTGGCGTTGAAATCGTTACTGCGCTGGATTATGACGAAAATATGGCACGGCAAAGTCTGGGCGAGCAGGCCAGTGAGGCCACCAACGGTGCCCGTCTTGCTGAAATGCAGGCAGAGCGTCACCGCCGGTTAGAAGATGAGTTAAGCCGTTCCCGTACTCGCATTCGCGAAGTGCGCGAAAGCCGGGTAGAGCGCAGCCAGGGCTATTCCAGCACGCCTTTTGCAGGCTTACACGAAACCGTGAGTGACGTTGTTGAAGAGCCAGCTTCCTCGGGCGTCAGCAGTCGTACAGGCTATTCCAATGAGCTTGCACGCATGCGTGCAGAAATTAGCTCATTGCGGGATCTGATGAGTGGCCAGCGCAATGAGCCAGAAAAAACCGGCGTTAACGCGGTTCAGCAGCGGTTAGCAGAGCGGTTGCAGGAGTTTGGCCTGGGCTCGGATTTGGCGGGCTCGCTTTCCCGTCGACACAAAGGCGGAAAGCTGGATGATGGCTGGAAGCAGTCTCTGAGAATGCTCGCCACGGGTGTGCGCACGGCCCGGCAGGAATGGCTGGACGAGGGTGGCGTTTACGCGCTGGTTGGTCCTACGGGTGCTGGCAAAACCACCACCATAGGTAAGTTAGCAGCTCGTTATGTGCTGAAGTATGGCGCCGATTCCTTGGCGCTGGTTACCACAGACCGTTACCGGGTTGCGGCGCATGAGCAGTTGTTCGTGTTTGGCCGTATCCTGAATGTACCGGTTCGGGTCGTGGACGAAAGCAACACCCTGGATGATATTCTTGATGAGTTGTCGGATCGCCACCTGGTGCTGGTTGATACAGCGGGGTTGACCAGTTCTGACAGAGGCTATCAGGAGCAACTGGCAGAGTTGGCCCGCAGTCACCATAACGTGCGCTCGCACTTAGTGGTTTCTGCAATCAGCCAGCCGCGTATTATGAAATCCGTCTGGCATTGCTATAAGATGGCGAATCTTACGGGCTGCGTGATGACTAAAATTGACGAAGCCCTAACCCTGGGCGAATCTCTGGGCTTTGTGATGGAAACCGGCTTGCCGGTTGCCTACTACACCGATGGGCAGAAAATTCCGGGAGATCTGCATCATGCCGAATCTATCCCGCTTGTACGCATGGCGGTCGAGCGCCTGAAAACGCAGCAAAAGCAATCGGCCGCCCAGAAAGCGCCTGGCACAGAGCGTCCGCGCGAAACGGCGTAGGGTTCTGAAGGTTTAAGTTGTACCTGACTATTAATAAAGTAATCCGGCTAAACGTGGCGAGAGATAATAAATAGTATGAACAAAGCACATCCGGTACAGGTGATAGCGGTTTCAGGCGGCAAAGGCGGGGTCGGCAAAAGTAACGTTTCGGTCAACCTTGGTATTGCTTTGGCGCAAAAAGGCAGGCGCGTGGTATTGCTGGATGCCGATCTCGGCCTGGGCAATATCGATGTGCTGCTCGGAATAACCGCGAACAATACACTGCAGGATGTTTTGTCGGGCGAATGCGACCTCAGAGATGTTTTGGTTGATGGCCCTGGGGGCATCAAAATTGTTCCGGCCTCATCCGGAACCCAGCGCATGACTCAGCTCAGCTCCATGGAACATGCAGGGCTGATTAACGCATTCAGCGAACTGGGCGATCAAATCGATGTACTTATTGTGGATACAGCCGCCGGTATTTCAGAGTCGGTTGTGAGTTTTTTGCGGGCCTCTCAGGAACTGCTGCTGGTCGTTTGCGATGAGCCGACATCTATTACCGACGCTTACGCTCTGATTAAATTGATGAATCGTGACTACGGCACCAACCGCTTCCGCATTCTTGCCAATCAGGTGGGCACCGAGCAAGAAGGCCGCCATCTATTTGAAAAACTGACCCGAGTGACTGAGCGCTTCCTGGACGTGGCACTGCAATATGTGGGTATGGTGCCTTACGACGAAGCCGTCAAGAAAGCGGTTCAGCGCCAGAAAGCGGTGCTGGATGCTTATCCCAGGGCTAAAGCCTCACTTGCGATCAAAACATTGGCTGACAAAGTGGAGAGCTGGCCGCTGCCTACATCTCCCCGCGGACACTTGGAGTTTTTTGTGGAGCGGCTCGTCGAAGTCTGAAACGGATCCCGTCCAACAAAACCGGATGCATGACATTGGCGAAAAACCTGGGAATCTACCACCAGTCAGGCGTGAAAAATCCCTCAGAATTCATCGAGGCGCACGCGCCCCTGGTTAAGAAAATTGCACTTCATCTCTTGGCGCGGCTACCGGCATCGGTTCAGCTTGACGACCTAATGCAAGCGGGCATGATCGGTTTGCTGGAGGCCGCCCAACGCTACAGCGTAACCAAAGGCGCAACGTTTGAAACCTATGCTGGCATACGCATTCGCGGCGCCATGGTAGATGAGGTTCGTAAAGGCGATTGGGTACCGCGCTCTGTTCACCGCAATGCACGCCGGGTTGCCCGCGCTATTAAGGCTGTTGAAGATCGCGAAGGCCGAGAAGCTCAAGACATTGAGGTGGCCGAAGAGCTCGATATGGAGCTTTCTGAGTACCATGCCACCTTGGCTGATACCAACAGCGGGCGACTTTTTAGCCTCGATGAGCTCAATGAATCCGGCGAGCTGCCGATAGAAGAACTAGAGACCAGTGATAATCCGCTTGATGGCCTGTCTTCTGATGCATTTCGAAGCAGCTTGGCAGCTGAGATAGAGCAGTTGCCAGAGCGGGAAAAGCTTGTGTTAAGCCTGTATTACCAGGAAGAGCTTAACCTCAAGGAAATTGGCGCGGTGCTTGGTGTCAGTGAAAGCAGAGTGAGTCAGATTCACAGCCAAGCTGCGTTGCGGCTGCGAGGCAGACTTTCACAGTGGCGCAACGAAACTGACAGCTAACCGATATTACTAACTGGAGGTCCTTTTGGACAAGAACATGAAGATTCTCATTGTGGATGACTTCTCCACAATGCGACGGATTATTAAGAACCTGCTCCGTGATCTCGGTTTCACCAACACCGATGAAGCGGACGACGGTAATACTGCTTTGCCCATGCTTAAAAGCGGTAAGTACGATTTCCTGGTAACAGATTGGAACATGCCCGGAATGTCCGGTTTTGATCTGCTCAAGGCAGTGCGTGCTGATGAGAACCTGAAAACGCTTCCTGTGCTGATGGTTACGGCAGAAGCCAAGCGCGACCAGATTGTGGCAGCCGCTCAAGCTGGCGTGAATGGCTATGTGGTAAAGCCTTTTACGGCCGCCGTTCTCAAAGATAAAATCGAGAAAATCTTTGAGCGAATCCAGTAAACAGCTATCGGATGGCTCGTATGAGTGATGACAGGAAAGATCACCGAGGTCTAGAGGCAGAGGTGACTGACAAGCTCCGGCAGCAGGCTGCAGAGCTGATGGAAAGTGTTGAAAACGGGGATTATGCCCGCTCCATGACCCTGATCAATGAGCTGAGCGACGTTAGGGATCAGAGTCTCTATCAAGAAGTTGGCCGTCTGACCCGAACGCTACATGAAGCAATCCGCAACTTTCAGATAGACCCACGCAGCGAAGAACAGAAAGAAGTTCTGTCGGTGATGACAGACGCTTCAGACAGGCTGGCATACGTTGTTCAGATGACAGGCCAGGCTGCCAATCGCACCATGGACCTGGTTGAAGAGAGCATGCCACTCGCCCACGCGGTGCGCGATGAAGCGACCATTTTAAGGGAAGAATGGCAGCGTCTGGGTCGCCGCGAAATGCAGCCAGCTGAATTCCGGAAACTTTACGGCCGTATTGACGCTTTCTTTCTGAGCGTGACCAAAGATGCGGACACTATTTACAGCAGTCTCTCAGAGATTCTGTTGGCGCAGGATTTTCAGGATCTAACAGGCCAGGTGATTCAGCGGGTTACTGCGCTGGTAAAAGAAGTGGAAGAGCAGATGCTCAGTTTGGTCGTTATGGCCAGCCATGTTGACCAGCTTACCGGTACGGTGCACCAGATTGATAGCCAGGAAGTGTCTGCCGAGCAGGGTGTAGGGCCTCAAATGAAGGCTGAAGAGCGCGAAGATGTAGTCTCGGGACAAAACGACGTAGATGACCTGTTGTCCAGTCTCGGTTTCTGAATATAAGAGGTTAACCCATGGCGTTTGATGCCGATGATGAGATTCTTCAGGACTTTCTGGTAGAAGCTGGAGAGATTCTCGAGAAGCTGTCTGAACAGCTTGTTGATCTTGAACAACATCCCGATGACAGCGATCTGCTCAACGCCATATTCCGCGGATTTCATACTGTAAAGGGTGGTGCAGGGTTTTTGCAGCTGGATGCGCTGGTTAGCTGCTGCCATTCTGCTGAGAACGTGTTCGATATCTTGCGCAACCATAAGCGTGTGGTGGATTCAGAACTAATGGACGTTGTTCTGGAAGTTCTGGATCACGTGAACGCCATGTTTGATCAGGTGCGCAATGGCGAAGCGCTCACGGCAGCGCCCGACGAGTTGATTACTGCGCTAGACGCCCTTGCCCAGCCCCAGAATGCCGCCGCTGAACCTGCCACTGCTGAGCCTGGCACTGCGCCTGAGCCAACCGAAAGCGCCCAAGACGGCGGCGATATTACCGACGATGAATTTGAGCAACTGCTGGATGCCCTGCACGGAGACGCGCCTGTTTCTGGCGCAGGCAAGAGACCGGCGGTCGAGCAGCCTACTGACAATAGTGGCGGCGCTGGCAGTGATTCGGGTGACGACATCACCGATGATGAATTTGAAGCTCTGCTGGATGAGTTACACGGCAAAGGCAAGTTTGCGGCACAAGCTGGCGCAAATGAAAGCGCCGAAGCCGCAGGTACGGATACACCAGCAGCGAGTAGTGATGACCAGTTAATCACCGACGACGAATTCGAAAAGCTGTTGGATGAGCTTCATGGAAAGGGAGGAAGCCCTACCGCGGAAGATTCTGGTAGCCAGCCTGTGAACCCTCCACAGGAAAAAGCAAAACCCGCCAAGCCCCAGACTGAGAAAAAGGCTGAAGCAAAACCTGCCGCCAAAGCACCCGAAAAAAAGGCAGCCCCCGCATCACCCGCCAGAGAGTCAGCGCCCGCAACGGAAACAACCGTACGCGTCGATACCAAGCGCCTGGACGACATCATGAATATGGTGGGTGAACTGGTACTGGTACGTAATCGGCTCCAGCGCCTGGGCTCTGCTAGTGAAGACGAGCACATGCACAAGGCGGTATCCAGCCTGGATGTGGTGACCACCGACCTTCAGGCTGCGGTTATGCAGACCCGGATGCAGCCGATCAAAAAAGTATTCGGTCGCTTCCCGCGTGTTGTTCGCGACCTTGCCCGGGGCATGAAAAAAGAAGTGAACCTGGTGATGCATGGCGAGGACACAGACCTCGACAAAAACCTGGTTGAAGCGCTTTCAGACCCACTGGTTCACTTGGTACGGAACTCTGTAGATCACGGTATTGAATCGCCGGATGCACGGGAAAAAGCCGGCAAGCCGCGGCAGGGTACAGTTACTCTCTCTGCACAACAGGAAGGGGATCATATCCTCCTGTCCATCGATGACGATGGCGCCGGCATGGACCCTGAAGTGCTTCGCCGTAAAGCAGTAGAGAAAGGGCTGTACGACCAGGACGCTGCGGATCGCCTAACGGATACCGAGTGTTTCAACCTAATCTTCGCCGCAGGCTTCTCCACCAAGGATCAGATCTCCGATGTCTCGGGCCGAGGCGTGGGCATGGATGTGGTAAAAACCAAAATTAACCAGC
>JBQCZX010000194.1:0-6195 GCA_052089485.1 Marinobacter sp. | reverse complement strand
CCTCTCCAGCGCAGCGCTCGCAAAGCTTCAGGGTGGGGCAGTGAGCGTTTATCCAATTACGGATTTCTGCCGGTCGGGGCGTATTACTGTATCCTTGCGAAAAAACGGGTTTGCGCCCGGATGTCACAACGAAGCCCCTGGCACCAGAACAAGGTCATGGGGCTGTCGGGAACCGGCACGGTGGGCGCATCAAGGGGCTGTCCTTCACAGAACCTGAACCACCCTGAAGATTGACCGGGCCTTGTTAGGCCGCCAGACCGATATAAACGCAGGAGTCGTCATGTCCGAAAAGGTAATCGTGTATACCGATGGAGCTTGCAAAGGCAACCCAGGGCCAGGTGGCTGGGGGGTTGTGCTTCGCTACGGTGATGCTTGTAAAACCATGCATGGCGGAGAGCGCCAGACCACCAATAACCGCATGGAACTGTTGGCTGCGATTCAAGGCTTGAAAGTGCTTAACCGCGGGTGCCAGGTCGAGCTGTACACGGATTCCCAGTATGTGCGTAAAGGTATTACAGAGTGGCTTTCAGGCTGGAAGCGAAATGGCTGGAAAACCGCCGCGAAAAAACCCGTGAAAAACGACGACCTGTGGCGAGAGCTTGATTTGGAAACCACAAAACACCAGGTTAACTGGCACTGGGTTAAAGGCCATGCGGGTGTGCCGGATAACGAGCTGGCAGATGAGCTTGCGAACAAGGGTGTTGCCGAGCTGATCGGCAGCTGAAACGCCGTCTAATCTGAACCTGCGTGGGTAATATGAGACAAATTGTACTGGATACAGAAACAACGGGTATAGATCCGGCAGAAGGTCATCGGATTATCGAGATTGGTTGTGTTGAGATGGTAGAGCGCCAGCTAACCGGCCGTAACTATCATGTGTACGTCAATCCCGAGCGGGAAGT
This sequence comes from Marinobacter sp., assembly GCA_052089485.1. Lineage (GTDB taxonomy): Bacteria > Pseudomonadota > Gammaproteobacteria > Pseudomonadales > Oleiphilaceae > Marinobacter. The sequence continues at coordinate 5,293 of JBQCZX010000194.1, read as the reverse complement.
TGAAGCGGAAGCTATTACCATTCACGGCATAACCAACGAATTTCTCGTGGATAAACCAAAGTTCGCTGCGGTCGCCGATGAATTCTTTGAATTTATAGAAGGTGCTGAGCTCGTTATTCACAACGCAGCGTTTGACATCGGTTTCATGGATTCGGAGTTTAGCCGGATTAAACCGATACGCAAGACCGCCGACCACTGTGGCGTTGTGGACTCCCTGGCTCTTGCACGGGCAAAACACCCAGGCCAAAAGAACAACCTGAACGCTCTGTGTAAACGTTACGGTGTTGATAACAGCAACAGGGAGCTTCACGGCGCTCTGCTGGATGCGGAAATTTTGGCAGAAGTGTACTTGCTGCTCACGGGTGGACAAACCGCATTGTCCCTGGATGCTGGCTCTGAAAATGGTGGCGGTTCCGGTGGTCTTCGCAGGGTGAGTTCAGATCGGCCTGAACTGGCTGTTATTAAGGCGTCCGGAGCAGAAGATGAAGCCCACCAAGCTTTCATGACAGCCCTTGAAAAAAAGGCTGGCGGAACGGTCTGGAGCACGCTGGAAGGCGCAAAATGAGAACTGTGTCAGGCTGTACCAATTGTTACATTTCAGCTTTGTTGAGGTCTTTGAGGTCTGTGTTATAAGTAGTGGCTAGTTCGTCACTTTTTGGTCGCGCGCTAAGGTCGGGGAGGAGCTAACCGGCTTATAAAAAAGGTCTGACACGCGCCGTTGGCAGACCATGGATCACTCAGACGGTGCGGTAGTCTCCGCGGATTAACAGGAAGCGTTTATGGTTCAATCGTCTCTGGCGACGAAATCGCAGTCGTTTGATTTGGTCAAAAGTGAAATAGAGCAGACCATCAAGCAGGCAGAATCCAGTCTTGAGCGTTTTCAGGAAAACCGGGAAAGCGGGGAGGATCTGCAGAACTGCCTGGACTTTCTGAATCAGCTTCGTGGCATATTCATTCTGGTGGAACTACGCGGTGGTACGCTGCTCTGCCAAGAAGCGGTCGCCATGGCAAACGATGTTCCAGTCGGCGCAAACGACGACAAGAACATTCTACTCACCACATTGAACAACGCCTTTTTTATCCTTCGTCGCTACGTAGAGTATTACCAGCAGCAGCGTGCGGATCATCCGGAACTCCTGCTACCGGTTATCAATGAACTGCGAGAGGCCCGTCGCGAAAAACCCTATCCGGAATCCTGCTTCTTCGAAGTGGATGTGAAAGATCATGATTTTTGCGCTGGTTTTTCGGCTCAACCTTTTGTGGGCACTGAGGCAGAATACGAGATTGTGGCCCGACGTATGCGCTTGACCTTTCAAGTAGCTTTGCTGGGCATTCTCAGAGATCGCAACCCGGTAGTCAGTCAGAAGCTTATTAGCCGTGCCGCACGGGGGTTTATCCGCTTGTGCCAGGGAGCGCCCATGGGGCAAATGTGGTGTCTCGTCGCCATTGTCGCGGACACCATGGTAGATCGCGCCATGACCTTCACCAAAGCCCGCAAGCGCACATTTATGCGCATCGAAAAATATACACGGGAAGTGGTTTATGTCGGCAAGGTAGCAACCGCCAAGGGTGCGCCGGACTCGCTCGTCCGCGATCTGGTTTATTTGGTTTACCGCAGTGGTTCCGGCAACCCCGAAGCCACCCGTGTTCTGTCTGCATTTGAATTAACGCCTGCCGAGTTCACTGATTCCATCCTTGAAACCCATGCACGGCGCTTATATGGTCCGGGCACAGATGTGCTGGAATCCCTTTCCGAGGCCTTGCAGGATGAACTCAATCAGCTCAAAGATAAGCTCGATATCATAGAGCGTGGCATAGAGCCGGATTTGGCAGAGCTATCTTCTATTGCGCATACCTTGGAGCGTCTTGGCAATACGCTGGTTATGCTGGATCTTAAGCGATTGGCAACCATTGCCCGCGAAGAAGCAATTAAGCTTCACGCATGGGAAGCTGAATCCCGACTACCCGGTGAGGACGAGCTTTTTCGCCTGGCAGATTCGGTATTGGGAATTGAAGATGCGGTTATGCAAATTGTTAGCCGCGGCATCACCCCAGAAACCGACGCATTGGCAGGCAGTGAACGAAGCCGTGAGCAGTCCATTTATCTTCAGGAAGCGGTTTATGTCGTTGCCGATGAAGCTCGTGGTGCCCTGACGCTCGCCAAGAGAGCGATTACAGCCTTTGTGGAATCAGATTACGACAAACTTCACCTCGCCAATCTGCCCGCCACTTTGCACAGTATTTGGGGTGGATTACAGATGGTAAATGACCCAGGGGCGGCTCACGTACTTGAGCGTGCTGCGGCATCCATTCAGGAGCGTTTACTAGACTCCCGTGAAACTCCCGAAACTCAGGTGCTGGAAGCGTTAGCAGATGCCCTGACATCCCTGGAGTATTACATTGAGAGCATTGGTAGGCGTGAGGAAAGTAATGCCGACCTGCTCAGGCTGGCGGAAACATCGATGGATGATGTAGGGCTGTAATTCTGCTCTGATTGGTTCAGCTTCAGATAACAAAAAACCCGCGCTTGGCGCGGGTTTTTTGTGAGCTCAACGGGGCGGTATCAGCCCATGTTGAACAGCTCACCCAGCTTGGTGGCCAGCATCATGTCGCCTTCGGCGCGAAGCTGACCTGCCATAAAGGCTTGCATGCCGTCAGTTTCGCCAGACACGATGCCCTCAAGGGTTTCAGAGTTCATGATCAGCGTTACGGAAGGGTCAGCATGGGGGCCGTCGTGCAGCGAGCATGTTCCGTCTTTGATCACCAAGTGATGCTTCTTTTCATCTTCGATGTCAAACTGGAATACAAGGTCTAGGCCCTGAGCGGCGTCTGCGTTGAAGTTTTTCTCGAGCTTTTCAAAGATTTGATCTACAGACATTGTTTTACCCTTATTTGGTGATTGTCTTGTCATGATAACGGCTTTACGTGCCAGGCTTTGGCAGCCTTGGCGGTAGCTGGGTAGAGCCGACTTCGCAAATCGACTTTATGGTGAGACGTTACCCCTGTCAAGCTCGATCGAACGCTTGTTTTAATTTTTTTGCTCTGCTTATCACCAGAGTTTCGGTAAGTTACACTCTCGTGCTTGCATAACTGCCTGGAGAAGCGTTTTGGAGTTCCTGACTGAATACGGTTTGTTTTTGGCCAAAGTAATCACCTTTGTTGTTGCGGCAGTGGTGGTTGTGTCCATTATCATCTCCGCCACCCAGAAAGACCGGGACGATCATGAGGATGATGGTGAGCTGCAGATTCTCAAGCTCAACGAGAAGTACCGCAAACTTCGTGAGGCCATTCAGGCACGGCTCATGACTGAATACGAGCGAAAAGCCTGGAGCAAAGCAAAGAAGAAAGAAGACAAAGCAGAAAAGAAAGCTGAAAAAGCAAAGAAGGGAGACACCGGCGTGGTTAAAGATGCGCCAGGGCGTATCTACGTGCTGGATTTTGATGGTGATATCAAGGCCAGTGATACTGAGCCACTTCGCCGTGCTATCTCCGCAGTACTGAGTGTTGCTGAGCCGGGCAAGGATGAAGTGGTTATTCGCTTGGAAAGCGGCGGCGGCCTGGTGCACTCCTACGGCCTTGCGGCAGCGCAACTGGATCGAATCCGCAGTAAAGGTATTCACCTTACTGCCTGCGTCGATAAAGTGGCCGCAAGTGGTGGTTACATGATGGCCTGTGTCGCTGACCGGATTGTTGCCTCGCCTTTCGCGGTTCTTGGCTCTATTGGTGTCGTTGCTCAGCTCCCGAACTTTCACCGTCTGCTCAAGCAAAACAACGTGGATTTCGAAATACTGACGGCAGGTGAGCACAAGCGCACCATGACCGTCTTCGGCGAAAACACCGACAAAGGCCGCCAGAAATTTTTGGAAGACTTGGAAGATACCCACGGTCTTTTCAAAGACTATGTCGGCGAACGCCGTCCCGAGCTTGATATTGCGGCGGTGGCGACGGGCGACATTTGGTTCGGCAAGCGGGCACTTGAGGTAAAACTCATCGACGAGATCAAAACGTCAGACGAGTTTCTCATTGAAGCCTGCGACAGAGCAGACGTAGTCTCTGTGTCATTCCAGCGCAAACGGACCCTACCAGAGAAACTCGGGCTGGCAACCAGTAGCGCACTCGAACACACCGTATGGAAGGTTCTGAGCGCATTCCGCAACCAGAAAATCCAGTAGCTAATCGTAAGTGGGGAAGATCATGACGAGCGATACTCAATTCAAAGCATGGCGTGTTGAAGAACAGGATGGCAGTTATAAAGGTGCAGAACAGACCCTGAGCACCAAGGACCTCCCGGCGGGTGAGGTGCTGATAAAAGTCAGCCACTCCTCCCTGAACTACAAAGACGCACTCTCTGCCTCTGGCAATAAGGGCGTTACCCGCTCGTTTCCCCACACGCCCGGCATCGATGCCGGTGGCGAAGTTGTCGAATCTGCCACCGGAACGCCTGCAGTTGGCAGCAAAGTTATCGTAACCGGCTACGACCTTGGCATGAGCACTGCCGGCGGTTTTGGCGAGTATATCCGCGTACCCTCTGCCTGGTGCGTAGCCATGCCAGCCGGTTGGGATGCCAATACCGCAATGATATACGGCACAGCCGGCCTCACAGCCGGTTTGTGCGTACAGAAGCTCCTCACCATGGGTGCGAAAGCAGAGCAGGGCAAAGTAGCCGTGTCCGGCGCCTCTGGCGCGGTTGGTAGCATTGCAGTTGAACTCCTCGCCAAACTCGGCTTCGAAGTTGTCGCCATCAGCGGCAAAGCCGGGCACGCTGAAAGCATGAAAGAACTTGGTGCTACCGAGGTAGTGGGGCGCGACGCACTGGCCGAAGATAAGAAGCCAATGCTGAAGCCTGCATTCGCCAACGCCGTGGATACGGTTGGCGGGTCGCCTCTTGCTGAATTGCTGAAACAGATCCAGCCAGGCGGTTCGGTCTCTTGCTGCGGCCTAGTCGCTGGCCCGCAACTCCAGACCACGGTTCTCCCGTTCATCCTGCGCGGTGTAAACCTGCTGGGTGTGGATTCAGTGGAAATCCCACTGGCTGAGAAAGAAGCAGTTTGGAAAAAGTTTTCAGGTGACTGGAAATGCGCGAAGGCTGAAGCGTCCGCGAAGCAGATTGGCCGCGCCGATCTTGATGGAGCGCTGCAAGCTTTTTTGAAAGGTGAATCAGCAGGCAAAACCGTTTTGGATCACGCGATCTGAAATGCCATAGCTTGAGCAGTTAGGGGCGAAGGGCCTGGCAAAACCGTGCGGAGCCATGGGTGGAGTGCGAAGCACTTCACGGGCAAGCCAAGGACGGCTT
>JBQCZX010000193.1:0-6336 GCA_052089485.1 Marinobacter sp. | reverse complement strand
GATCCGGTCTGGCGGAAACGAGAGTTCAAAAAGTTTCTGGCGCGCAGACTCCTAGAGCATTGCCCGTATATTCAAGCGCACGTAGAAGTCAGTAGCACTGACACCAATAAGGAGAAGTTAAATGAAAACGCTCCAATCTATTACTTACCTGATATTCCTGCTTGCCGCCCTCTCGTTCGGTGGCGTTGCCGTGGCCCAAGACGAGCACGGGGGTGACGCTGTAGAAGATCGCAGTGGCGATGAGTATGCCGGCGAAGAAGCTGACTCTGATGAGGATTCGGATGAACATGCTGGCGAAGAAGCGGATTCTGATGAAGATACAGAAGATGCAGATTCTGACGAGCACGCTGGCGAAGAAGCTTAAAGCCAACTTCCAGGGCAGGCCGATGGGCTGACTACCTTGGACAGTTTGCACTCAACCCGCTGGACTGCCAATTACGGTCCAGCGGAAGAGGCCGATTCAATGTGTGCGTGCGCCACGCTCAAAGCGCTCACTAGTGCATTAGTGTGTAAAGCCTACGCCGATAAGTCCGCACATCGGGGTTACTATTCCCAAGCTTCTCAAACAGCTCAACCAGCGTAGTCTTAGCCACTTCATCCTTATATTTGCTATCCACTTGCATCAGCCGAATCAGTAGTTCCATCGCTTCAGCATTCTTCTCTTCCAACACATGATGTAATGCCAGCAGGTGCAAGGCATTGGGGTCTTTGGGATCTTGCTCCAGCGCCATTTCCAAATCTTTTACCGGCGGGAGCTCAGCAGACTGCTTCAGGAACTTTATTCGGGCCGCCAACTGCCTTGCTTGGTGCTGCAATTTTTCTTCAGGCGGCAGGCTTTCAAGAACTTGTTCAGCGGTTTCAAGGTCGCCGGTTTCCGCTTTTAGTTGAGCGAGGTCGATCAGTACCTTCAGGTTCTCGGGATCCTGCTGGTTCATCTCGGAGAGAATAACCAACGCGCCGTCGATATCGCCTTCGTCCCAAATGCGATGGGCTTTCTCGTAAGGGTCTTCCTCGGGCAGCTCTATATGCTTTTCTAGCACCTTACGAACTTCGCTCTCTGGCAAAGCTGAGTTAAAACCATCTACAGCTTGGCCATCTTTCACCAGAATAATCGTGGGCAGGCTGCGCACACCCAAGCTACCCGTGAGCTGCTCCTGCTCATCTGCATTTACTTTGGCGAGTCTGAATGCGCCCTGGTATTCGTCTACCAGTTTTTCAAGCAAGGGCATAAGCTGCTTGCACGGCGCGCACCATTCGGCCCAAACGTCCACGAGTACAGGCACGGTGGAGGAGGCTTCCATCACTTCGCGCTGGAAGTTTTCCATGGTGGCTTCAAATATATGGGGAGAGCTGCTCATGTTAGGCACCTGAAATGTTCATGATTAGTTAGGGCGTAGATGGGGCACCCGCCCCTTAAATTCAAGCCTTTTCTTTCCAGCCATCGTCCTTCAGAACGGGACCGACATCCAGTACGGGTGAGGCATCAATGTCGTCGGCATCCATCATGTTCGCGACCCGCTGAAGGGAGGCCAGGATCATGTTCTGCTCCCACTCATGAAGATTCTGGAACTTCTTGATGAAATCTTCCTGCAGAGGGTTGGGCGCGCGGGAAAGGATGTCGGCACCACTTTCTGTAAGGTGCGCGTGAACCTTGCGTTTGTCTTGGGTGCTGCGCACCCGGTAAACCAGTTGCCGATGCTCCAGGCGATCAAGAATGGTCGTCACCGTAGCTTGGCTCAGACTGACCTTATCGGCGATGGTGCCGATGGTAACCTCACCCAGCTCCCGGATTGTTCGCATGATTAAAAGCTGCGGGCCGGTGAGGCCGGCGTTCTTGCTAAGGCGCTTGGAATGAAGATCCGTTGCTCGGATAACTCGCCTGAGTGCGACCAGAACATGTTCATAATTGCTCACTGTATTACTGCTCCAATGGGGCCTTCTAGCATTTTATTTACACCACTAACTATTAGAGGTCTTTGCACCCTTCAATGCAAGTAGCAGTTTTACTGGCAGTAATTTTAAATCACCAACCAAGCCCATGGTCAACTTGACAAGACCGCATAGGTAGTGTTTGTTTACTCTCTGAGACTATAAAAATAACGCTGCAAGATACAGGACAAACACCATGGCAATTTCAGTAAAAAAACTCGTGACCGCCGTTAGTGCTTCCGTTGCCCTTATGGCTGCCGGCAACGCTGCGGCAGACATCAAGATTGGCATCGCAGGACCTGTGACCGGCCCCGTTGCCCAGTACGGCGATATGCAATTCTCCGGCGCACGCATGGCCATTGAGCGGATTAACGCCGACGGTGGCGTGATGGGCGAGAAACTGGAGGCTGTAGAATACGACGACGTCTGTGACCCCAAGCAAGCTGTTACGATTGCAAACCGCCTGGTCAACGACGGCGTGCAATATGTAGTTGGCCACCTGTGCTCCAGCTCAACCCAGCCCGCCTCAGATATCTATGAGGACGAAGGCATTCTAATGATCACTCCGGCCTCAACCAGCCCGGAGGTTACAGAGCGCGGCTATGAGCTGATTTTCCGCACCATCGGGCTCGACAGCATGCAGGGGCCGGTTGCCGGCAACTACATCGCCAGCCAGAACCCTGAGAGCGTTGCGGTTATTCACGATAAGCAGCAGTACGGCGAAGGCATTGCCACGGCCGTTCGTGACACGCTGAAAGATGAAGGTGTTGAAATCGCGATGTTTGAAGGCGTCACCGCTGGCAGCAAGGATTTCTCATCCCTGATCACTAAACTCAAACAGGCCGACGTGGACTACGTGTACTTTGGCGGTTACCACCCTGAGTTGGGCCTCATTCTGCGCCAGGCACGCCAAGCCAAGCTGGACGTCAAATTCATGGGCCCTGAGGGCGTTGGCAACAAGGACATCAACACCATCGCCGGTGAAGCCGCCGAAGGTCTCTTGGTAACCTTGCCGCCGAGCTTTGACGAGAAAGAAGAAAACCAAGATCTGGTAAAAGCCTTCGAAGACAAGAATGAAGACCCATCCGGCCCGTTCGTACTGACTTCTTACGCCGCCGTTCAGTTGATAGCAGACGGTATCGAAGCCGCAGACTCCAAAGACCCGTTCGATGTTGCAGAGGCTCTTCGCAGCGGCACCTTTGAGACGCCTATCGGCACGGTTGAATATGACAAAGCCGGCGATATGAAATCCTTCGAATTTGTCGTGTACGAATGGCATTCAGATGGCAGCAAAACTCCGGTAAACTAAGCCGAATCGTTAATTAACGGTAATCATGAAAACGCCTTCTCACCGCGATCCGGGAGAAGGTGTTTTTCTAGGCTCCTTTAGATTCCGCCTCATATCCAACCCGGTCATCCCAGGTCTGGAGTGTTTCGGGGGAGGGAGCAGGCCCCCGGAGTCAAACAATAATGCAAGACCTCCTTTACTTCTCTCAACAGCTCATTAACGGGCTCACGATTGGCAGCGCTTACGCCCTGATCGCCATCGGTTATACGATGGTTTACGGCATCATCGGCATGATCAACTTTGCCCATGGTGAAATCTACATGATCGGCGCTTATACCGCTCTTATCGCCATCACAGGCCTGACCGCTCTCGGCATTGCCTGGCTTCCCCTTATCCTTGTCGTTGCGCTTCTGTGCGCCATGATTGTTTCCAGCTCCATGGGCTGGGCGGTGGAGCGGGTTGCCTACCGCCCCGTGCGTGGCCGGCATCGCCTGATTCCGCTGATATCTGCAATCGGCATGTCTATCTTCCTGCAGAACTACGTTCACCTCGCTCAAGGCTCCCGCAACGTTGGCTTTCCTGCGCTCATTGAAGGTGGCTTTCAGTTTGGGTCTGAAGGCGCGTTCCAGATGTCTCTGTCTTACATGCAAATCACGATTTTTATAACCACGCTGATTTGCATGACGGTGCTCTCGCTATTCATTTCCCGATCCCGCACTGGCCGCGCTTGTCGGGCTGTCTCTCAGGATCTCGGCATGGCCAGCCTGCTGGGCATTGATACCAACCGTATCATCTCGGCAACCTTTATTATTGGTGCTGCATTGGCGGCCGTTGCCGGGCTGCTCCTAGGTATGTATTACGGTTCGATTGACCCACTGTTCGGCTTTATTGCTGGCCTCAAAGCCTTTACGGCTGCGGTACTCGGCGGCATTGGCAGCATTCCCGGTGCCATGCTTGGCGGCCTGATTCTTGGCGTATCTGAAAGCATGACCTCGGGCTACCTCAGCGGTGAGTATAAAGACGTCGTTTCCTTCGGCTTGTTAATCCTCATTCTGCTGTTTAAGCCCACCGGCCTGCTTGGCAAACCGGAGGTTGAGAAGATCTGATGGCTGCTAACAATTATAGACACGCGCTGTTTTGTGCGATTGTCACGCTGATTATTTCTGTCCCTATCCTCGGGCTTAATTTGGAAGCCCAGGGCGTCAACATCACGCTCACCGGAGCCAAAACTTCAACGTACATTGCCATTGTTCTGGCCGCCGTTGCGGTATTTGTATTCCAGGCATTTCGTGATTCGTTCATGGGCGCGCTGGGCAAACTACCCAAGCTTAACCCCTTGGTGAACAAAGAACCCATGGAGCAGTCCAAGCGGGTAAAAGTGGAATCCTGGATCATGACCGGGCTCGTGGTGCTCGCTTTGTTCTGGCCATTTTTTGTTTCACGGGGCTCTGTAGACCTGGCCACTTTGGTGCTGATTTACATTATGCTGGCGCTGGGCCTTAACGTGGTGGTTGGCCTCGCCGGCCTGCTAGATCTTGGCTACGTGGCTTTCTACGCAGTTGGCGCATACACCTTCGCTTTATTGTCCCAATATTTGGGCGTGTCATTCTGGGTTGCGCTGCCTGCAGGCGCTCTACTAGCCGGCCTGTTTGGGTTAATACTGGGCTTTCCAGTACTGCGATTGCGAGGGGATTACCTGGCAATTGTTACCCTCGGGTTTGGCGAAATCATCCGCATTCTTCTCAACAACTGGACCAACCTGACAGGTGGCCCAAATGGTATTGGCGGTATCCCCGACCCTACGCTGTTCGGAATGGAGTTTGGCCGGCGTGTAAAGGAAGAAGGCAACACCTCGTTCCACGAAACGTTTGGCATCGCCTACAGCGGTGAACACAAGGTGGTTTTCCTGTACCTAATCGCCCTCGTGCTTGCGGTAATAACGGCACTGATCATTCGGCGCTTTATGCGCATGCCGGTAGGCCGGGCCTGGGAAGCGCTGCGAGAAGACGAGATTGCAGCCCGCTCGCTGGGCCTTAGCCGCACCGCTGTAAAGCTCTCTGCATTTACCATTGGCGCGTTCTTTGCCGGCTTTGCAGGCACTGTATTTGCCTCCAAGCAAGGGTTTATCAGCCCGGAATCGTTCGTTTTCCTGGAATCTGCCATCATTCTAGCCATTGTGGTTCTGGGCGGCATGGGCTCGCAGCTGGGCGTAATACTGGCAGCCATTGCGGTGACCATTTTGCCGGAGTTGGCACGGGAATTTTCTGAATACCGAATGCTGATTTTTGGCGCAGCCATGGTCTTAATGATGGTTTGGCGACCGCAGGGCCTGCTGCCCATGCGACGCATTCACATCAAACTGAACAAGCAGGAGTGACAGACAATGCTTGAAGTACAGAATCTGTCCATGCGCTTTGGCGGCCTGCTAGCGGTAGACCAAGTGTCACTGGACGTTCAGGACCGGGAAATCGTTTCTATCATCGGCCCTAACGGTGCCGGTAAAACCACCGTATTCAACTGCATGAGCGGTTTTTACAAGCCCAGCGGTGGCAAGATCCTCTTTGAAGGCAACGAGGTACAGGGCAAACCGGACCATAAGATTTCCAAGCTGGGCATGGTAAGAACCTTCCAGCACGTTCGTCTGTTCACTCAGATGTCTGTTGTGGAAAACCTGCTTGTGGCCCAACACCGCCACCTCAACACCAACATGCTCGCCGGCCTTCTGGGCACCCCTAACTATAAGGAACGTGAACAGAAGGCACTGGATCGCGCCGCCTACTGGCTAGAGCGTGTAGGGCTTCTGGAGCTCGCCAACCGAGACGCCGGCAATCTGGCCTACGGCCAGCAACGGCGGCTAGAGATAGCGCGCTGCATGGTGACCGAGCCTAAAATGCTGATGCTCGACGAGCCGGCAGCCGGCCTAAACCCAGCGGAAACCAAAGAACTCAACCAGCTTATTATTAGCCTGAAAGAGGATTACAACGTTTCCGTGGTCTTGATTGAACACGACATGAGCCTGGTAATGGATATTTCAGACCGGATCAACGTCATTAACCAGGGCCGACCCCTGGCCAGTGGCACACCAGAAGAAATCCGCCAGAACGACGACGTGATCAAAG
>JBQCZX010000192.1:0-6415 GCA_052089485.1 Marinobacter sp. | reverse complement strand
GGCCAATAAAGGTAATCGTTGCCATAATCATCCCCTTGTTTTTGTATTCGGTTGAGTAAGCCGCCCGTTCAAGCGGCCTTTTTGGCTAACTTTCGAAAAAGCTGTCTATCCACTCACTGTCCATTTCCGCCAGCGATGCGTAGCGCCAGCGGGGTTGCTTGTCCTTATCAATCAGCAGCGCACGCACCCCTTCGACAAACTCCCCTTTGCTCAAGCAGTTCTTGGACAGCGTGAGCTCTTTATCCAGAACTTCGCGAAGGCCGTTCAAGCGGCAGTTGCGCAAATGCTGCCAGCATAGAGCCAGCGACGTGGGCGACGCAGCCTCCAGTGGCCGAGTGGCTTTGGCAAGCCAGCCCTCTCCGCCTGAGAGCTCCCTCATCTGCGCAACCATACCGGTCAGGCTGTCGGCATCGGTTACGCGGTTGATCTCATCAAAATGTGTCCGCACTTGTGACTCAGGCAAGGCATCCGCACTTTGGTTTTCGTGCTGCCTAAGCACACTTCCAACCACAGCAAAAGCATCTTCGCCTTGCCAGCTCTGAGCAGTCAGATCCGCGACCACGGCCGCCTTCAAATCATGTTTAATGAAGCGATCGGCAAGGCCAACAAACAGTGCGTCAGATGCATTCATGCGAGCACCGGTGAGCCCCAGAAACAACCCTGTGCGCCCGGGGGCACGGTTCAGGAACCAGCCAGCGGCTACGTCTGGATAAAGACCAATACTGCTTTCAGGCATAGCCAGCTTGGACGCTTCGGTTACTACCCGATGAGAGGCGCCAGCCATAATGCCAATGCCGCCGCCCATCACAATGCCATGGCCCCAACACACCACAGGTTTGGGGAACGAATGAATCAGATAATCCAGCTCGTACTCTTCGGTGAAGAACGCTATGCCTTCGCTGGCGACGCCGCCGCTTTGCGGTTCGGTCATGCTCCGATAAAGCGCAACTATGTCGCCGCCGGCACAGAACGCCTTGTCGCCTTCCGCCTCAATCCATACAGCCCGAACATTGTCGTCCTCTGCCCAGCGTTTTAGCTGCGGAGTTAGCTGTCGAATCATCTCAAGGGAGAGTGAGTTAAGTGCTTTCGGCGTATTCAGCCGAGCCACGGCGATCAGTGCGCCGCCAGCGGTTTTCCACTCTTCAAAAATAATCGGTTGGTGGCTCATGTCTAATCCTTAAACCGGTATGCATGCAAGTTTCAGCGGTTTTTCCATTCCGGCTTGCGCTTATCAAGAAAGGCATTCACGCCTTCTTTCTGATCTTCAGTTGAGAACAGCTCAACAAACAGTTCCCGCTCCATGCGCCAGCTATCAGTATGGCTGCGGCCATCACGGGAGCTCATCACCAGGGTCTTGCAGCGGGCAATGGAAGATGGGCTTTGCTTGCAGGCCATTTCAGCTAGCTCCAACGCCTTTTCCAAACCTTTACCCGTGGGAACAACTTCCTCAACCAGGCCGATTTGCAAGGCTTTGTCGGCCTTCACCCGCTCGCCACAAAGAATCATACGTTTGGCCCAACCTTCGCCTACCATCCAAGGCAGGTTTTGGGTGCCACCCGCGCAGGGCAGCAGGCCAACAGAGGCTTCTGGCAGGGCCATCTGGGCATGTTCCTCGGCGATACGAATATCACAGGCCAATGCACACTCAAGACCGCCGCCCATGGCGTAGCCGTTCACGGCCGCAATGGATACACCCCGGAACGCTGTTAAGGTGGCAAAGGCCTCCCCAAAGAGCTGAGCCATCTCGTTGGCCCGGGCCTTGTCACCATCGGCAAAGGTTTTTAAGTCAGCGCCAGCGGAGAAAAACTTCTCGCCCTGCCCGGTCAAAACCAGTGCAAAAATGTTGGCGTCTTCATTAAGTTCACGAACAATTTTTGACAGTGCAGGCAAGGAATCCGCCGTCCAGGTATTGGCCGGCGGATTATTAATCGTTAGTACCGCAATGTGTCCACGTTTTTCGAGCTGAATCAGATCGCTCATCATCTGTCTCCTGTTATTGCTGCGGCTTATTGAATGGCTTCGGCCACGCCGTTATCCAGCAGGCGGCGAGCCACAATCAGGCGCATAATTTCGTTGGTACCTTCCAGAATCTGGTGCACGCGCAGGTCACGCAAATAACGCTCCAGAGGGTATTCCCGGATATAGCCATAGCCACCGTGCAGCTGCAGGGCATCATTCACCACATCGAAGCAAACATCAGTGGCGAAGCGTTTCGCCATAGCGCAGTGCAGTGTGGCTTCTGTGTCACCACTGTCCAGCTTGAAAGCCCCAAGGCGCACCATCTGCCGGGCAGCTACTAGATTGGTTGCCATATCCGCCAGCTTGAACTGCAGAGCTTGGAACGCAGCCAAAGGTTTACCAAACTGTTCCCGCTCATGCATGTAGTTGCGGGCTCTCAGCAGAGCTGCTTGGGCTCCGCCCAAAGAACAGGTGGCAATATTGAGACGCCCACCATCAAGGCCTTTCATGGCAATGGCGAAGCCGTCACCTTCTTCGCCGATCCGGCTGGTGACAGGAACGCGAACATTCTCAAGATTAATGGTGCGAGTCGGCTGGCTGTGCCAGCCCATTTTCTCTTCGTTCTTGCCATAGGAAATGCCTTCGGCATCCGCTGGAATCACGAAGGTGGAGATACCCTTTGAGCCCGAGTCCGGTGCGCCGGTACGCGCCATCAACACGAGAATATCGGTATCGCCAGCACCAGATATAAAGACTTTACTGCCGTTGATGACATAACTGTCGCCGTCGCGAACCGCTTTGGTTCTTAGACTGGCTGCGTCAGAGCCGGCACCCGGCTCTGTCAGGCAGTAAGACGCAAGCCATTCACCACTGGCCAGCTTTGGAACGATTTCCTGCTTGAGGTCATCAGATGCAAAGCTCGCCACCATCCACGTGGCCATATTGTGAATGGTGATGAACGCAGCCGTTGAGGGGCAGGCAGCCGCCAGTTCTTCCACGATCACGGACGTATCCAGCCGTGAAAGGCCCATACCGCCGAGCGCTTCCGGGGTATAGATCCCCATAAAACCCATCTCACCGGCTTCTTTAAGCGTGTCGACCGGAAAAATATGCTCGTTGTCCCACTTGCCTGCGTGAGGCGCCATGGATTTCTCAGCAAAGGTGCGGGCCGCTTCGCGAAACGCCAACTGATCTTCGGTTAGGTTAAAGTCCATTGCTAGGCTCCAAATTAAACATACCTACCCTCAACGTGATTAACGCAACTGGATCGAGAAGTTTGCTTCTGCTCCTGCTTCCACTTCACTGGAGAACCAGCGCGAGGTAACCGTTTTGGTTTCCGTATAGAAGCGAACCGCCTGTTTGCCGTATGCGTGCTGATCGCCGTAAAAAGAACCTTTCCAGCCAGTGAACGAGAAGAACGGCAGGGGCACAGGAATGGGTATATTCACACCCACCTGACCAACCTCAATTTCATGCTGGAACTTGCGAGCAGCGCCACCGGAGCCAGTAAAGATAGAGACACCGTTACCGTAAGGGCTGTTGTTGATCAGGGTAATGGCATCCGTCAGGCTTTCTTCTTCCATACAGGTAAGTACAGGGCCGAAGATTTCCTCGTTATAGATATCCATTTCGGTGGTCACACCCGTGAACATAGTAGGGCCAACCCAGTTGCCATCGGGCAAGCCATCAACTGTGCAACCACGACCGTCCAGAATCAGGTTAGCGCCTTGGGCTTCACCAGTGGCGATCAACGATTCAACACGATCCTTGGCTTTGGCAGAGATTATCGGGCCATAGCTGGCGTTGGAATCGTTCCAGGCACCCGGGCGAGCGTTTGCCATGGCTTCCTTCAACTCGGGAATCCAGGCCTGAGCTTCCCCTACAAACACAGCTACCGAAATCGCCATGCAACGCTGACCAGCAGCTCCAACAGACGCACCCACCAAGGCATTGATAACTTGTTGCTTGTCGGCGTCTGGCATGATGACCATGTGGTTCTTGGCACCGGCAAAGCTCTGAACACGCTTCATGTTTTTGGTGCCGGTTTCGTAGATGTAACGGCCAACCGGCACAGAACCCACAAAGGAGATTGCTTTAACGTCAGGGTCGGTAAGGAGTACGTCCACCTGCTGCTTGCCACCGTGCACAACCTGCAGCACACCTTTAGGCGCACCGGCTTCTTCAAACAGTTCTGCAAGGCGCATAGGAGTGAGTGGGTCTTGCTCGGACGGTTTGAGAATAAAGGTGTTACCGCAAGCGATCGCCATGGGGAACATCCACAACGGAATCATCGCAGGGAAATTAAACGGCGTAATACCAGTACATACACCCAACGGCTGAATCCAAGAGTGGGTATCTACCCCCCGCGCAACGTTTCCGACGGTCTCGCCCATCATCATGGAGGCCACGTTGGCAGCATGCTCAACAACTTCAATGCCACGCCACACATCACCTTTAGCATCTTCAAAGGTTTTGCCGGTTTCCTGGGACAGAATTTCCGCAATGTCGTCGTGATGCTCTTTGAGCAATGCCTGATAACGCAGCATCACACGGGCACGTTCAGAGACTGGCACTTCTTTCCAGGTTTTGAATATCTCTCCGGCGGAATCTATGGCCTTGCGCATCTCGGCGTCTGTGGTGCACGGAGCCTTGGCGATCACTTCGTTGGTGGCCGGGTTGGTTACGTCAATCCATTCGCTGGTCTGGCTCTGAACAAATTCACCAGCT
This sequence comes from Marinobacter sp., assembly GCA_052089485.1. GTDB lineage: Bacteria > Pseudomonadota > Gammaproteobacteria > Pseudomonadales > Oleiphilaceae > Marinobacter. The sequence goes on along the minus strand of JBQCZX010000192.1, from coordinate 1,729 downwards.
AGGTACAGTGGAACGTTTTTCATTTTAAAACCCCTGCTTGTTGTTGTGCGGGAAGCGAGCCAAAGCACAATTGCTTTAGCGATGTATGAAGTGACCTTAGCACCTTCTCTGGCACTTGATGATTGACTAAATTTCGTTCGTGATGGATTATCTTTCGATTGCCACACACTTAACGGCAGCAACAAACATGACACAAACCTCTCAGTGGCCAGTCCCCAAGAACAGCATTCGCTACGTAGTACCAGCCCCTATTGTTAGGCTTTTGTCTGAGCATCCCCTCACCCGGGACCTCTATCCTCGGGCGTTTGGCCATTACCGTCGAGCCACCGGCCACCACATGCACCGGGAACACCACCGCGACAATCTTTTGATTTACTGCACAGAAGGAAAAGCGTTTCTGAACATAGAAGGCGATCCTTATACTATGGAGGCTGGGGATCTCTTGTTATTGCCTGCTGGTGCTAACCACCGTTACACGGCAGATCCAGACAACCCATGGACTATTCACTGGGTGCACTACACAGGCCCACTGGCGGAAGAGTTTCGCAAATACATGGGGTTTGATGACGCCACGCCTATCCGCCATCTGGGTCGGCAGCCTCGGCTTTTGGTGGATTTTAACGGCCTGCTGTCTGTTCGCCAGACAGGTTTCCGTGCCCGCGGCCTGATTCACGCCGCCAATCGCTTACGCCAACTACTAGCAGCGGTCCCGATCAGCGTTGATGAAACCGGCCATAAACGGCAAGCCGAGTTGGATATCATTCATAACTACATGCGTGAACATCTTGATGAGCGCATCACCCTGGAACAGCTTGCAGACGTTGCCGGGCTTTCGCCCGCGCACTTTGCCACACGATACCGAGAACAGACTGGCGCATCCCCCATCCAGCACTTCCTGCATCTAAAGGTAGAGCGAGCCTGTCAGATGCTAGACACAACAAATCTGAGCTTTACAGAAATAAGCCACCGCCTTGGCTATGACGACGCCTATTATTTCTCGCGACTATTCAAGAAAACCATGGGCCAGGCGCCGAGAGATTACCGGGCGAAACAAAACGTTACTTGATGAATATCAGATAATTGGCCTAAGGCAATAGGTGTTATTCGTCGATTTCGTACCCTCCGCGCAACTTGCAACATCCGGCCATTTTGGCCGACTCTCATTGTATGTCGACTACATCTAAACGCCTGCGGGACGGGTCAACCAAATAGGCCTGTCCCAAACTGCTATTCTTGCGTAAAATCTCGCCCTTTCCCCAGCAAACATAAGGCAGCGCAAAAATGGGCAGAGCCTACCAGAATCGCAAACAATCCATGGCCAAAACTGCGGAGGCCAAAACCAAGGTCTACAGCAAGTACGGGCGCGAAATCTACATGAGCGCTAAATCCGGCGGAACCGACCCGGATGGCAACCTTTCACTGCGGGGGCTGATCGAGCGCGCCAAAAAAGATCAGGTGCCGTCTCACGTTATCGACAAAGCGATCGATAAGGCCCGTGGTGGCGCCGGCGAAGATTACTCACCGGCACGCTACGAAGGCTACGGCCCGGGCAACTGCATGGTGATCGTAGACTGCCTAACAGATAACCCCAACCGCACCTTCGGCGATGTCCGCTTGGCCTTCACCAAAACCAAAGCCAAGATCGGCACACCGGGCACCGTAGCCCATATGTTCGATCACAGCGCAATTTTTGTGTTCAAGGGTGAAGAAGAATCTGCACTTGAAGCGC
>JBQCZX010000191.1:0-6459 GCA_052089485.1 Marinobacter sp. | reverse complement strand
CTCCCTGCTCGGCATTGTGATCTCAGCTCTGGCGATAACCGGCTTACTCATTCTTTGGGCCGATGTTATTCCGGCACTTCAGTTATTCAACAACATTACTTTGTGGACCATTGCCACAGACTTGCAAGGAGGCGACCCGCTTCCCATAACCCTGGCCGATGCATTGCTAGCGTTGCTGGTTGCTGCAGGAACGGTACTTGCCGCTAAAAATCTCCCGGGAACTCTGGAGGTGATGGTGCTGAGCCGGATGAACCTCGAACCGGGGGCGGGCTACGCCATTACAACGATCACCACCTACATTCTGGTGATCGCGGGAGTAGTAGCCTGCCTCGCGGTAATTGGTGTTCAGTGGTCCAAGCTGCAGTGGCTGGTTGCCGCACTCGGGGTGGGCCTTGGATTTGGTCTCCAGGAAATAGTTGCCAACTTTGTGTCTGGCATTATTCTTTTATTTGAACGCCCGATCCGGGTAGGTGACATGGTAACCATTGGCGGCATAACCGGCACAGTTGCACGCATACGTATTCGCGCCACAACGCTGGTCGACTGGGACCGCAAAGAACAGATTATCCCCAACAGAACCTTTGTTACCCAGGATCTCACCAACTGGACACTCTCGGATCCGATTACCCGTGTAACCCTTCGAGTGGGTGTTGCCTATGGATCCGACGTAAACAAGGTACAGGACATGCTCAGCCAGGTTGCCAGCAAAAATGCGCGCGTGGTGAGCGATCCAGCACCGGAGGTTTTCTGTGTGGCGCTTGGGGACAGCAGCATCGACTTTGAGGTTTGGGTTTACGTCAAAGATTTGATGGACATCATGCCTCTGTCCCATGAAATACATGCATCAATCACCTATGCGTTGACTGAGGCCGATATCGAAATTCCTTTCCCACAGCGGGATATTCATGTGCGCACTCTCCCTGAGGAGCGTAGCGCCGGCTAAGGCGCCCGAAACCTGTATCAGGACGACACGCCGGTCACCGAACCCATGTTTACAGGCTCTTTGTATGTTTCCAAACGCTTGAGCCATCCCGCAAGCCAACGTTCCCGCTCAACCGGGTTGTCGGCATTCTGGGCACGGCGTGTCAGCACAGCTGCAGCCGCCTCCCGGAACTGGATCAGCGTTTCTTCGCCAGAAGACATGGCCAGCAAAACCTGAAGCAACCCCCAGCCCTCGCCGTTGTAACGCTCGTCAAGTGAAAGCCCTTCGCCTTTAAAATTCACATAATCCATAACGGCGTAAACACCACCCGGTGTTTGGCTTAGCGCTCGCAATCTTTTTTGCACGTCCTGTCGGCGCGCCTCAGGAACCGCTTTTACGATTTTAGCCAGGGAGCTTTTCGCACGACGAAAAATAAACTCCGCCTGAACTCCCTGAGTACCCGCCAAGAACTCCCGTAATTCTGCCATTTCAGGCGAATCCGCAACCTTCAGGAAGGTTTCCCGATCTGGCCAAGGCGCATCAAACGGCTCCAGCTCCCGAAGCCATTCGGGGATATTAAGCTGACGCTGTTCCATGTACTCAACAAGTGCTGGAAAACTCTCAACAAACCGCTCTTCAACGTCTTTCGGATACCAGATAAAATGGCCGATACCTAAGGAGGGAAATGCCTCGGGTTCATTCCAGTGAACGAGGCACTGATACTGGCCAGCGCACTCATTCTGAAATATTTTCTGACCAACCCAATCCAGCTGAGCAGGCTCCAGCGCTAGAGAAATGTCACTGACAAGCTCCTCTTTTGAATCTGAAGCTGGGCGTGCCTCCTCATTACTCTGCTCGCCATTTCCGGCGTCGCAGCCGGAAAGCAACAATGTGCTCGCAAGCAAAGCCAATCCGAATGCTTTTACCATCAAATTCGCCACCTCATTTATAAAACCGTTGTCGGACCCTTATTCAGCCGTGTGTTCGATCAGTTGGCTGCGGACCTCGTCAGAGATAGACACAGCTTTTTCGGCTTCGTAATCAAAGTGAATAAGCACCGCTTTGCCACGGGCGATCAGCTTTCCATCCTGCCAGGCTTCCTGAACAGTCTGAAACGAGCTGTTGCCTACCCTGTCAATGCCCGTGCGTATTTCAACAGGCAGGTGCCAGAAACTCTGCGCTACAAAATCCACTTCCACACGAGCAATAATCAGTGGCCAGGTTTTCACATCCAGTGTTGGATGAAAAATCCGGAACAACGGCTCTCTGGCCTGCTCAAACCATACCGGCAGAGTCGTGTTACTGATGTGACCCAATGCATCGGTATCACTAAAGCGAGGCTGAAGCTCAAAGTAAAACATGCCATTCTTCCTGAGAATTAAAACCGAATACTATACACGCTGTTCTCAGCTTCATAAAAAAACCCGAAGCTTAACTTCAGGTTTCAGGTTTCGTGCTATTCGGGACAAGCCAGCGGGATATTCACCAACGCACTTTTTACTTCTCCACAAAGGCCCGTTCGATCACGTAATGCCCCATGTCGCCGCCTCGAGCTTCCTTGAAACCCATGGCGTCGAGAATGGAACAGGTATCCTTAAGCATGCTCGGGCTACCACAGATCATGAACCGGTCATCTTCAGGATTTAAGTCGGGCAAGCCAAAATCACCGGTTATCTTGCCGCTCTGCATGGCGCGGGTAAGCCTGCCCTCATTACGGAACGGCTCACGGGTCACCGTTGGATAGTATTCAAGCTTGCCTTTAACCATCTCACCAAAGAACTCGTTTTCAGGCAGCTCTTCAATTTCTTGCTGGTAGGCAAGTTCTGAGGCATACCTTACACCGTGAGTCAGGATAACCTTATCAAAGGCATCGTAAACCTCGGGATCTTTAATAATGCTCATAAACGGGGCAAGCCCGGTGCCGGTGCTGACCAGCCACAAATTCTTGCCGGGCAGCAGGTTGTCCAGAATCAGGGTTCCCGTAGGTTTACGGCTCACGAGAATTTCATCCCCCACCTTTATTTTCTGCAGGCGCGAGGTTAGTGGGCCGTTCTGCACCTTGATAGAAAAGAACTCCAACTCCTCTTCGTAATTCGCGCTGGCAATACTGTAGGCACGCATTAGAGGCTTACCTTCAGTTTCCAAGCCTATCATCACAAAATGGCCATTTTTGAACCGAAACCCTGGGTCTCGGCTCGTCTTGAAGCTGAACAGGGTATCGTTCCAGTGATGTACGCTGGTCACGGTTTCTTTAATTACGTTGCTCATGTAAACCTCTTGCCTGTCCGATTCGGCGACGAACATTTAAAATATGAATTGCGTAGAGTGTACCGCATCACTAACCTATCGATGAAATGGGATATTCCCATAACCTTATTCGATAATGTCGATTTAGAGCACTCTGTTATGAAGTACAGTTTCAGGCAACTCGAAGTCTTTCTAGCCGCCGCGCACTTCCAGAACATCACCCGTGCTGCAGAATCGCTGGCTATGTCGCAGTCTGCCGCTAGTAGCGCACTCAAGGAACTGGAAAACCAATTCGACATCCAATTATTCGACCGTGTTGGCAAACGCCTGCAATTGAATGAGCTTGGCCGGCTCTACCGCCCCAAAGTAGAAGCTGTACTCGCACAGGCAACGGAACTAGAGCAGGCCTTTAGCAAACATACCGAAGTAGGTGCCTTAAAAGTTGGCGCCACCTTAACTATAGGTAACTATCTGGCTGTTGGCGTAATGGCCCAATACATGAATACCCCTACCCAGCCTCGAGTATCGCTAGAAGTAGCCAATACCAGCACCATCGCACGCAGGGTCAAAGATTTCGAACTCGATATCGGCCTTATTGAAGGTGAGCTGCAATCGTCAGAGCTGGACGTATTGCCTTGGCGCGGCGACCAACTGGTGGTTTTCTGCTCACCCACGCATCCGCTGGCAGCCAAGAAAGAGCTCTCGGATGCAGATCTACGTGACGCCACCTGGGTGATGAGAGAACAAGGCTCCGGAACCCGGCAAAGCTTCGAACGTGGCATGCACGGCTTACTCCCAGACTTAAACGTGCTGCTTGAGTTGGAACATACCGAAGCGATCAAACGAGCCGTGGAAGCCGATCTGGGCATAGGTTGCCTGTCAGAAGTCGTGCTTGCCGATGCCTTCAAACGCGGCAGCTTGGTGCCTCTGGGCACGCCAAAAAATCGGAACTTTGCACGACAGTTTTACTTCATTTTGCATAAGCAGAAGTATCGAAGCGCGGGCATTGATGCCTGGATTGGCCTGTGCCGAGAGCTAGACTAGTGCTCAATCAATAGGCCCACTATGGAATCGGAATTCACTATCCGGCTCCAAAATAAGCTGCTTTTCAATAGCCAGAAACTCCGCCACTCTCTCATCCACCGGCCCTTCGTTGGCCTGCTCGGCCAGCGCTAAGTAGTCCCGGTAATGACGCGCCTCAGACTTGAGCAAACTGCTGTAAAACTCTGCCAGTTCATCATCCAAAAACGGAACAAGTGCAGCGAACCTTTCGCATGAACGCGCTTCGATGATGGCACCCACCACCATCACATCCACTAATCTGCCCGGATCATCCGTACGCACATCTTTTCGTAGGCCCGCCGCATAACGTGCGGGCGTCAGGTGGCAATACGCTATCTCCCGTTTGTTAATAATGGCCAGAACTTGTTCAAAGTGGCGCAGCTCTTCCCGAGCCAGTCGAGACATTTTGTTAAGAAGGTTGGTGTTCTCCACATAGCGATACATAAGGCTGAGCGCCGTCGATGCCGCTTTTTTCTCACAATGGGCATGATCAATGAGCATCAGATCCTGATTGGCCAGTGCGTTATCAATCCACTGTTGCGGTGTAGCGCAGGGTAAAAAGTCATGGATCTCTTGCAGGGCTTGAATCATGGAGTCTGTTTTCTGGTTCATGGTAAGCAGCAACGTCAATTCAATGGATGGGCGATTATAACGCACTATCAGGTCTCTCCGACCACTGTCCAACTTAACTTTATAAGTGCTTTCCTATATAATCTTGCGCCAACTTACCGTCTTTCCGTCATAAAACTCCCGCCAGGCGTGTTGCCAAAGTTGCGGGACATACCAACTGATGAGGGTTCAAACCGTGTTAGAAGCCTACCGTGAACACGTTGCAGAACGTGCAGCTCTGGATATTCCCCCCAAGCCACTAAATGCTGAACAAACTGCTGCTCTGGTTGAGCTGCTGAAGAATCCGCCTGCTGGCGAAGAAAATACTCTGGTCGACCTGCTGGAAAACCGCATTCCGCCGGGCGTGGATGAAGCCGCCTATGTGAAAGCAGCGTTCCTCACCGCGATCGTTAAAGACGAAGCGAAATCGCCGTTGCTGGACAAGCCCAAAGCCGTACAGCTGCTAGGCATGATGCAGGGTGGCTACAACATTGAAACTCTGGTGGATCTGCTCGACGACAGCAATCTGGCAGAACTGGCTGGTGAGCAACTCAAGCGCACCCTGCTGATGTTCGATGCCTTCAACGATGTGAAGGACAAAATGGACGCTGGCAACGCCATCGCCAAGTCCGTTGTTGAATCCTGGGCCAACGGCGAGTGGTTCACCAACAAGGATAAGGTTGCCGAGAGCACCAAGATGGTGGTTTTCAAGGTGACCGGCGAAACCAACACCGACGATCTGTCCCCTGCTCCCGATGCCTGGTCGCGCCCGGACATCCCGCTGCACGCCCGCGCTGCCTATAAAATGGAACGCGACGGCCTGAAACCAGAAGAGCAAGGCGTAACTGGCCCAATGAGCCAGATTGACGAAATCAAGGCCAAGGGCCTGCCCGTGGTCTTTGTAGGCGACGTAGTAGGCACGGGGTCATCACGTAAGTCTGCCACCAACTCGGTTCTGTGGTTCTTCGGCGACGACATTCCTGGTGTGCCGAACAAGCGTGCTGGTGGTGTGTGTATCGGTAACAAGGTTGCCCCCATCTTCTTCAACACCATGGAAGACGCTGGCGCCCTGGTATTCGAAGCACCCGTAGACGACCTGAACATGGGCGACGTGATTGAAATCCGCCCCTACGACGGCAAAATCCTGAACGAGGCCGGAGAAACCATCTCTGAGTTCGGCTTCAAATCCGAAGTGATTCTGGACGAAGTTCAGGCCGGTGGCCGTATTCCGCTGATTATCGGCCGCGGCTTAACCGCCAAGGCACGTGTAGCACTGGGCTTGGGCGCAACGGATCTGTTCCGCCTGCCAAAAGATCCAGAAGCCGGCACCAAAGGCTTCACTCTGGGCCAAAAAATGGTCGGCAAGGCTTGTGGCCTGGAAGAAGGCCAAGGCGTTCGCCCGGGCACTTACTGCGAGCCACACATGACTACCGTGGGTTCCCAGGACACCACTGGCCCAATGACCCGCGACGAGCTGAAAGACCTGGCTTGTCTGGGCTTCCAGGCTGACCTGGTTATGCAGTCTTTCTGTCACACCGCAGCGTATCCGAAGCCGGTTGACGTTGAAATGCAGCACACCATGCCAGATTTCATCAAGACCCGTGGCGGTGTTTCCCTGC
>JBQCZX010000190.1:0-6475 GCA_052089485.1 Marinobacter sp. | reverse complement strand
TGGTAGCGGATCTGTTTGAAGCAGTACCGCAACTTGAAGAAGAGCTGAAGAAAGTTCTTTAACTTTCTCTCAGGCTTCAAAAAAGACACCTTCGGGTGTCTTTTTTGTTGCAGAACCATAAACTGTGAGCCTATACCCGAACCCTGTTTGCAACTCCGGATACATCTCAATGAAGGTAAACCCGTTTGAAGCCCTTGCTTGCCCTCTCGATGGTTCTGCCTTGCAGAAAAACGGCGACAGTTGGCAGTGCGATGCCGGCCACAGTTTCGATATTGCCCGCCAAGGGTATGTCCACCTGTTACCTGTACAGAATAAGCGCTCCAAAGATCCGGGTGACAACAAGGAAATGGTCGCGTCGCGTCAACGATTTCTTAGTGCCGGGTTCTATCAACCCATTGCCGAAGCCCTCAGCCGTGCCGTATTTCCTGAAGGCTTCAGCGAGTCTTCCATAAGTTGTCTGGATGCAGGATGTGGAGAGGGGTACTACATGCGGTACCTCGCCAATAGCGCACCAAAAACCACAAAACTCGCTCTGATGGGATTGGATATATCCAAATGGGCTGTGTTATCAGCGGCTAAACAGGACAAAGAACCAGCTTGGGTTGTGGGGAGCAATGCCAACCTACCTTTACTGCCGGAAACACTGGATCGCATAGTGTGCCTGTTCGGTTTTCCCGTGTATCCGGAGTTTGCCCGGGTGCTCAGGCCGGAGGGTGAGATTATTCAGGTCGACGCCGGACCAAACCACCTTAAAGAACTGCGCGAAATCATCTATCCTGAACTAAAAGAGCCGAAAAAAACTCAGGGCGCAGCACCCGATGGGTTCATAAATCTGGAAACATCCGCTGTTTGCTATAACCTGACCCTTCCCGACAAAGACGCCATCAACAATTTGCTCGCGATGACGCCGCACCTTTACCGCGCTAGTTCAGAAGGTTTGGCCCGTGCGGCAAAACTTAAATCACTAAACGTTACGGTAGACGCCACGATCAGGCGCATAAGGAAGAACAGACCATGACAGAATCAGCAGAAACGACCTACGATTTAGTTGTTTTCGGTGCCACCAGTTTCGTTGGCCAGATACTGACACGCTATTTGTTTGAATCCTACGGTGTGGCCGGTGAAGTGAAATGGGCCATTGCCGGGCGTTCAGAGGCCAAGCTAAATTCTCTGAAGTCTGATTTGGGAGCCACCGCAGGTGACTTACCGGTGATCCTCGCGGATGCCACTGACGACCAGGCCTTAACGACCATGTGCGAACAGACCCGCGTGGTTATTTCTACAGTTGGCCCTTATGCGCTGTACGGAGAGCCTCTGGTAAAAGCATGTGTAACAACAGGCACCGATTACTGCGACCTGACCGGCGAAGTACAGTGGATTCGCCGCATGGTTGAGCGCTACGAAGACCAGGCACAATCAACAGGCGCTCGAATTGTTCACTGCTGCGGATTTGATTCCATTCCGTCGGATATGGGCGTTTGGTTCCTCCAACAACAGGCAGAAAAAACCTTTGGTGAAACCTGCCAGGACGTTCGCATGCGGGTCAAAGTCGCCAAGGGCGGCATCTCAGGCGGCACCGTTGCTTCAATGATTAACGTAGCCAAAGAGGCGGCAGCCGACCCGAAGCTTCGCAAAGAACTGGCCAATCCGTTTTCTATCTGCCCGCCCGAGCACCGCTCAAAGGTGCGTCAACCAAGCCTGAAAGGGGCCGAGTTCGACAAAACATTCAACGTGTGGCTGGCGCCGTTTGTTATGGGCGCGATCAATACCCGAGTGGTGCACCGGTCTAACGCGATGCAGAATGCTCGCTACGGAAAAGAGTTTACCTACGATGAAGCCATGATGGCTGGCAGCGGCACCAAAGGCCGCCTGACGGCATATGGGATTACGGCGGCACTGGCAGGCTTCTTTACCGCATCAGCCATCAAACCATCGCGCTGGCTGGTGGAGAAGTTTGTACCCCAACCGGGTGAGGGGCCAAACCCTGAAGCTCAGAAGGCAGGGTTTTATGACATGCGCTTTGTAGGGCGCACCCATGATGGCAAAACCATGATCACAAAAGTAACCGGTGATGGAGATCCAGGTTACGGCTCGACCAGCAAAATGCTCGGCGAAGCCGGCATGTGCCTGGCATTCGATGTTCCAGCAGATCAACCAGGTGGCTTCTGGACGCCGGCATCTGTGTTAGATGGCAAACTGCTGGAGCGTTTGACCCGCAAAGCCGGGCTGACGTTCGAGGTGTTAGAAACCCGCTAAACCTGGCTTTATCTGTTGAGCTGAATCACACGGTCGGTGCCCGGAAGGGCATCTGGCCCGTGGGCCAGGCTAACCACCGTTCTGCCTTCCAGCCAGCTATCGATCTGGCGGGCGATCCGCTGTCTTGTAGCCATATCAACCCCGGTGAATGGCTCATCCAGTATCACTACAGGGGCAGGACTGAGGAGCACCCGGGCAAGAGCCACACGCCGCGCTTCACCGCCAGAAAGCTTGCTACCTGCACTTCCCAGCCATGTGTCTAACTGATCCCGCTCTGAGCCGAACCGTTCAGCCAGCTCAACCCGCTCCAGAATACCCCAGAGTTCTGCATCGCTTGCATTGGGCGACCCCAGTAGTAGGTTTGCTCGCAAGGTATCTTCAAACAAGACGGTTTTCTGGGTGAGATAAGCGCAGGGAAGGCTGGAGCAGGAACCACTCGAAGGATCCAAAAGCCCAGAAAAGGCATCTGCAAGCGACGACTTTCCGCTCCCCGACTGCCCCAAAATACCCACTCGTTCTCCGGCTCTCACCTGCAGGTTAAAGTGGGTAAAAAGCGGCGCGTGTTCGGGATATTTAACCGCAAGGTCGTTCGCCATCAGGGCGGTATCTGCAGGCAGGCTAATCGTGGCCGAATGGCTTGTAGGGTCAGCATCCCGACAGTCCCTGTTTAAACGTGCTGCCGAAGCCTGAGTAGCGCCCAGCTTGCCGAAAGCATCTGGCAGCGCACTGTAAACCTCTGCAAGCCCGAGCAGGGCAATGGGCAGCAAAACCAGCACTGGGCCAGAAATCAGCCCGTTGCGAAACAACTCAAAGCCGGCCCAGAGCGCAAACACAGCAGACAAATTAATCAGTAAATGCGAACCGGCCTGATGCCAGCCAATGCGGGAGTCTGCCTTTACCTGCTCCGACGATGCCTGATGCGCCTGGCGCATAAGCCAAGCGCCGTGCTTACCGGTACGACCAGCTGCAGTGAGCTCAGCAAAGCCCTCAAGGTGCTCAATAACGGCTATTCGCAGAGACTCCTGCTGATCGCTCTGGCGAGATGCAATTTTCACGGTACGAACATAGGCCGCCAATGTTGCGAGCAAAAAAGCTGCGCCGAGTATCAGCGCGATGCCTGCGGCAATCTGAATATCGAAAAGCACCACCGCGAGAACAAACATGAGCAAGGTCACGAGCGCCGCCAGTGCAGCTGGAGCGATCAGGCGAAGGTACAGAGTATCCAGTGCATCAATATCGCTGGTTAGCCTCGAAAGCCACTGAGCACCCGTTAGTTCCCGCCTCTGGCTTCGCCCGGCGGAAGCCAGCTTGCGAAACAGCGCCACGCGAATATCCGAGAGCAGCCTTAGCACCGTATCGTGATTGTAAAGCCGCTCTACATAGCGGGACACTGTGCGGGACACCGCAAAAAACCGGATGCCGCCACCGGGTACATACAGGTTAATGGTGGCGGGTAAGCTGGCCGCTAGAAGAATCCCAACCAGTGCTGTTTCGGTGATAAACCAGCCAGACAGCGCAAGCAGGCCTAACCCCGAGAGCAGGGCGGCGAGCATTAGCAGCGCACCAACAAAAAGCCGTCCAGGGCGGCCGTAGATCAGCTTCAACCAGGGTTTTAGCTCAGACATCTTTCACCTCCCCACCGGAAACCAACAGCACTCGATTGGCGAGTGTCAGAAGAGCGTGATGATGGGTGGAAAAGATCAGTGTTTTGCCGGCCAGAGCAAGCTTGTGCAACGCTTCCAACACGAATATTTCGCTGTCGCTGTCGAGGCCGGCTGTAGGCTCATCTAAAAGAATCAAGTCGTAATCGGCCACGAAAATACGAGCCAGGCTAAGGCGCCGAGCCTGGCCGCCGGATAAGCCCTGGCCATCTTCTGAAACCTTGCTGAAAATGCCGTCTTTCCGGCTATCCAGCAAGGGGCCAAGCCCCACATTCCGCAAGGCTGTTTCGATTGCCACATCGGAAGCATCCGGTGACGTGAGCTGGAGGTTGTCTGCCCAGGAACCGTGCACGAGAAAGCCGCTCTGGCCGAGCCAGCCAAACACAAAGCTGCCCGGTGGCTTACCAAACAGGTGAAGTTCGCCGCTGCCAGGTGTCAGAAAACCGGCCAGAAGGTGTAAGAGCGTGGACTTACCGCTTCCTGATGGGCCAGTCAGGGCGATTACGTCGCCTTTCGCGATTGTTAGCCATACGTCGTTCAAAACGTCGTGATCCGAACGAAAAGCCAGCGACACAGAGTTCAGCTCAATGGTCTCACTGCCAGGAGCCGATTCATCGATTAGAGGCTCAAGGCCAATACCATCTTCGTTAGAGCGCCGAGAGGAATGGGAAGTCTCCTCATCACCAAGCCTTGCCAGAATCTCAGCGCCGGCACCAAGGGCTGCAGCACGGTCATGGTAGTGCTGGGAAAGCGTGCGTAGTGGCTGAAAGAATTCTGGCGCAAGCAACAGAACCAGAAGACCCGAAAAAAGCGTTAAGTCTGAGGATGGCCCATAGGTTATATAGCCCAGAAGCCCAAAACCGATATAAATAGCGATAACAGCGATAGCAACGGACGCAAAGAACTCCAGAACCGCGGAGGATAAAAACGCAACGCGCAGGGTTTTCAGCGTAATCCTGCGGTAGTGATCTGATCGTTGCAGGATTAGCTCTGCCGCTCTGTCGGTTTGCCCGAACAGTTGCAGTGTGGTTAGCCCTCGTACCTTGTCCAGAAACTGGCCAGAGAGCCGGCTAATGGTGTTGAAGTGCTGTTGGTTCAGCTTCTCCGCGCCCATCCCCACAAGCGCCATAAAAAACGGAATCAGTGGCGCTGACAACAGTAGAAAAATCCCCGCAAGCCAGTCGAGATAGAACACACACACCAGAATAATGAGGGGAACGATAAGGGAGAGCGTCATCTGGGGGAGAAAGCGGGCAAAGTAGCCGTGCAACGCGTCTACGTGGTCAATCCACTCCCGCGCAAGGCCGCCCGCAGAGGTTTGCCCTAGCTCCAGGGGGCCGCGTTTGCGCCAGTGTTGATGAATTTGCCGGCGGGCAGTGCGGCGCACCTGTTCGCTGCACCTTGCCGCTAGGTGGGACTGAACGCCCTGAGCAGCGGCTCTAAAAACAATGGCTAGAACAAGCCCTACAAAAAGCGGCGCGAGCACAGAGGCCGGTGCCTTCTCAATGACACCAAGGTGAACAATCCGAGCCAGAAAGACCATTTGAATGATGGTCGCGACGCCGGCCAGGGTACCAGCAGCAACCGTACCCCGAATCCAGCGTCGGTTGCCGCTCGTAAGCCCGGAGAGCCAGCGCCTGACTGCACGTTGGTCAGGTGCGGGCGTTGTCACTTAGTGATAACCCTCGCCGGCCCGAACCTTGCCCCGGAACACCCAGTAAGTCCAAGCCGTGTACATCAGTACAAAAGGAATCACCACCAATAGGCCCAGCAGCAGGAACAACTGTGAATTGTATGCCGACGCCGCGTCCCACAGAGTGTAGTTGGGTGGCACCAAATATGGCCAACGGCTGACAATCAGACCCAGATAGGCGGTTATAAACAGCCCCATGGTGGCAACGAAGGGCATACCCTCAAAGCGATTGCGAACAGACCGAAAAATCTGGAAAGCACACAACAGAGTCAGTGCAGGTAGCACCCAGATAATGCTCAGATTGCTAAACCAACGGTCCCGAACCATATCGTCGATGAACGGTGTCCAAACACTGATGATACCGAACACCACCAGCACCGCTGCCAGCAGAGGTAGGGAAATCTTATAAGCCCACTCCTGTAGCCGGCCCTCTGTTTTCATGATCAGCCAAGTCGCGCCAAGTAGCGCATAACCCGCAAGTAGCCCCAGGCCAGTCAGCACGGTAAAGGGCGTAAGCCAATCAAACGCGCCACCTACAAAGATGCCATTGGCGGTTTCGTATCCCTGAATGTAAGTGCCGACTACAATGCCCTGGGCGAAAGCCGCGACAGTGGAGCCCCCGGCAAACGCCCAATTCCACAGGTACCGGGAAGTGCGGGCTTTGAAACGAAACTCAAAGGCTATGCCGCGAAAAATGAGCCCCGAAAGCATCAAGAAAACGCCGATGTACAGCGCTGGTAGCAAAATGGTGTAGACCAGTGGAAATGCTGCCAGAAGCCCGGCGCCACCGAGCACCAGCCAAGTCTCGTTGCCATCCCATACTGGGGCAACAGAGTTCATCATGGTGTCGCGATCCTCCTCCGAT
>JBQCZX010000189.1:0-6528 GCA_052089485.1 Marinobacter sp. | reverse complement strand
TGGTCGCCTGAAACGCTTCGTTAAGGATTTTGCGGGACGAGTGTTGATTTGCGCAGAGTCTTCCGGCCGCAGAGAAGCCTTAATTGAAAACTTGGGTGAACACCAACTGCGGCTGCAGGGTTTTGAAAACTGGCTGGGCTTCCTGGTCGATAAAACCGGCACGCTGGGCATCACCATCGCGTCCATGGAGCAGGGGCTGGTATTGCCCGAACACAACGTGGCTCTCATTACCGAAACGGCTCTTTTCGGCGAACGTGTATTGCAACGCCGCCGACGCGAAAAACCTACAGAGATTAACGATGACGGCTATCGTGATCTCTCTGAACTGCGCAACGGCTCCCCTGTTGTGCACATAGATCACGGCGTTGGCCGCTACCTGGGACTGGAAACCATTACGATTGAAGGCGAAGCCAGTGAGTTCCTGATGCTCGAATATGCCGGCGGCTCAAAACTGTATGTGCCGGTATCCAGCCTGCACCTGATTTCTCGCTACGCCGGCGCAGACACTGAACACGCGCCCCTGCACAAGCTGGGCACCGAACGTTGGAGTAACGCCAAGCAAAAGGCTTTGGAGAAGATCCGCGATACCGCCGCTGAACTGTTGGATGTGTACGCTCGCAGGGAAGCCCGTAAAGGTTTTGCGTTTGAGGATCCCAAGGAGGCTTATCGAGCGTTCGCCTCTGGATTCCCATTTGAGGAAACCCCCGATCAGCAAATTGCGATCGAAGCTGTGTTCGAGGACATGACCAACGAAAAGCCTATGGACAGGTTGGTGTGTGGCGATGTTGGCTTTGGCAAAACCGAAGTCGCCATGCGCGCTGCCTTCCTTGCCACCTGGTCCGGCAAGCAAGTGGCAGTGTTGGTGCCTACAACCCTGCTGGCCCAGCAACATTATGAATCCTTCCGGGATCGTTTCTCGGATACACCAGTTAACATCGAGCTACTGAGCCGTTTTCGCAGTACAAGCCAAACCAACAAAGCCATGGAGGCCATTGAGAACGGCAAGGCCGATATCGTTATCGGTACCCACAAGCTCCTTCAGGGTGACATTAAGTTTAAAAACCTGGGACTGGTAATCATCGATGAGGAGCACCGGTTCGGCGTGGGGCAGAAGGAAAAACTGAAAGCTCTGCGAGCAGAAGTGGACATGCTCAATCTCACAGCAACGCCGATTCCCAGAACCCTCAACATGGCCATGGGGCATCTCAGGGATCTGTCCATTATCGCCACCCCTCCTGCCCGACGGCTCTCGGTGAAAACCTTTGTGCGTCAGCGGGACAACCCGATGGTGAAAGAAGCCATTCTGCGTGAGGTTTTGCGGGGCGGTCAGGTTTACGTACTACACAACGACGTGGCGAGTATCGAAAAAACGGCTAATGATTTGCGAGAACTTGTTCCAGAAGCTCGAGTAGGTGTGGCCCACGGCCAAATGCGCGAGCGTCAGCTTGAGCAGATCATGTCGGATTTCTACCACAAGCGCTTCAACGTGCTGGTGTGCACCACCATCATCGAAACCGGCATCGACATCCCCAGCGCTAATACCATTATTATCGAGCGGGCAGACAAGTTCGGCTTAGCACAGTTGCACCAACTTCGCGGTCGAGTTGGCCGATCCCATCACCAGGCATATGCTTACTTGCTAACGCCATCGCCAAAAGCGATTTCGTCGGATGCCAAAAAGCGACTAGAGGCCATTGCTGAGGCGCAAGAACTGGGTGCTGGCTTTATGCTCGCAAGCCACGACCTGGAGATCCGTGGTGCCGGCGAATTGCTGGGCGACGAGCAGAGCGGCCAAATTGAGGGTATAGGCTTCACTTTGTACATGCAGTTGCTGGATGAAGCAGTAAAAGCCATTCGCGACGGCCGCACACCCAATGCAGAACTGCCCCTAAGCCACGGCACGGAAATGAACCTGCGCATACCAGCGCTGATTCCGGAAGACTATCTGCCAGATGTTCATAACCGTTTAATGCTCTACAAACGCATTGCCAGTGTCAGCGACCGCACTGCATTAAAAGAGCTTCAGGTTGAGATGATTGATCGCTTCGGATTATTACCAGAACCGGCAAAAAATCTTATGCGACAAACCGAGCTGCGACTGCAAGCAGAAGCACTAGGCATCGTGAAAGTAGACGCTGGCAAGGAATGGAGCCGCCTTGAATTCGGTAACTCCACCCCTGTGGATCCACTGGTACTGGTTAAAAAAATGCAATCGGCACCGGACACTTATCGGCTTGAGGGCGCCAACAGCTTCCGTTTTCGGCTGAAGGACACCTCAACCAGTGGTAAACTCGACGGCATTTCCGGAATGCTGAGCGAACTTGTGCCTGCTAAGGGCGTCGCCACTGCCTGACTATCACCGGACTATCGCCTGAAAAGTACGGGCCTGAATAAAACTGGAGCAATCTCTTGCAGACTGATGGTAATCGCTTGTGTCGGCTATTGGCACACACATTATTGACCGCCCTTCTGGCAACCAGCTCGATGGTGAGCCACGCACAGCAGACGTCTAAGGATCTTTACCGGGCCGAATTCGTCATTCTGGAGCGCATCGTTGACCCTGACGCGGTGAACGAACGCATGGTTAACCGAGAGGTTGAACCACCTGTAGACACTGGTGAGACCCTTTACCGCGTCACCCAAGGTGGTTCTGCGAGTTCATCCCTGAAACTGGTTAACCGCAACCAGCTCCACCTTGGTAACGCAGCCAGCCGGCTTGAAAACAGTGGCAAATACCGAGTGCTTATGTCTGCAGGTTGGTACGAGGCCTTTCCGCCCGATTACAAAGGCCAGCCACTGCGCATAGAAATAGGAGATTGGCTGGAGCAGGCAGGTCAAAGAGAGATCGAAGGAAATATCACGATCGACAGGCAGCGCTACCTGCATGTAGCTGTTCACCTGAATCACTGGCAGGAAAGCAAGGTTGCAGCACCGGTGGATATAGCCGAGGATGGTTCGACTGAAGCACTAGAGACCACCCCTCCCCCTACCCCTACCCCTACTGCAGGCGCCGAGCTAAGTTTTCAGCCTGAGGTACCGCTGGAGCTACTGACCTGGATTCGAGAGACTCGCAGGATGAGGAGTGAGGAAATCCATTTTCTGGACTCCCCCACCATTGGGGTTCTCGTGTTCTTCAAGAAGGTTGAGCCAAAGCAGTAAGCGCGCCAAGATCGGCCATCGAAGCTTCGAGAATCTGTTTAACACCAAACATGCCTTGCTCGATGGCCGCTTCAATCTCATCCATGGTGATAATGTGGTCTGACTTCCCCGCGGCCCAGTTAACCACCAGCCCCAAGCACACGTACCGCATACCCAGCTCGGCCGCCAGAGCGGCTTCCGGCATACCGGTCATTCCTACCAGATCACACCCATCGCGCTCCATGCGCCGTATTTCGGCTGCCGTTTCCAGCCTCGGCCCCTGGGTCGCACCGTAAACACCAAACCCTGCATACAAGACATGTCGGGCTTTGGCGACCCGCATCAGAATGTCCCTGGCTGCACTGTCGTATGGCCAGGTGAAATCAATATGGGTAACGGCGTCTAGCTCGCCCTCAAAGAAGGTGCCCGCCCTGCCCCAGGTGTAATCAATAATCTGATCAGGAATAACCACACAGGCCGGCCCCATATCCGGGTGTATTCCACCAACAGCATTCACCCCAATCACCGTGCGTACGCCCGCGTCATAAAGCGCTTTTATGTTCGCTTTGTAGTTCACCTCGTGGGGCGGAATTTTGTGAGGGTTGCCATGCCGGGAAAGAAACACAACAGGCTGACCATCCAGGCACCCTTCAGTCAGGACAGATGAAGGGGCGCCCCAAGGAGTTGTTGCGGTTCGCGTGCCGGTGATGTCCAAGCCCGACAGCGTGGTCAGGCCGGTACCACCGATAATACCAACAGCTTTATTTACGCCGAAAGTCATTCTCCATCTCCCTCGCCGTCTTCTCCGCCATCCAAGGATTGCTCACCTACATCACCTTTTTGCGTGTCGTGGCGACGACTACGCTGGTGTATGCCGTTACCGGGCTTGGAAGCCCGCTGTTTATTCCGATCAGCGTGATCGTCCTCTTTCTCGTCAGTGAACTTTATGTTCTCGTTTTCGGGAAGCCGGGTATCTTCCGTAAGGTGCAAGGTTTGCGTAGGGAATGCGACCACGCCGCCATGACCCGTAATAACGTCGCTGATCTTCAGGAGAACATCTTGTTTTACCTCGTGATAACGCACCCACTGGGTTGTTTTGGTGAAGGCATACACCATAATATCCAGCGATGATGGGCTGAACGTCAAAAAGTTAACAATCAGGGTTTGGTCGCTGGCAACGTCCTCGTGGTTCTCAAGCATCGACCGAATATCGGCCACAACAGCCGACATTTGGCTGACATCCGCATGGCGAATACCAATGGTTTCGGAGATTCGTCGGTTGGTCATCCGCGAAGGGTTCTCTACGGCAATGGTTGTAAACGCCGCATTGGGAACATAAAGGGGGCGTTTATCAAATGTCAGGATAGTCGTCAGACGCCAACCGATTTGCTCCACTGTGCCCTCAATACTTCGATCTGGTGAGCGGATCCAGTCACCGACCTTGAACGGTCTATCGAGATGGATAATAAAGCCGCCAAAAAAGTTGGCCAACAGGTCCTTGGCTGCAAAACCTACGGCAATACCGCCAACACCACCAAACGCCATCACCCCCGAAATGCTGTAACCCAGCGATTGCATGATGACCAAAACGGCCGTAATAATTACCACCGCCCGGGAAACCTTACTCACCGCATTAATGGTGGTGTAGTCCATGGGCTTTTTCATTTTTACGGGAGAAACGAGAATGCTTTCAATCTCTTTGACAATCCTCATCAAAGCCCAGACAACAATAAAAATGAAACCAATCCGCATCAAGGTTCCATTCGCCTCGAATATCGCCGCCGAGGAATAATGGTGGGCAATTTCGGCCGCCCAATACGCACCTTGCAGCCAGACAAAAGCCACCACCGGTGTGCGAATGACATGAAGTGCGGAGTCATCCCAGACGTTGTCAGTTTTGGCGAACTTTCGTTCCAGGGCGCCAATAATATGGCCGGCAATATAGGCAACGGTGGCGGTTCCGAGCACCAGCGCACACACAACAATACCCACGCGCCAAACTTCAGATAGCACGCCAAAACTTGCGATCCATCCGTTCAGGGTGGACATCATTTCTCCGATCATGGGGTTCCTTTAATCAGTTTTATCAATAAGATTTCAGCGGATGGTAACCGGCATGCCCGGCCGCGCGCAGTCAAACAACTCAATAACATCCTCGTTACGCATACGAACACAGCCATGGGATAGCGCCAGCCCCATGGGCTCTGTGTCGGGCGTACCGTGTATGTATATAAATCGACGGAAGGTATCAACACTGGCACCACGGTTTTTCCCTGGCTCCAGCCCGCAAAGCCAGAGAATGCGGCTCAGAATCCAGTCACGACCGGGGTACCTGGCAGCCAGTTCAGGGCTATATATCTCACCTGTGGGCCGTCGCGCACGGAAAACAGTATTGGCGGAAAGCCCAGCCCCCATCATAGCGCGTATGTAGTGCTCACCCTTTGGAGTGCAACCGCTGCCGTTATTCTCACCAACACCATTGAGTGCTGTGGATACAGGGTAGCTTGCGACAACGCCATCGTGGCCATCGAGCAGAGCAAGGATTTGGTTGTCTAGACTGATGTCAATGGAATAGGCAGTGCTGCTGCATTGGCTCAAGATGATTTGGGCTCCCCCTATAGTTCAGCGGGAAGCCTAACCGAGAGGATGCAGCTCAGGCAACCGGGATCTTGCGGTTGGTGGGAGGAACCAGCATAGCGTCTTCGGCTTGCATGCCCGCTGCCAGGAATGGCACGAGGCGTGCGGCAATTTCCTGAACCGTCGTTTCCACGCCTAGCTTGTTGCGCAGAATATCCTGCAAAGCATCACTACTGGACATGGTGAACGCTGTCGCACCCAACATAAACTGGATACGCCAGTAACGATCTACAGCTGAAAGCTGCGGTGTAGCCCCTTTTAACAGGCTCATGAAGCGGCCGAAAGGGTCGCTGTATTCCTGCTCAAGAAATTTGCGCAAATGCCCTTGCGACTGGGTATACGCCAGCCCGAGAAGGCGCATGAAAATCGAAATACCTCGTTCATTTCGCTGCGGCATTCGAACAGCGCTTTCGGTAAGCGCCCAAAGCGTTTGATTCAGAGTAGGTGGCGTGTCTTCGCAACGGACCTCAAGCTCATCAAATGCGTTTCCGAGGGTCGATGAAAACGGTGTCAGAAAACGGCCAAAGACAGCTTGAATCAGGGCATTTTTGGAGCCAAAGTGATAATTGACAGCTGCCAGGTTTACCCGGGCCTTGCTGGTGATCATGCGCAGTGAAGTTTCTGAAAAGCCTCGGTCGGCAAACAGCTCTTCTGCAGCATCTAATATCCGGTCAACAGTATCAGACTGGGCCATTTTGTTTTCGGTGCCTCTAGCAAACGTCTGTTTGAAACATACGTTTGACGCACATTTAT
>JBQCZX010000188.1:2547-6564 GCA_052089485.1 Marinobacter sp. | reverse complement strand
GAATGCCGATGATTGCAACGACGATCATTAGTTCTATTAGGGTAAAACCGGCTTTGTTTCTCATAAATAATCAGGTGCTGACAGTTTAGGTAAACTCTGAGCCGCAAGATGTACGCCAAAACCCCAAGCCCGCACCACAGGCTTTTATTTCTCTGGCCTAACTCACCACCGTATCACCGACCGAGCTCGATGGACGAGCCGTGCCTGTCCATGATTATTTTCTCTTCTCCCCAGTAATCGACCATGCTATATTAAGACCTATTAAATGGTCTCAAGGAGACTCGCTCATGACCCACCCGATTTACACAGAAATAACGGCCAGCATCTCGGAACTCAAAAAAAACCCCATGGCTGCAGTTGGTGCTGGAGAAGGGTTTCCCATTGCCGTTCTGAACCGGAATAAACCCGCCTTCTACTGCGTACCGGCCGCTGTCTACGAGGCAATGTTGGAACGCCTGGAAGATCAAGAACTGGCCAAGCTAGTAGAGTCCCGCCGCTCAGAGCAAAATATCCCGGTGAGTCTGAATGACCTCTGAGTACAGGCTTGAATTCAAACCTTCCGCTTTAAAAGAGTGGAACAAGCTCGCGCCGGTGCTCAAAGCGCAGTTTAAAAAGAAGCTCACGCAACGATTGCAAATGCCTCACAATCAGGCAGATGCCCTATCCGGCATGGCATACTGTTACAAGATAAAGTTGCGTAGTGCGGGGTACCGCCTGGTTTACGAGGTTGAAGATAACCGATTAGTGGTTACCGTGGTCGCTGTTGGCAAACGAGATCGCAGTGCCGTGTACAACAAAGCACATCAGCGGTCTTGAACCTCACAGGCTAGCTGTGCTTGTCCAGGCTAAGCTCTGATGATTTTGAACTCACTCGAGGGATCATCAGTGCCAGTCCATGACGATCTTTGATCAATCTCAGTTTCTTAAAGAAACAAAATCTCAATGCCCTTTCGTTTCACAAGTTTCAAAAGCTTTAGCGATGCCCCGACTGGTTTCTTCTCACCAGCTTTCCACTTTTGAACTGTTAAAGCGCTCACATTCAGAATTGCGGCAAATACAGCCTGACTCATGCAGGTTTGCCGGCGAATCAGGCGAATGTCATCTGGCTACCACGAATGCCTGTCCATGGCTGTTTCGTTTGGAAATCAGGTCAGGGTAAGTGTGCCTGTCCATGATGACATGCATGATGACAATCATGAGTCAGTGTTGAGATTCCACCCTAAGCCTCGCGACGTCTTCAATTGGCAATGTCGATAGCTCAGAAATAGCTCGATCATCCATAGCCGTGCTCGCAATCAGGTTTCTGGCAACTTCCCGCTTGGCTTCAAGCCTGCCTTCCTGTCGGCCTTTCTGAAGGCCCTTTTCAATGCCTTTTTCCATGCCCTCTTGCCTGCCTTCTGCAAGCCAGCGGTCAGGCCACTTCTTTATCCGCTCTGACAACATATCGTGTACCTCGTGCAAATCCTGCAGACTGTTGAACTCTGGCAATTCCATGCCCGGCATACGGTCGGGCAACAGCACTCGGCGTATCCAGACCACAAAAGCCCGCCTTAAAGACGTTTGCTCTGGTGCTTTCAACCATTCTACCAGACGCCCCAGAACATTGAGCATATCCTGTTCATCCCGATTATGCTCAAGACGGAACAGCCCTGCCACAAGATTCTGAGTGTCATCAGGCCAGGCTGGGGAATTTACGATAGCGCCTTCATCCAGCAGCAAGTAATGCAGTTCCGGGCGGTACTGTTCTAGGCCACCGGGGATGGTTTCGATAAGCTGCCCGACATTCTGCGCCGCCTTCCAACGCTTTTCTCCGTTGTAGAGGACCACCGGCAATACCGGGGGCAATTTGCCAGTAGGCGTCAGATTTTTCTGGCGTATCAGATCCTGATAAAGCAGCCCCAGATAGCTCATTACCCGGACGGCCATGTATTTATCCACCGTAGACTGGAACTCCAGCAGTAAATACACATAAAGCCAGCTTTCGCCCCAGCGCACCCGCCAGATAACGTCTCCTTCTCTGTCACGGAGTTCGTCGGTAACGTAGGAACCGCTGACTTTTTCCAAGGTAGAGTAATCGAGTTGGTTTACCCACTCTTCTTTAACAAACCCCATGAGCAGATCTTTTACCATTTCAGGATGGGAGAACAGCAATTTATAGCTGTGGTCGTGATGATCGGCCATGCGCGCTCCTTGCGAACTGCCTATTTACCTCATTAAACTGATTATAAACACAGTACTGTACATTTGCACATACCTGCTCTAAATTACTAATAACGAGTTACACGACAAGGAGTCATCATGCCCAAAGCTCGCGCCGAACTGGTCTGCGTTTCAGACACGCCTTTCTATCACGTTATCTCCCGCTGCGTGCGACGCACCTTTCTGTGCGGAGAAGACCTTACTACCGGGCGCAGTTACGAGCACCGGCGAGCCTGGATAGAAGAGCGCACTCGGCTTTTAGCCTCTGTATTTGCCGTGGATGTGGCTGCTTATGCAGTGATGTCGAATCACTATCACCTAGTGGTGAAACTGTGCCCAGGTGATGTTGAGCCTTGGAGTGATGACGAGGTCTTGGCCCGGTGGTGCTGTATTTACAAAGGCCCGATGCTTGTTCAACGGTATCACGGCGGAGACGCACTGTGTGCCGCTGAGTTGCGACGGATTGCGCAATACGCTGATGAATTTCGAGCCAGACTGGGCGATTTGAGCTGGTTTATGAAATGCCTGAACGAACCCATTGCGCGGCAAGCAAATCGCGAAGACCAGTGCACAGGCCATTTCTGGGAAAGCCGCTTTAAATCTCAGCCTCTGGACACCGAAGAAGCGTTACTTGCCTGCATGGCTTACGTGGATTTAAACCCGGTTAGGGCCGCAATAGCCGATACACCGGAGCAGTCTGACTACACCAGCATTAAAGAGCGGATTTCGCCGCAGTTCAATTTGGCTGAGGCTGTTCGCAGCCAAGCAGAACGGCAATCGCTAAATGAATTTTCGGTGCCACTGAAACCTCTGTTGGGATTTGAGGGGGTAATACGCAATGGTTTTCAGCGGGGCATACTGTTTGGTTTCGAAGACTACCTGGAACTGGTGGACTGCACCGGGCGGATTAGCCGAAACGACAAGCGCGGCGCGATCGATGAAAACGCCCTACCAATTTTGGAGCGACTGAACATAGATCCTGGCCAATGGTGTGAGCGGGCAACGCGGTTTGAGGCAACCTATCAGAATTACCGACAGAGCCGGCGGCCACGGGCAGCCTGAACTCTACCCATCCCTACTACCGGAATTCACTCCGGGGATCTTGAGTGCCTGTCCATGATCATTTCTTCCCTCAACGTTCGAAGGCAGGTCTAGCCTGAACACAATGCCGAATTAAGCGCCGCAGAAACGGCAAAGGCCCGGAGGTCAGAAACCGCCGGGCCTTTGAGGATCAAGTCAGGCTACGAGCGCCTGTCCATGATTAATTATTCTGTTCAGCTTTGAAGATTACCTGGAGTTGGTGGATTGCACTGGGCGAATTAGCCGGAATGATAAACGCGGGGCCATTAGCGAAAAAGCGCTGCCGATTTTGGAGCGGCTGAATCTGGACCCGGAGCGATGGTGCCATCGGGCAACCGCCTTTGAAGACAGCTATCAGGATTACCGAAATCCTGGACGGCGACGAGCGGCCTAGTTCCCGGCCTCCCTCTTTTTCTCATCAACTTATCGGCGTTCCAGCCGAGAATGTCACTCGCCTAAAGTCCACGAATTTCCAGCATTCGCGGTGGAATGCAGGCGCCATTTTGCCATAACCTCGAATTAGGCGCAGCAAAAACGACAAAGGCCCGAGGGTCGAAACCGTCGGGCCTTTGGGAATCAGGTCAGGCTACGAGTGCCTGTCCATGATTATTACGAATTGCTCTTAATGCTGTGCCTGTCCATGATCATTTGGTCAGGCTACATGTGCCTGTCCATGATTATTACGAATTAGGCGCAGCAAAAACGACAAAGGCCCGAGGGTCGAAACCGTCGGGCCTT
>JBQCZX010000188.1:0-2447 GCA_052089485.1 Marinobacter sp. | reverse complement strand
TGGGAATCAGGTCAGGCTACGTGTGCCTGTCCATGATTATTTCTTATTTATTATCGACTAGGGAGTAGGTGCAGCAGAAGCTATGCAACCGGTTGGGCGCAGGTTCTCAGGAGCTGTGGTAGAACAGAACCAGCTACCATCCGTGCTACGAGTCCAAGTCAGAGTCGCTGGCGTAGTGTCCTGCAGTACCGCTGCGGCGTTGTTACCAAAAGTCGCTACGATAGTTGAGGCTGAAGTCAGCGATGCAGGCAATTGAGGAACACCGGTGCCGGTGGGAACAGTGACGCCTGTAATTTGAGAGCTGCCAGTAATCAAGTTAGATCCCGTTGCTCCAGGATCACACTGACCAGCACCGTCGCCCACGGTAAGACGACCATCATTAATACAAGCTTCAACAGCAGTTTTAATCGCACCAGATTCTTGCATTACGCGAGTGACCTGCGACTTCGCAATATAATTCTGATATTGCGGAATAGCCACAGCCGCCAAAATACCAATAATCGCCACAACGATCATCAATTCAATCAGCGTAAAACCCTTCTGAGCATGGTTAATGTTCATGTTCTTCATATTCAACCTCTACCTTTATCGTTAAGAATCTCGAAACGGCCCGTAAGCAGTTTTTATTGAGCCTGCATTGGCTATAGCACCCAGCGTGCCAACCAGCTCACCCAAAACAAAAAACGTTATAAATCATAAAACTAAAAAAACCCACACCAAAAAAGACACCCCCAAACAAACAACCCACTACCCTTCCCCGTCACTCCCTGACAAATTTTGTCACCGCCCCAGTCTTCGATTTCTCAAGAAGCCAACACACACCTTTCCAAACCCAGACCAGCCATCTAAACTCCCCTCCATCACTTAAATCTCATTTCAGTCACACAGGCAGAACTTCACCCTCATTTATGGCTACTAACAAAAGCAACATCACCCTAACCGGCCTGGCCCGGCGTTTTGTGGACGACGGGCTTCTTGATGAAGCAACCGCCAAGGATGCCTTTTTACAAGCGTCCCAAAACCGCATTCCGCTGATTACTTACCTCACCCAGAACAAGCTGGCAGACAGTTCCCGGCTGGCCTTCTCTGCCGCGATGGAGTTTGGGGTCTCGGTTCTCGACCTCTCATCATTCCTTCCGGAAATGATGCCAGAGGGTTTGGTCGACGATAAGTTGGTGCGAAAGCACAACGCGCTTCCTCTGTATAAGCGTGGCAACCGACTATTTATCGCGGTGTCTGACCCCACCAACATTCAGGCGCTGGATGAAATCAAATTCAACACCGGCCTGAGTACCGATGCGATTCTGGTGGATGATGCCCGTCTGCGGGAGGCCATAGAAAAGTATTTGGAATCCCAGGATTCCAGTATGGGCGATCTGGATGATGCGGATCTGGAGGGCGTGGAAACCGAGAGCGGCGACGAAGATGATGACGACGGCGCTGTTGGCACAAATGATGTAGACGACGCGCCCATTGTAAAATATGTGAATAAGATGCTGCTGGACGCCATTCGCGGTGGCGCTTCAGACGTTCACTTTGAGCCTTACGAAAAAACCTACCGTGTGCGCTATAGAACAGACGGCATTCTAAAAGAAATGTCACGGCCCTCAATCAAGCTTGCACCCAAGATTTCCGCGCGCATAAAGATTATGGCCCAGTTGGACATCTCGGAACGCCGGGTTCCTCAGGATGGCCGCATTAAGATGAAGCTGTCCAAAACCAAAGCCATCGACTTCCGAATAAACACCCTGCCCACACTGTGGGGCGAGAAGATCGTGCTGCGGATTCTGGACCCCAGCCAGGCCAAGCTTGGCATTGACGCGCTGGGCTACGAGGAAGACCAGAAAAAGCTGTATATGGATGCGCTGGCCCAGCCCCAGGGAATGATTCTGGTTACTGGCCCCACAGGCTCTGGTAAAACCGTGTCTCTGTACACCGGCCTGAACATTCTGAATACGGCGGATATCAATATCTCCACAGCGGAAGACCCGGCCGAGATCAACCTGGAAGGTATTAACCAGGTTAACGTGAACAACCGGGTTGGGTTGGGTTTTTCTGAGGCGCTTCGGGCGTTTTTGCGGCAGGACCCGGATGTGATCATGGTGGGTGAGATTCGGGATCTTGAAACCGCCAATATCGCCATTAAAGCCGCGCAAACCGGGCACTTGGTGCTTTCTACCCTGCACACAAACAGTGCCGCAGAAACCCTCACCCGAATGATGAACATGGGTGTGCCGGCGTTCAACATTGCCACGTCTGTGAGCCTGATTGTTGCCCAGCGATTAGGTAGGCGCCTGTGCAGTGCGTGTAAAAAACCGGGGGAGGTTCCAAAAGACCTGCTTTTGGCCGAGGGGTTCACACAGGAACAAATCGATACAGGCTTTTCGTTGTTCCACCCCAAGGGCTGTGATAAATGCAATGGTGGATATAAAGGCCGCGTCGGTATT
>JBQCZX010000187.1:0-6572 GCA_052089485.1 Marinobacter sp. | reverse complement strand
TAGCAGGCGCCTCGGCATCCGAGATGGCATCGGTGAAACCGCAAGCCACACACTCGCGAATCTGCTCATCTGCGTCGTCGGTGAACATCATGATCTTGTCCATCTCCGAACAGCGGGGACACACGGCACCGGCTATAAAACGTTTCGGGGTCGCCATAACGTACCTCCAGGTTAAAGCCTCCGGTGGCCACTGCAGCCACCGGAGAGAATTGGATCAGGCCACTTCATCCGTGATGCCGTTCTGTTTCAGCAGGGCGCCTACTTCAGGTTCGCGGCCACGGAAGGCTTTGAACAGCTCCATAGGCTCCTGTGACCCGCCTTTCTCGAGTATATTCTGCAAGAACGACCGCCCGGTTTCAGAGTCGAAAATGCCGTTTTCTTCAAACAGCGAGAAGGCATCAGCCGCCAGCACTTCTGCCCACTTGTAGCTGTAATAGCCCGCTGCGTATCCACCGGCGAATATGTGTGAGAACGAGTTGGGGAAGCGGTTGAACTCCGGGGACTCAATCACCGCGATGGTTTCGCGCACTTTGCGGTGCACTTGCAGCGGGTTAGTGGGGGCCTCTTCGGTGAATTCCGCGTGCAGGCGGAAGTCGAACAAGGAAAATTCTAACTGTCGCACCATGGCCATACCGGACTGGAAGTTTTTGGCTGCCAGCAGTTTCTGCAGCAGGTCTTCCGGTAACGGCTCGCCGGTTTCATGGTGGCTGGCAATCATAGCCAAGGACTCAGGGTTCCAGCACCAGTTTTCCAGGAACTGGCTGGGCAGCTCCACGGCATCCCAAGCCACGCCATTGATACCAGACACATCCGTGACTTCCACTTGGGTCAGCATGTGATGCAGCCCGTGGCCAAATTCGTGGAACAAGGTGGTTACTTCGTCGTGGGTGAGCAGCGACGGTTTGCCGTTCACCGGCGGCGTGAAGTTGCAGGTCAGGAAGGCCACCGGCAATTGCAGCTTGCCACGCTGGTTGCGCCAGCGCACCCGGCAGTCGGCCATCCAGGCACCACCGCGCTTGCCTTGGCGGGCAAATAGGTCGAAATAGAACCAGGCGATCGGCTCGCCATCGCGGCTGATGCAGTAAGCGGTAGCGTCTTCGTGCCAGGTTTCTACGTCTGGCTTGGCTTCTATCTGCACATCGAACAGCTTTTCGGCCACCCGGAACAGCCCAGGCACCACTTTATCTACAGGGAACCAGGGGCGGAGGGTTTCGGGTGATATGTCGTAGCGCTGCTGGCGTAGTTTTTCGCTGTAGTAGCCTACGTCCCAGGCCTGCAGGTCGTCTAGGCCGTGTTCGTCTTTAGCGAAGGCTTTAAGTTCGGCAAAGTCTTTCTCAGCGATCGGCTTGGATTTGGCCGCTAGTTCGTTGAGAAAACCCAGTACCTCGTCGCTATCCCGTGCCATTTTCGTAGCAAGCGAGCGTTCGGCGTAGTTGTTGAAGCCGAGTAGCTTGGCCGCAGCGTGGCGGCGTTTGAGAATCTCGGCCATTACTTGGGTGTTGTCCCAGGTTCCGGCATCTGGACCCACATCAGAGGCCCGGGTAACAAACGCTTCGTAGACTTCGTGGCGTAGCTCGCGGTTGTCACCGTAAGTCATGACCGGGAAGAAGCTGGGAAAATCCAACGTGATCACGTAACCATCCAGCTCCTTCTGGCTAGCCACCTGTTTCGCACCTTCGATGGCGCTTTCCGGTATGCCGGCAAGGTCTTCTACATCGGTGATGTGTTTGAACCAGTGCTGAGTCGCGTCCAGCACGTTTTCGCTAAAGCTATTGGACAGCTCCGCTCGCTCACGGGAGAGGGCTGCATATTGCTTTTTCTGATCATCGGGCAGGTCGACGCCGCCAAGGTGAAAGTCTCGCAAGGTGTTGTCTACGGATTTGCGTTGGGCTTCGCTCAGGTCGTTGAAGTCGTCCCGGGCAGCTAGCTTTTTGTAGGCTTCGCACAGAGCGGTGTTCTGGCTAAGTTCGGTGCTGTATTCAGTGAGCTTTTCCAGGCAGTTTTTATAGACTTTGCGCAGGTCGTCGTTGTTCATCACGCCGTTAAGGTGTGAAATGACGGACCAAGCGTTATTGAGTTTGTCTTCAAGCGCCTGCATGGGTTGCGCGAGGGTGTCCCAGTCAGGGTCTTCGTTCTGGGCCAGACTTCCAATTTTCACGCGGTTTTCGCTGAGAATCTGGTCAATCGCCGTTTCCATGTGCTCGGTGCGCACATGTTCAAATTTTGGCAGCAAATCATCAGTCAGTAACGGGTTATTCATGGATCCCCTTCTCAGCTGTTAAAATGTCAGGTACATGCAACATAAGGTATATGTAATGACGAATGTACGATCTCACAAGGGTACCACGCCAAGTTTCGGAGAACGCGCTCTGGTGGACGCCAGTGCCGTGGTGATCGGTGATGTTAAAACCGGTGACGATTGTTCCATCTGGCCGATGACGGTGGTGCGTGGCGACATGCACAAAATCCGTATTGGCGATCGCTGCAGCATTCAGGACGGCTCGGTGCTGCATATCACCCATGCCAGCGATTATAACCCGGGGGGCTATCCGCTGATTATTGGCGATGATGTCACCGTGGGCCATAAAGCCCTGTTGCACGGCTGCACCATTGGCAGTCGTGTGCTGGTAGGCATGGGGTGCATCATTATGGACGGTGCGGTGGTGGAGGATGAGGTAATCGTTGCGGCGGGCTGTCTTGTGCCGCCGGGTAAGACTCTGGAATCTGGTCACCTTTACGTTGGTTCTCCCTGCAAAAAGGCAAGAGCATTGTCAGAGGAGGAACGCGGCTTTTTCGTTTACACCGCCGCAAATTACGTCCGGTTAAAAGATGAGTACCTTATCCAGAAGTAAGACAGTGGTCTGAGTAGCAGACTGGCGCCGTATGTTCTGCGATCGAGAGCCATACGAGAGATCACGCGTTATGTTGTTGCTTTGGCTACTGCTTCTAAACAGTTTGTTTTTAATTCCGGCCCTGGCCTTGCCGGGCTCCATGCCATGGCTGTCGATTGAGGCAGTCGGTCTTTGGGGACTTGTGTATCTGTTGCCCGATCGTTATCGACTTAACAGTGCCACAACGATCCTGGCTGTCATTTACAGCACATTGGCATTTCTGGTTCTGGTGGACGCCCTACTTCGTGAAAGCTTGGGACGGGGCCTAAACCTATATCTGGAAGCCGGCCTGCTGGGTGCCGGCTGGAACCTTTTGAAGAGTAACTTGGGTGGGGTGATGGCGGCACTGGCTATTTTGCTGCTGGTGGGCCTTCTGGCCGGCGTGGGCTGGTTATTTCGTTTAAGCCTGGAACGTCTTCGACATCACTCCCCGAGAAATGTTGGTAAACCTCTGCTGTTAATAGCCGGGCTGGCAGTTGCAGGCACCGCAACGTCACTTGTCGGAAGTCCAGCGTTGGCATTCGTGGCCAATCAGGCTTCTCTGGTGACCCATACCCACCAGGCGACCGGGGCTTTTGCCGAGCAACTCCGGAATCAACCGAAGGCCGGCCAACACCCGCAACCGCTAACCTCGCTGGCCGGTAAAGATGTGATCCTCGGCTTTCTTGAATCCTATGGCATATCCACTCTGACAGACGATCGCTACCGCGTAATGATTGATCAACGCCTGGAATCAATGGCCCAGGAACTGGACTCGGCAGGCCTGACGGTCGTAACAGGGAGGCTGCAATCGCCTATCCAAGGCGGACAATCCTGGCTTGGGCGCCTCTCGGTGCTCAGTGGGCAATCGGTTCATAACCAACTCGCCTACGAGACTCTCCTCAGCAGCAACTACCCCACCCTGATCGACGACTTTCGCCACACAGGTCATAAGACGATGGCGGTGATGCCGGCTATTACCCAAGCCTGGCCCGAAGGCCAACTACTCAGGTACGAACACATTTACGATTATGACAATATGGATTATCAGGGGCCTTCCTTCAATTGGGTAACCATGCCGGATCAGTATACCTGGCGCTGGTTTCAGGAACTGCGCGAGGAGACGCCTGAACCACTGTTCGCCGAGCTGGCGCTGATCAGTAGCCATGCGCCATGGGTTCCGACTCTGCCGGTTCTTGAGGATTGGGAAGGCATTGGCAACGGGCAGGAATTTGAGCGCTGGAAGGGGGCGGGGGAAACACCTGTATCGCTTTGGCAGGATGCGGACCGCGTCCGTGACCACTATGCCAAGGCAATAGACTATACCCTGGCCGTTGCCAGTGGTTTTGCAGCCAGGTACGTAGAAGAGAACTCACTGATGATCATCCTTGGCGATCACCAACCCGCCCCGCTGATAACCGGCGAGAACGCCAGCCGGGATGTCATCGTCCACATAATCAGTGGCGATCCCGCGCTGGTTGAACCGTTTCTATCCGATGAACTGCCCGGATTCCAGCTCGGCACCAGACCCGACCTGCAAACAGCGGGCGCACCCATGAACTCGTTCCGGCCATTTCTGCACCGGCACTTTGGCAGTCTTTGAAGGCGGGCATTTCAGGTTTATCTGGTCCACTCATACCGCCTTTCCCTCATTCGTTAATGTTGTACTCAGGGCAGTATGTCCACCGGCAGGTCTCCCGTAGCGATGGATTCGTCGCACTTGGGATCGCGAATAGCAATTTCTACCCGGCGGTTCAGCGCACGGTTTTCAGGGGTATCGTTTGGAGCCAGGGCGTTGGTTTCCGCACGGCCGGCGGCGACGACACGCTCGGCGGGTACCTTTCGGCTCAGGACAAGTTCGTGCACTACCGATACTGCACGGGCAGCGGAAAGATCCCAGTTAGAGCGGTATCGGCTGCTGGAGATAGGGCGGTCGTCAGTGTAGCCAGAGACCAATACGTCGCCGGTGCAGCCAGCCAGTACACCTACCACCCGTTCGATAATGGGGATCATTTCCGGTTTGATTGACGCCTCGCCAGAACGGAAAGTGGCTTCTTCGGAGAACCGGATAACCACTTTGTTTTGATCGTAATTAACACTCAGGTCGCCGGAAGCCACTTGGTTTTCCAACTCGCGGATCATTCGGCTAGCCAGATCCAATACACCGCCAGAAATTACGGTGGTCGCCGTTTCTGGTGCTCGCTCATCAATGAATTCCGGCTCTCGGGTTTGTGTCTCGGTAGGCTCGGGCAGGGAGACTGTGTCTGATTCCACCAGGGTAATCGGCGAGCCGCCAACGCTATCATCCAATACGTTGGCGGAGCCGAACGCCACGGACATGGAGTTGGCCATTGCTTTGTATTTTTCGATGTCCATTTCCGCGAAAGACAGCAGCAGAATAAAAAACGTCAGCAGCAACGTAGCGAGATCGGCAAAGGTCACAATCCACGCGGGCGTCTGGTTCTTCTGCCGGGGCTTTCTGTTTGTGCGGATGTGCTGCAAAACCTCAGACCTCCCGCTCCGGCGTCAGCCCTGTGCGCTGATCCGGCGTTACAAATGACGAGAGCATTTCGGTCATCACTCGGGGATTTTCACCGCGCATAATGTTGCGGATGGAGGTAACGATCAGTACCTGATTGCGGTTTTCATCCTCTGCTTTTAGCTGGAGCTTGTCGGCCAGAGGCAGCGCAATCAATTGCGCAATAAACGCGCCGTAGAGTGTTGTTAGCAAGGCAACAGCCATAGCCGGGCCGATGGAGGAGGGATCATCCAGCGAGTTAAGCATCTGCACCAAGCCCACCAAAGTACCCAGCATGCCTATTGCCGGCGCAGACTCGCCAATGCCTCGAAATACCCGTTCAGCCACTTCATAGCGCTCAGCCATTTGCTGAGATTCCTGAGCCAGGGCTTCTTCAACCAGTTCAGGCGGGTGGCCATCTACACACAAATTAATAGCTTTCTGCAGGAACTCGTTGCTGGTTTGGTGGTTTTCCAGCCCCAGCACCCCCTCTTTGCGCACCACCAACGCAAGCGCCCCCGCCTCACGGATAAGCTCCGCTGGCCGGTCGACCTTATCGGTAAATGCGGAACTCATAGCCAGGCGAAAAGCGCTGGTAACAGAGGACAGGCGGAACTTTATGAGTGTGACCGCAAAGGTGCCGCCTAAAACAAGGGCCAGACCGGGGAGGTTGAGAAAGGTTAGAAACGAAGCATTTGCCAGCATCGCCAAAATAACAATCAAAATACCGGCGACAAGCCCTACGAGGGTAAGAATGTCCATGCATAGCCCTTATGGATAGTCCCTAATGGATGGTCCCTTACGGATTGGTGTCTCTGAGACTGGCCTGCTGCGGCGCAACGACTGTGTCATTGCCTCAGTCGTTGCGCATCGCATCAATAACGGCTGCCGTTTCTGGGCGGACGCCCCGCCACACCCGAAAGGATTCGGCCGCCTGTTCAATCAACATACCCAGGCCATCAAATACCCGCACGGCTCCATTATCCAGAGCCCACTGGTTAAATGGCGTTGTTTGTGAAGAGTACATCATGTCGTACACCACTGTGGCGGCCGTGATCACATTTGTGCAAAGGGGTGGTAAATCCCCCTGCAAGCTGGCGCTGGTGCCGTTGATAATCACATCGTACGGCTGGTCTGGCTCTTCAAACCCGAAGGCGTTCAAAGTGACAGCGCTTGCCTCATCT
>JBQCZX010000186.1:0-6619 GCA_052089485.1 Marinobacter sp. | reverse complement strand
GTCAGCAAGCCATCGGCCTGGTTGTGGAAACTGACATCACCCCACCCGAAGGCATCACCCTCAAACCGGTCCACAATGCTCTGGAAGATTGGCCGGCCCTACCCAAAGAAACCTTTCGGCTTTTGAACTGGGCTAGCGACTATTACCAGCATCCGCTGGGCGAATGCCTGTTCACAGCCCTCCCCCCCGCACTGCGGCGGGGCCGGCCAGCCATCGAAAAAAGCGAAGACTGGTGGCAGGCCTGCGGTAGCAGCGCGACATTGCCTGCAAACGCTCATAAACAGAAAAACCTGTTGGACTGGATCGCCCAACATAAGTCGGGTGCAAAAGGCAGCAGTATTATTAGAGCAGGCTTCACTCGCGCACAGCTGAAAACGCTAAGCAACAAGGAATTGATCCGCGCAGTAACGCCCCCGGAGGAAAGCACCCAAAGCCAGAAATACAATGAAACCGTAGCGGCTCCTGAACTATCGGCGGCACAACACGAAGCGGCCTCCCAACTCCCGCCCCCCAAGGACGGCTTTAGCGCCTCCCTTTTATACGGCATTACCGGCAGCGGCAAAACAGAGATTTATCTGCACTATCTAAAACAGAACCTGACCTCCAAGGATCAGGCATTGGTGCTGGTTCCAGAAATAAACCTTACACCGCAAACCGTTGCCCGGTTCCAGCGTTATTTCGGCGAGCGCATCCTGGTGTGGCATTCTGCACTGAACGACAGCGAGCGCCTTAGCGCCTGGTTGAAAATTCGAAACGCAGAGCCGGTCATTCTCATCGGCACTCGCTCAGCGGTACTACTTCCATTTACCTGCCTGAGAACCCTGATCGTAGATGAAGAGCACGACAGCTCTTACAAACAAGGTGAAGGCTTTCGCTACTCAGGGCGGGACCTGGCTGTTTATCGCGCTCACCTGAACCGCTGCCCGGTTATTCTGGGCTCTGCGACACCTTCTCTGGAGTCCTACCACAACGCCCTTGGCGGTAAATACAGGCTTATAAGGCTTGAAGAGCGCGCAGGAAATGCCCGACCACCTTCGATCAGCCTCCTGGACATACGCAGCCGACCGCTTGAAGGCGGGCTCTCCCGCCCCGCGCTAAAAGCGCTCCAACAGACTCTGGACAGCGGCAATCAAGCACTTGTATTCGTAAACCGCCGTGGTTTTGCGCCGGTGATGATGTGTTTCGACTGCGGCCACATGGTTGAGTGCCCGCGCTGTGACACGCGGCTGACTTATCACCGGCGTGACCGGGCGATGCGGTGCCACCACTGCGACTACCAGGCCCCAGCTACTGAAACCTGCCCAAAATGCAAAAGCGAAGCGTTTAAGCCCGTAGGCCAAGGTACAGAACAAACGGAAGACATTCTCGCAGCCAACTTTCCGGATACCCCTATTGTTCGTGTTGATCGGGACAGCACGCAACGCAAAGGCAGCATCCAAAACATCTTAAAGCAGGTAAACACTGGCAAGCCCTGCATTCTTGTTGGCACCCAAATGCTGGCCAAGGGCCATGACTTCCCGAATGTGACCCTGGTAATTGTTATTAATGCCGACGGGGGGCTATTCAGCGTCGACTTCCGAGCGCCGGAGCAACTGCTCCAAATATTGCTGCAAGTGAGTGGGCGAGCCGGGCGTGGCACCAAAACGGGCAACGTGGTTGTACAAACCTGCCACAGCGACCACCCCCTGCTCCGAACACTGTGCAACGGCCGCTATCTGGATATGGCGGACCAGCTTCTTGAGGAACGCGAAGCGGGCCAGTTCCCGCCCTTTCGCGCCATGGCGATCTTCCGGGCCGAGGCAGACACCATGGAACAGAGCCTGCAGATATTGGATCGAATAAAACCACTCACCCACGCGCCTGGCATCGAGACCTGGGGCCCACTGCCCGCATTGATCGCACGCCGAGCCGACAGGCACCGAGCGCAGCTGGTGCTGAACACCAGCAATCGCCTAAGGCTCAACAAACTACTGACCGGCATTTGCCAAACACTCGAGCAAGAAAGAGCCCCCAAAGGCGCAAAATGGATGATCGATGTGGACCCCCAGGAAACCGGCTAAACCGCCCGAATCCAGCGGGCTACGCAGTGTTACAAACAATTGCAAAAATGAATACTAATCAGCATTTTACGGCCAACACCTATGCTATGATTTTCCGCAAATCAAACATACATACCTGTCAATGTGCCATAGCTTGCTGCGATTACGCACGGGAGAAGCATTCAGGGGCTCTTGCTGTAATGGAAACTGGAGAAAAAAATAATGTCAGGGAAATTTCTTGCTCGTGCGTCGGCGTTGTCGCTGGCCTTCATGCTTGCCGCCTGCGGTGGGGATGATGGCTCAACACCTCTGGCCGGAGGAAACAATACGAATGGATCAGGCAATGATACAAACGGATCAGACAATGATAGCGGAGATAACTCGGGCCAAGCCGCACAGGCAAGCTCTATTCGGTTGCTTACAGATATTCCCTCAATAGATACAGCTGGGAAAAGCAGAGCCACTATCAGCGCGCTAGTCAGAGGCTCTGGCGGAGTTTTGCTTTCGGATGCCCCAGTCACCTTCTCCGCTGACCAGAACGCCTTTCTACAACAACTCGATTCAGCCACTAACGAATCTGGCAGCGCCCAAGCCATACTGACCTCACAAGGCGACCCAAGAAACAGAACAGTCAACGTGACTGCTGAGTCAGGGTCGGCTTCTAGCACCATAGGCGTTGCCGTTACAGGCACTTCTATCAGCATTAGCGGGCCTACAGTAGTAGCCAACCAGGATGTCGCCAACTACTTTGTTCAGCTAACCGACTCTGCAGGTAACGGTATAGCTGGCGAAGAAATTTCAGTCACAAGCTCAGGCAACAACCAGATACAAGCGTCTTCCTTGAGCACTAATGGATCTGGGGCTATCAACTTTACTTTGAATGCAAATAACGAAGGCACTGATACTATTGCCGTTAGCGCATATGAGGACAGCGGCAGGGTCAGCACGAGGAGCGTTGTAACAATCTCTGAAGATAGCTTCAAGTTCGAAACTCCCACACAAGGCAAGGAAATCGAAATCGGACTCGATGATCAGGACAACCCAATTACAGGAACAGTAACAATTGCCTGGAACCAAAGTGGAAACGCCGTGGATGGGGGAGATATCGAGTTTTCAACTACCCGAGGTACATTTGCAAACGACGGTACATTTCAGAAGGTTTCAACGAATGCTTCGGGGAAGGCAACCGTGCAAATCAAATCGAACAACGCCGGGCAGGCGTTGATTACTGCGACAGAAATTGACAGCTCAGGGAAACCTGGGATATCAACCCAGCGTAGCATTGAGTTTGTCGCACTGGCACCAGAGACAATTGCGCTGCGAGCAACACGCACCCAGATAAGCATTAACGACCAGACAACGCTTGTTGCGACCATAAAAGACAACAGCGGTAACAAGGTCAAAAATGCTCGCGTCACCTTTAATTTGAGCGATATTACCAACGGAACACTTTCGCCCGGCTCTGCAATCACTGACAGTCAAGGTCGTGCCTCAACCACCTACCAGTCAAGCGACGGCACAAGCGAACGGCAAGATATAACAGTCACAGCCATAGCAGAAAAAGACAATGGCTCAACGATTTCTGATACTGAGAAGCTTACGGTTGCCGGCAAGGCTTTGACGATTACGGTCGGCACGGGTAATGAAATCTTCGAGAAGAACGAAACATTCTATGAGCAGCCCTGGGGTATTCTTGTAACTGACGCGAATGGTAATCCATCGGTCAATCAAACCGTTGAGCTGAGCGTTATTCCTTTGAGGTTCAGCCAAGGCTCTTACCTGAAAGACGAAGATGCTGATCCAAAATGGGTCCAAACTACTAAAGCCACATGTGATACAGAGTTTTCGGACGCCGACAATGGTATTCAAATAGCCAATCCCGCAAGCGTCCCATCAACTGTGCAAACCGACAACAACGGCTCTCTGCAGTTTAACGTTCTCTACCCTAAAGGAGAGTGCAACTGGGTAGACGTTCGGTTGACAGCGACCTCAGCCGTATCGGGTTTCTCGTCGTATGCCAGCGCTGACTATCGTTTACCATGCTCGGCAGAAGACTTAAACGCCAGCGCTCCTCCTGGAGGAGACAAGAGTAAATACAATACTGTGAGCGAGTGCCGATAGATTAACATGACCACCAAAAAGCCCGGACAAGCGTCGGGCTTTTTGCTTACAAAACGAGTTTCCGCGATAATGGCGCCCATCGACTTTCCGGTGGGCGCGTTTGCTTACCGCCTCCTCATTTTTGCAACCCGAGCCACTCAACAGCATGAAAGAGACCGTTTCCGATCTGCTCCAGTCTGCACTGGCAGCCCTTCAATCTGAAGGCACGTTACCTGCCGACCAGACCTACACGCCGCAAGTGGGCAACACCAAGGATAAGTCCCACGGTGACTATGCCTGCAACATTGCACTGGTCGCCGCCAAAACGGCGGGTTGTGCGCCCCGCAAGCTGGCTGAGATGCTGATTGAGAAACTGCCTGAGAGCGGCGCTGTGGAGAAAGTGGAAATTGCCGGCCCGGGCTTTATCAACTTTTTCATGAGCACCTCCAGCGCGTTTGAGATCGTCAATACGATTCTGGATGAAGCCGGTCAGTTCGGCAGAAACAGCAACGGTAAGGGCGAAAAAGTTCAGGTGGAGTTTGTTTCTGCCAACCCCACTGGCCCGCTGCATGTTGGTCATGGCCGGGGCGCGGCCATTGGCGATTGCCTTTGTCGTCTACTGGAGGCAAACGGTTATAACGTTACCCGCGAGTTTTACTACAACGATGCGGGCGCTCAGATCAACAATCTCGCGCTCTCAGTACAGGCTCGCGTGAAAGGCCTGACGCCCGAACACGAAAGCTGGCCAGAAAACGGTTACCGCGGCGACTACATTACCGATGTTGCCAACGCTTACCTGGCTGGTGGCACAGTAACGGCGGATGACCGCGCAGTGACGGCCAGCGCCGACCCTGAGGACCGCGCCGCCATTCAAGAGTTTGCGGTGGCTTACCTGCGGCGGGAGCAGGATCTGGACTTGAAAGCATTCGGCGTGCAGTTTGATGTGTATTTCCTGGAATCGTCTCTGTATCAAGACGGCAAGGTAGAAGCTACGGTCGAACGCCTTCAGGACAATGGTTATACCTATGAAGACGGTGGCGCCATGTGGCTGAAAACCACAGAGTTCGGCGATGATAAAGACCGCGTGATGCGCAAACAGGACGGCGGTTACACCTATTTCCTACCAGACGTGGCCTACCACCTGGACAAATGGGAGCGCGGTTTCAGCACGGTAATCAACGAGCAAGGTGCCGACCACCACTCCACCATTACACGAGTTCGTGCAGGGTTACAGGCACTAAACGCGGGTATCCCCCAGGGGTGGCCGGATTACGTTCTGCATCAAATGGTTATGGTTACCCGCTCTGGCCAGGAAGTGAAAATCTCCAAGCGCGCCGGTAGTTACGTAACCATTCGGGACTTGATCGACGAAGTTGGCCGAGACGCTACCCGCTTTTTCCTGGCGGCACGGCGCGTCGATTCCCAATTGACCTTCGATATCGACCTGGCCCGCTCCCAGACCAATGAAAACCCGGTGTATTACATTCAGTATGCCCATGCTCGTATTTGCAGCGTGCTGCGAAAGCTGGCAACAGAAGGTGTTGAGCGCGGACTCAATGAGTGCGTAGGCGACCTGTCATTGCTCACTCTTGATGAAGAAAAAGAGCTGGCAAACCAACTGGCAAAATACCCGGAACTGATCGCCAACTCGGCTGCCCAGCGCGAGCCACATCACCTTACGCACTACCTGAGGGATTTGGCTGGGCAGTTCCACACCTACTACAACGCCCACAAAGTGCTGATTGAAGACACAGCCGTACGTGATGCCCGTGTAAGTCTTTACCTTGCTGTACGCCAAGTAATCGAAAACGGGCTTGGCCTGTTGAGCGTCAGCGCACCAGAAGAGATGTAAGAAGCAATAATGGCTCAAGATTACGCCCGCAAGAAACGATCGGTCACACCGTCCACCACGTCAAAGAGAAAGCCGAGCAAGGCTGCGCGCGCCCCTAAAAAGCGCACTAAGCCTGCAGCGCCGGCTCGCTCCCAGCGTGGAGGGCTATCCTTTAAATGGATTCTGTCGCTGGCCACGGTCGGCGGGTTTATCGGATTTATTGTTTATTTAAACTCTGTCCCTCCCAGCGCCGGGCCCCAGCCGGTTGTCGATAAAACAACCCGGCAACCAGCTGCTGCAATCACTAAGCCACAAGAAAAGAAACAGGCTTTCCGATTTTACGACATGCTACCGGAATCGGAAGTTATTCCCCCGAAGGTGGACGAGTACACCCCAGGCCCAGCGAAGCAGACCTACGACTACATAGTGCAGTCTGGCTCCTTCCGCACTAAACAAGACGCCGAGCGGCAGCGCGCGCAGATCGCCTTCATGGGCCTTAGAGCCTCGGTACAGAATATCGAGCTGGATAGCGGCTCTGTGTGGTACCGCGTGAATGTGGGCCCGTTCACCTCTCGGAGCCAAATGAGTTCTGCGGTGGACAAGCTTGTGTCTATTAACATTCAGCCGCTTGCCCGGAAAATTCCAAAGA
>JBQCZX010000185.1:0-6632 GCA_052089485.1 Marinobacter sp. | reverse complement strand
GAATTCCGGGAGTTTTGATGGCCCAGTTCGATGTCTATGCCAACCCAAGCAGAACCAGCAAATCGTTTTATCCTTACTTGGTAGATATCCAAAGCCCGCACCTGTCAGAGCTGGCAACACGCATCGTGATTCCGCTTGGCAAGCGCTCGTCATTTGGAGATAACGCGATGCAAAGCCTTACTCCCGAAATCGACTTCGAGGACGAGAAACTCCTGTTGCTGGCACCTCAAATTTCTTCGATTTCCACAAAGCAGCTCAAAAACGTGGTCGGCTCATTGACCCATTTTCGGGATCAAATTGTAGGCGCTCTCGATTTCGCGGTCACCGGCATTTAACGCTGAGCTTAGCGGCGACCTTGAAATGAAGGCGAAGCCGCAATGTAAAGGGCGTCCGGCGGCCATCGGCCGTGTACTGCTGCGGTTTGTTATGGTATTTAGCGGCTACTGGCAAGGTCAGCATGTTCCTGCAACTCGGCAGAAATGAATGCTGAAATCATGGCCCGATAGACCGATTCTGTGACTTCGGGATTGCCACCAACCTCTGCCGCAAGCGTTCTGACTTTAGTAATAACTTGCTCAACTCGCTGAGGCGCTTTCACGTCATCAGTGGTCTTTTTAAAGCGCGCAGCCTGTTTAACGAAACCACCACGCTTGGCAAGTAGCTCAACAATTTCCCTATCGATCGAATCAACATTTGCGCGTACTTCATCTATAGATCTACAAACCACTTCCGTGTTCAAAATATTCTCCTTAGTTAACGACCATAACGCCCGCCGTCACCGGTGACAAAGCCGGAGCGAAGCGGAGGTTTTGGCATCCGGTGCACGGCTTGGTTATGTGGTGGCTTACCCCCAACCTGCAGATGCTTCAGGTTACCAGCCTTCAAGTTGAATGCCATTTTCCTGTAAAAACTGACCATGATCGCGATTGTAGCGCTCCGTGATCTCTCGATAGTGTTCTGGATGGGTTTCTATTTTTTTCCCTTGATACCGCCCAACTTCGATCGCATTCTCATGCCGGTTCATAATCCATACTACAGCCGTTCCCCCTGGGGCCAAGCCAAGAACCAAAACGTCTCGCGGACGCTCTACTATCTTGCCATAGGCTTCAAAGGGGGCAGTCTCCTTCATTTTTTCCTCGATTTCATCTGGGTTTTCCAGCCGGATCAAAGCCTCATAGGATTGCTGCTCCGCGAACGAGAACCAACGAATTAAAAAGACCTCTGGCATGGTTTGCCAATCCGCCATTGCCCCAAATGGTTTGTCCCAGCAACAGGACACGATACCAATAGGTGCCCGCCACCCAATGTCTTCCGAAAGGGATTCGATGAAAAACTTATCCACCCAGACATCGTAGTGTTTCGGCGCCACTGTAGTGGCATAGTGGATTTGGTCACGTGATTGGAGGTGCTAAAATGCACTCAAACATGACCAGTGATTCAATAATGACCAGAAAAGTAAGACCTCGTTCTAGCCCTGAGTTTAAAGTCGAGTGTGCCCTATTGGTGATCGACCAGGGTTATTCCGTTCGAGAAGCTGCGCAAGCCATGGGTGTTGGAAAGTCCACGCTCGACAAATGGGTTCGAAAACTGAAAAGCGAGCGTGCGGGCCAGGCTTTGCCAGGTCAGCCACTCACAGATGAACAGCGCGAGATTGCTGAACTGAAGCGTCAGGTTAAGCGCTTAGAGGTCGAGAAAGACATATTAAAAAAGGCTTCGGCTCTTTTCATCTCCGACAGCGTGAACGGTTTTCGCTAGTCAAAGAGTTTAAGAGAGCCCATGCAGTGAGTGACCTATGCCGTGTCTTAGGCGTGCACCGAAGTAGTTTCAATTATTGGGATCGCCGCAACAAGACAGTCAGTCCCGAGCGGTTGAAGCAGCGGGCAATGGTAAAGCGCATCCATAAAACCAGTAAGGGTTCAGCAGGCGCTAGAACCATTGCCACTGCCTCAACGACAGCCGGTCTACCTATGTCTCGTTACATCGCCAAGAAGCGCATGCAGGAGTTGCAACTGGTGAGCTGCCAGCAACCTAAACACCGTTATAAAAAGGCCGGTAATGTTCACACCGCAGCACCAAACCTTCTCGATCGGCAGTTCTCACCCGATCGCCCAAATCAGGTTTGGTGTGGCGATGTGACGTATATCTGGGCTGGTAGTCGTTGGGTTTATTTGGCAGTTGTTCTTGATCTGTACGCAAGACAGGTCGTTGGCTGGGCCATGTCGACGTCGCCTGACAGTGAGCTCACCGCAAAAGCCCTGCGCTTGGCTTATCAGGCGCGAGGGCAGCCTGAAGGCCTAATGTTCCACTCTGATCAAGGCTGCCATTATACCAGCGTGAAGTTCCGGCAAACGTTGTGGCGTTACCGTATAAAACAGAGCATGAGTCGGCGAGGAAATTGTTGGGACAATGCGCCAACGGAGCGGTTTTTTAGAAGCCTAAAAACGGAGTGGGTACCAGAAACAGGCTTCTCTTCACTGCAAGAAGCACGGGCAGTGGTAGCACGATATATTACAGGCTATTACAGCTTAATCAGGCCCCACACCTTTAATGGCGGGCTGACGCCTGCTGCAACTGAGGCAAGGTATCAACTTGCCTCTTAACCGGTGACCAAATTTAGTTGACCACTACACACCACGCCAATACTTCGGTGGGTTCCATTGGGACCATATTTTTGTCCTTCTGATTCCGTTGGTTCAGAACACCCGACCAGTACAAGAATACAGAGACTGACCACCCAACCCTTGATA
Organism: Marinobacter sp.; assembly: GCA_052089485.1. Classification (GTDB taxonomy): domain Bacteria; phylum Pseudomonadota; class Gammaproteobacteria; order Pseudomonadales; family Oleiphilaceae; genus Marinobacter. Next base: position 3,885 of record JBQCZX010000185.1, on the reverse strand, counting down.
CTCATAGAAGTCTCCATTTATTCACTCGCTTTTATTCGGGTGGACAGCCCGACGGCCACCCTTTGCAGGCCTGAAAGGGTATAACGGTCCCATTTCCAGATAATGGTCAGAATGATGGATGTATCGTTGTTTGAGTAGGGCTTTTGACTCGGGTGACAGCAGCAGCTCTTGACCATGCCAGACGTGAGCAGCAAGATTTCGGGCAACGTTCATTAGCTCGTTGGGTAGTGCAAACTGGGGATTGTCTGTAGGAATTGGTTCAAATGGCACACCAGCATCGAGAGCCAGCTTGTGAATCAGGTACAAGGGAATTCTGGAGTATTCGCCCCGAACCTCCCGATCAAGCCAGAGGTGCAAAGCGACGTTATTTCCGCTCAGGCTCGGCTGAGTGGGCAGCATGGGAAGGCGCTTCTGTTCGATTTCCAGGGTCGCCAATGGATTGTGCGATCCGATCCAGCCCTCGGCTTTGATCAGGGCTCGTTGTTGCAGCATCCGGGAAAACTCAAAACTGGCCTCGGGATCCCGGCGGTCTTTACCCGTGATCACTTCGGGAGGCCGAACATCAATTCGCTCGTGAAAGCTATCTGGATATCCCCCTCCAATATCCGAGTGAACGCCCGGTAGAGCCCACTCGCTGAAATGCTCAGGCAAATTGCCTGACTCGTCTCGAAGGCTGTTTAACGAGAAGTTGTGCCGGCGCTCATCCCTCGCAACAAGTTGGACGACCCGCTGAACATGTGCCGGTTTTACGTTGACGTTGATACGCCCCGTTTTTCCGTCGTGAGCGGAAAAATCCAGATTGCCCACATCGGCAACTCCGGCAACGGTGTCGAACAACCCCAGGAACCGAACTGTCACTTTCTTGGGCCATGGGATACCCTCGCGCTCGAAAGCTCTGACCAATGCCCCTTTGTACTCACCGTATAACGAGCCCGTGGTGTCGTATACCTCTCGGCTGACAAAATGTCGCGCTGTTGCCGCGCCCCGGCTAAAACCAAAGACATCCAGAACAAGCTCATCTATTGGCTCGTAAACAGAGCGAGTCAGTTGTACTACGAAGTCTGAGGCACCTTCCTCCACTTTTCTGAGGATGCCCTGTTCCCCAAGACCTAACCCCATACTCAAACCATCGTCGGGCTCACCGAACTTGGTACCCACTCCAGAGACATAAACGGACAGCCGATGGGTCGGGGAACCATCTTGCTCTATGGCGCCCTTGAAGTAAAGCGTCTCCAGCTTTGATACGTTGGTTTCGGCATTGAGATAACTTCCTTCCATCAATTGCGACAGCTCACTGCTGCATTCATCTTCCGATATGGCTCCGGCGGCATTGGCTGTCAGGCATTTATCCAGCTCCTGCTCGTAAGCACGGGTGTTGCCGCGATTATTACCTGTGCCATCGAAAAAGATGCCAGCTTCTACCCGGACTCTTGGGCGGTCTTCTTCTGCGGGGGAGTCTTCCGGTGATTCGTCCGGCAAGCCTTTATCAATCAACGCTCCTTTCTGGGCAGCTCGGCGCACAAATTCCTGCGGATCTTTATCCAGTAACTCTTTGGCGACAGGGGTAAGCTGGCCGTTGTCATCCAGCGCACCCGCCATTGCAAAATCCACAACCGGAGCGGTATTGGTGGCAACACCCAAAATCACTCGTGGGTTACCGCTGACAATGGAGCCGCCATGACTGGTGGGGCTGCCAAGATACGCCACTGGCATACCGTCGGCCAGCGCCAGCGGGTAGCCTTAGGTAATGACAGCACCGCAGCCGGTGACATCGCCAACCCGGGCAATGGGTTTACCTCCAACAAGGATGCTGGAGCCGTTTGGCATGATGGGGGAGGAGCCATGCCCCTTGATCGGACAAACGTGCTTATCGCCGACGCAGGCGGCAATCAGATTGCTCATGGTGAGAGTTCCTTTCTTTGATAAGTAGCGTCCTGGCTACTCGCGATTAAGCATTGTACAAAGCCCGTGATTGTAGCATGGTCGGCACCACATAACGCTTAGGTAACCGGCACCGGAGCGCCAGCGAAGGGAACCAAAAGCAGTAAGCTTTTGGTGTCCGGTTGACCGCCTGGTTATGAGTTCCCGGATGGCTCAATATCTTCTCCGAACATGATTCGATGACCGTCTGGTGTTGCTACACCAAACTCACGTAAGCCCCAAGGTTTATCCGATATTGCCTGGAAAATCTCAGCACCGCGTTGCTGATAGTCGCGGTAGAGGTCGTCAATGCCCACGCAGTTCACATACGCGAAGTACGAATGGTCATGCGTATCACGGGCCAAAAGCTCATCCGGACAATGCCCCAACATGATATGAAAACTGCCGAGACTCAAGAACGACCAGCCGTCCACACGGAACCGGACGGAAAACCCAAGCTTGTCGAGAAAGTAGCTCTCGGTCGTCTCAAGATCCTTGACCGCGAGAACATGCTGAGTTGCTTTTACGTCAAACACTTATGACTCCTTTTTCCACGAGCATGGATACTCATAACGCTTGCAGCATGCGCGCCTATGAAATGAAGCCGAAGGCGCAATGTAGTAGGCGTCGCCGTGCCTGCACTTGTTATACGGCAAAACTACTGGACCAACGGCTGGATTACTTTGGCAAGCGCGAGACCGAGTGTGCGATGTTGATCTTCGTCTAGGTGAACACCGTCGACACGGCTTGTCGGCGTAACCGAACCAGCATCGAAAAAATGACAACCACATTCTTCCGCTATGGTCTGAATTGCGTCAGCCAGACCCATAGCTTTATCTTCTGCACCTTCGAACTTAGGCGCAATATTGCCCCTGGCCTTTTGCAGTATGGGAGGCGCCACAAGCATGATTTCCGGTACTGACATTCCGGGTTCGATGGGAGCACGCCGTATAGCACCGACCAGCGCTTTTAAACCTTGTGCAGACTGCCATGCGGTCAAGTTGTGCATAGACTGAAAATCATTGGTGCCCAATAGCATGATCACCAATGATAACGGCGAGTTGATCTCTATGCGCTGTTCTAGCCCTTCACGTCCGTTGCGACCCGGCTTGAAAGGGTCGTCCCATACGGTACGACGACCATTGAGACAGTCTTCAATAACCCGAACGAACGTACCCGCACTGAGCAGTGTATTCTCCACAACTCCCGGCCACCTTTGATCAAAGCGAAATCGGCCACGAGTGTCAGGGATGATGCCCCAACTCAGCGAATCTGCGTATACCAAGATTTGGTGCATTGCTTAAGCCTCCCTTGCCGTATAACGCTGAGCTTAGCGGCGCCACGACAGTGGCGTCCGGTGGACGGCCCTCGGGCCGGGAACGTACTACAGCGACTTGTTATACATGAGTTTCCTCCGGAATCAGAGCCAATAGGTCAGTAACTCCAACGTCCGCACCCGCCTGTGATAATAAAGCAGAAACTTGCCCTCGATGGTGAGTCTGATGGTTAAAAAAATGAAGAACAAGACTCGAATATCGCTTGCTGGCCGGAACCCCTTTGGTATTGTGGTAGCTGAGAACGAAATCCAGATCACCTTCGGTTAGCTCGGCTATCCAACTGATAATTTGCCGGTCAAGCCAAGCCCGGTGTTCAGATAAGCTACCAATATCGTCAAACACTATCTGGCTTAGGCTTGTCGGATTTGGAAGGTTGGCGACCTCCTGCAACGAACCCACGCAGGATGGATGGGTGGCAAACCGCTTAAGCCAGATGGTGTCGCCAACGAGGATATGATTCAGAGTTCCAAGAATGGAGCCAAAAAAGGCCCCACGATCCTTAGTTAAGTCTGTTGCTGAGAGCGAACTTGCAGACTCGTAAATTTTTGAATTCATCCATTGGTTGTAAATGGACAGCAATTCAAAGTGATCTTTCAGGCTCATCTGAGTTCCCTCTCATGTATAACGC
>JBQCZX010000184.1:0-6786 GCA_052089485.1 Marinobacter sp. | reverse complement strand
CTCGCTGATCAGTATGGTCCCGTCCGTTGTTCGGATGCTGACTGGTGTAACCGGAAAAACGCAGCCGCTGTTCAATACGGTGGTGTCAAACGTTCCAGGTGGCCGGGAAGAAAAGTACCTACGATGCGCCCGTTTGGCGAATTGTTATCCCGCCAATATCGTTTTTCCCGGCATGGCGGCAAGCTTTACGTTTTACAGTCATGCCGGCACTTTGAACCTCGGTATTACGGCCTGTCGCGATACTGTCCCTCACATGCAAAAGCTGGCTGTCGGCATGGAAGATTCTCTGAGGGAGCTCGAACAGAAACTAGGGGTTGCCCAAAAAGAGGCTATCCTCAGCAAAGCTCCGGTGCGGGAGGCCATATGACCCATAAAGCGATGCCTCTGCTGGATGCCGCTTCTCTGCAGTTGGAGGGAAAGAATATGCCCATGCATGTGGCGGCATTGATGACGTTTTCCTATCCGGCCGGGCTGAACGAGGAGGACAGGAAGGCATTCGTCAACAGGCTGGTCAGGCGTTGGCGGGAGGAAGCCCGGGTGGTGTATCCATGGAACCAGGTGCTGACCCGCCCCACGAAATGGCAATTAAGACCTGCTACGCGCGAGATCTACGATCTGGATCTGGAGTATCATCTGCGCCAATGGTTTTTGCCCGCGCCTGGCGGAGAACGAGAATTGGGGCAGATGGTCGCCTGGATTCATGAGCTGCCTATGGATCTGGGAAAGCCGTTGTGGGAATGCCATGTGATTGAAGGGTTATCGGATGAGCGGTTTGCCCTCTACGTAAAGATTCATCACGCGCTCGTGGATGGTATCAGCGGCACGCGGCTGGTCGTCGGCAGCCTTTCCACAGATGCAAATAGCCTGACGACGCCTCTTTGGGCGAGATCTCAATGCGAGGCGCAGGAAGCGAGACCGGAGCAACCGTCATTTTCGCGGCTATCGCTGCCGTCGTTTGGTGATCTGAAGTCAGGCCTAAACGCGTCTCTGAAACTGCGAAAAAAGAACAGTGATTACTTGACGACATTCCGGTCGACACCGGAGTGCATCCTCAACGGCAGGATCGGTCCTCACCGTCGTGTGGCAACCCAGCACCTCGAAATGGCTCGGTTGAAAGCGCTGTCAAAATCTGCCGATGCAACGATCAATGATGTGGTTCTTGCCATGACTGGTGGGGCTTTGCGCGAGTATCTTCTAAATGCCAATGCGCTACCGGAAGAGTCGTTAACTGCGGCGTTGCCAGTCTCGACGCGCAAGCCGGGAGACGTCAGTATTGGCAATCAGGTAAGCCTGCTGTTCGGGAGCCTTGGCACCAATATTGCCGACCCGGCTTTGCGCCTCGAGTCGGTAAAGCAATCGACCCGGGCGGGTAAATCACTGTTGAACAAGCTCACTCCGGGGGCTGTTAACTTTTACTCCGCATTTTCGACGGGCCCTTTCCTTGCAAGGGTGATGATGGGGCTGACAGGTGAAGGGCAACACCTGTTCAACACTACCATCTCCAACGTCCCCGGGCTGCGTGACACACGCTACCTGAGCGGCGCCGAACTTTTGCATGTGTATCCGGTGAGCCTGATTATGCCGGGTCTGCCGCTTAATTTTACCTGCATCAGTCACGGAGAATTTCTGAACTTCGGTATCGTAGCCTGTCGGGATAGGGTGCCCAAAGTCCAGAAGTTGGCTGTAGGCCTACAAACTGCGCTCGAGGAATTGGAGCAGGTCGCCTTTTAACGCTCAGGTAGCAGTTGGCGCCGGCCGGACCGCCGTATAAAGTCTCCTGTCTGGTTGCGGCTGTCTGTCCACCCCTTGGGTGAAGGCGCAGGTAAACCGGGGCAGACACTGGCATTGGCCTGAAGTCCAGAGTGTAGGCACTCAACATGCGGTTATGCTAAAAAACCCTGGCGGATTCGGCTAAGCCTCCAACCCACTTATACATCGTTCGGCGACGGACTAGCGCTCTGGCCGGCATCAGATCAAGATCCTTGCGCCATTTTCGGGGGCTCATGCCAAACCATCGGTTAAAGGCCCGGGAAAAGGCAGCAAGGTCCGAGTAGCCCAGCACGCCAGCCAGTTCGGTAAGGCTCATCTGGGATTCTTTCAGGTAACGGGTTGCCAGTGAGCGCCGGGTATCCTCCAGAAGTTCATGGAATGAGGTGTTTTGTTCAGCCAGATACCGCTGCAGTGATCTGGGGCTGAGCATCATATAGTCGGCGATAAGCTCGAGCGTGACCCGACCGTTTGGCAAAAAACTGCGGAGCAGGTGGGTCACGTAGCTGGGCAGCTCCTGAACGGAAAGCTGATCCATGTCACTAACATGTTTCTGCATCAATGAATGCAGCACTGGATCGGCTTCGCTCAGCGGTAAATCGAGTAAATGAGCGCTGAAAACCCAAGCATTAGTTGTGCTGTTAAATTGTGGGGCCACTCCCAGTGAGCGCTTGTAAGCTACGGACGGTGTTGTCGGTGAGGTCTGAAAATAGACACCATGGGGTTGCCAGTGCCTACCCAGTAAAGTGCGCAGGAGTACTCGCCCAACACCCATCGCCAGCTCGCAAGCCTGTCGGGTTGAAACATTGTCAAGTGATATCGGGTTATAACCCAGGACAACCAGATCACCCTGCTTTTCGAGAGAGAGCTGAGCGCCGCTGGAATGCAGGTGGAAATATTGCACCAGCTCGTTCAGAGATTCCCCAACCGTGTTTGCATTCTTCAGCAGGTAGAGAAGCGGGCCGAAGCAGTCGATGCCCTGATGGGTTCCGTACTGCAGGCCAAACAGCGGGTTGCAAGAGCGCTCCGCACATATTTCGAGCAGCAGCGCCAGCCGCTTGAACGAGATCAGGTTTTCCGGTTGCTCCAGAATATCGGTTGGCAATCCCGCCTCAGAGAGCATGGATTGATAATTCAGGCCGTTTTTTTGGCAAAACACGTCAAACAACAACAGAGAAGAAGCTCGTGAGAATTCGGTCATGGTGGAACCTTTATTGTTTGCGAATTGATTTTGAGCAATTAGTATTTTTGTCGTACTCCATTGCAATTTATTACAGGAAATAAATAAACAATGTCATCGCAGTAACATTGGGCCTGTGTGCACCAGCTGTACTTTGCGCGAAATGTTAAGTTTTTATCGCATCTTATCAATTTCTACCGGCTCACTTTCGTTAGCATATGGAACATAAATATAACGAACGCATGCAACGATACAGGTGGCAAACATGGCTGAAAGCTTCGATTTCGATCAGATCGTTGTGGGCTCCGGTTTTGGCGGAGCCTGCAGCGCGCTGCGTCTTACCGAGAAAGGACATCGCGTGCTGGTTCTCGAAAAGGGCCGACGTTGGAAAGATAAGGATTTTTCCAACAACTCCTGGAATCTGAAAAAGTTTCTCTGGGCACCGCGGCTTGGCCTGACGGGTTCCCTGCAGATTACTTTCACCAACAAAATCACGGCGCTCGGCGGTGTTGGTGTTGGAGGCGGTTCGTTGGTTTATGCGAATGTGCACCTGATCCCGAAAAATGAAGTCTTCGAATCCGAGGCCTGGACAAGAGTGTATTCGGATTGGAAGGAGCGACTGCTGCCCTTCTATGGTTTGGCCCAGCGTATGATTGGTGTCGCCAAAAATGAATATGAAAACGAGGCTGACTATGCGCTCGCTGAAACAGCTCGGCGTATGGGGCGTGAGCACACCTACCAGCCCGTCAATACAGGCGTGCTTTTTCCGGAAAATCTGGACGACGTGAGTGGTCAGGATCGGGGTGATCCTTACTTTGCGGGAAACGGTCCGGATCGGAACAGTTGTATATTTTGCGGGGGCTGCACCATGGGTTGTCGGCATAACGCAAAGAATACACTCGAGAAAAACTACCTTTGGTTTGCCGAGCGGAATGGCGCAGAGATTCGCGCTGAGAGCGAGGTTGTTCACATTGAACCGCTGGCAGACGATCAGGGGAAGCGAGATGGCAGCGCTGGTTATGAGCTGACGGTGCAAAACAGTATTGGACTGATCAAAAAACGCTATAAATTGAGAGCTCGTGGCGTGGTTCTATCCGGTGGGGTGTTTGGTACGGTCCCGTTTCTACTCAAGGCCCGTGACGTCGATCTGACGTTGCCGAACATCTCCCGGGAACTCGGGCGCCGGGTGAGAACTAACTCCGAAACTCTGATCGTCAATACCTGCAAGTTTCCGGATGATCAGGGCAAACCGGGTGAAATCTGCACGGGACCGACCATTACCAGCATGTTCGATCCCGATGATGTGACCCGTATAGAGATCAACCGGTTTCCCCGATACGGCGATGCCAGTTTTGCGTTTCAGAGTGCTGTGCCATTGACTGACTCACGGGGAAGTATCCCGCGCCCGGCCAGTATGTTGATAAACATAATCAAGCAGCCTCTGAAAACGCTTCGTATGCTCAACCCGGTGGGCAAATCACGGAACAGCATCATTTTCCTGGTCATGCAGACCAAGGATTCATTTGTTCATGTCAAATCGAAACGACCTTGGTACAAATTTTTCAGGTTTGCGTGGACGCTATTCCAGGATTCTCAGGACCGACCCCTCACTAATTATTTCCCTATTGCTCATGAAGCAGCCCGCCACTACGTAGACGCAGCAGGTGGTGGCGATGCTGGAAATGTAGCGACGGAGATACTGACGGGAGCTCCGAGTACGGCACACATCATGGGCGGTGTCGGCATTGGTAGTGGTCCAGAAAATGGCGTGGTTGACGATACGGGTCAAGTGTTCGGATATGAAAACCTGCGGGTGATTGATGGTTCATTGATCCCCGGAAATCTGGGTGTTAATCCGTCGCTCACGATTCTGGCCCTGGCAGAGCATGCCTGGTCCAAGGTGCCAGTTTATGACAAAGAACGATCAGCTCGGATTCAACCGGTAGAGTTTTCAGCGCCCCTGGCCGGCCAGGTTTCCGGCATGAAAGAAAGCGGAGATCTACTGGGGCGTATTTTGGCCCGGTCGACTGATGTGCCTGAAACTGAAAATGTAAAATGACCGGAGACAAGCGATGAATACGAAACTCCCTGAGACCCGGGATATCCGGGTTCGTGAGCTGAAATCAGCTTTCGACGCCCAGCGCGGTGCGTATCTGGCAGCGCCCATCCCGAGCTATGCTGAGCGATTGGAGCATCTGAAGGCTCTTTCCAGAATGATGCTGGATCATCAGGACGAAATGGTTAAGGCCATCAGCGACGACTTCGGCAACCGGTCTGATACCGAAACGGTTTTCTGTGAAATATTCATGGCCGTCGATGGAATCAAGGACACAATCAAACAGTTAAAGCGTTGGATGAAGCCACAACGCAGGCACGTCAAAATGAGCCTGTATCCGGGCGGGAAAAACCGTGTAATCCCGCAACCGCAAGGTGTTGTTGGCGTTATCGTGCCCTGGAATTTCCCTGCGAATCTGACCTTTGCGCCGCTGACGTCAATTTTTGCGTCTGGCAATCGGGCCATGGTGAAAATGTCGGACCGTTCAATGAACATGGCCATGTTACTCAAACGTATCAGCCCGGACTATTTTTCATCGGACAAGCTTACGATTATTGAGGACGACGTGCAGATCGGGCCTGACTTTTCTGCTTTGCCGTTCGATCATTTGCTGTTCACCGGCTCCGGGCAAACAGGTCGCGCGGTCATGGCAAACGCGGCCGCCAATCTTACGCCGGTGACTCTGGAGCTCGGAGGGAAATCACCCGCTATTGTGGCGGATGATTTTCCCATTGCCACGGCGGCGGACCGTCTGATGTTCTGGAAACTGCTGAACGCCGGTCAGATCTGCACCACCGTGGATTATCTGTTTTTACCGGAAGGGAAGGTTCAATCCTTCGTTGAGCACGCGAAACAGTTGGTTCAGCAACGTTATCCGGATCTCGGAAGCCCGGATTACACCTCTATCATTGATGAAGCTTCGTATCGCCGCCTGTGGGAAACCCTGGAGGATGCTGCCGCCAAAGGTGCAAAAGTTATCAACCTGGCCAATGGTAGTGAGGGGGATGCGACTTTGCGGAAATTCCCGCCGCACATCGTGCTGGATGTCACTGAAGACATGCTGATTATGCAGCGTGAAATTTTTGGCCCTTTGCTGCCTATCAAGACCTACCGAACGAAAAATGAGGTGGCGAACTATATCAACAGTAAGGATCGTCCTCTGGCGCTCTACCCTTTTACAAAAGACGCATCCTTGAGGGATTACTACATCAACAACATCATTTCCGGGGGTGTAACGGTCAATAACTGCCTGTTGCACGTCGGTCAGCACGATATGCCATTCGGTGGCGTGGGCGCGAGCGGGATGGGGCATTATCATGGCTATGAAGGGTTCATCACCTTCTCCAAACTTCGCCCCGTTCATTACCAGGGATTCTTTGATGGATTGAAACCCCTCAAACCTCCTTACACCAGCCTGACGGATCGAATACTGAAATTCCTGATGAAGCTGGCGCAGTAACTCACGATACGTTTGGAGAAGCATAATGAAAATCGATTTTCTGGAGGCCGCTGCGTCGTTCCCGCCCATTCGGACCATGGCCGATGTGGAAGCCATCGAGCAAACCCCTTGGGCATCTTATGAGCTGCCACAAAGCACGATCGCCATGATTGAATCGAGCTGTGCGCGTAGGCCGGAGGCAACAGCACTGCGCTTTCTACCTACCGGCCAGGTGGATGAGCAGGGTGTGTGTTACACTTACCGACAGCTCTGTGAGCGCATCCGCCAGACTGCCAATGCTTTCATCCAGCTTGGCGTAGGTTCAGAGGACGTAGTGTCATTCAT
>JBQCZX010000183.1:0-6824 GCA_052089485.1 Marinobacter sp. | reverse complement strand
GGCTCAGCGCCTTCCCGGGCAACCACCCTTTGCATACCGGAATGGGCATGGGCAACTATGCGGTGCCAGCAGCAGCAAATGCCTTCGCCGGGGTGGATTGTCTGTTGGCAATTGGCACACGGTTCTCAGAAATCCCCACCGGTAGCTACGGCATTAACCCACCGGAAAGCCTGATTCACCTAGACATCAACCCAGAGGTTTTCAGCGCCAACTACCCAGCCAGCCACACTATTGAAGGCGACGCCAGAATTACCGTGCCGGCGCTACTGAAAGCCGTAAAGGCACTGAAATCGACGCCGACCAATACGGGTATCCAGGATCAGATTGCTAAAGACAAAGCCGCATACAAGAAAGAGTGGCGAGATCATGACAGCGGCGATCGGGTGAACCCAGAGCTGTTTTTCAGCAACCTGCGCGAGCGCCTACAGGACGACGCCATTATTGTCGCTGACGACGGCAACCATACGTTTTTGGCCGCAGAGTTAATGCCTATACTAGGTGCCCGGAATTACATGTCACCCAGCGATTTTAATGCCATGGGTTACTGTGTTCCCGGCGCTATCGGCGCCAAGCTGGCCAACCCAAAGCGCCAGGTAGTGGGCATTGTGGGCGACGGTGCATTGCTGATGACGGGCATGGAGCTGGTAACCGCTGCACGCCTGCAAGTGGGCGTGATCATTTTTATATTCAACGATGGCGAGCTGTCGCAGATCGCCCAGGCCCAGCAGATCCCATACAACCAAAAGACCTGCACCGTGCTCGGCACACTGAACTACGAGGCTTTGGCTAAGGCCTGTGGCGTTGAGTTTGTTTCGTTGGCTGGCAACCAGGATATTTCTGAAAGCCTGGCGATTGCTCTGCAAAAGTCGTCGGCCGGGCGGCCTGTTCTGGTGGATGTACGCATCGATTATTCGAAACCGACACGGTTTACCAAGGGCGTTGTGAAGACCAACCTTGCCCGGATGGAGACCCGGGACAAGTTTCGGATTGTGGGGCGAGCCCTTTGGCGGAAAGTCCGGCCCTAGTTTCTCATGTCCCCATGCATATCACCCATGGGCATCTCTGTGTTCAGGTGCTCCAGGGTGATGGCGTCATACTGCAAAACCTCACCACCATGCTCCATCATGAAGTCACGGGCAGCCGATTCTTCAGAGAACGATGCCAGTGTCTGGCCCATGGCGCCTTTGCGCTCAGAACCAACCACGTAAACAGCCTCACGGGCATCGATCAAGGCGGCATCGTCTGGGCTGGCCCATTCGGTTTGGCTCATGTCGTGCACGTACAGAGTGTGCTTGCGCTTTACGTTCTCGGGCTGCAACACCCAGGCAAACATATCTCGGGTAGAGCAGAATTTGTGAACAGCTTGCTCTTTCTCAGTAATCACTTCGCCTTTCGGCCCGGGGAATCGGGTAACGGCCATGCCACATACGTGACACTCATCGGCAGATTTAAAATGTACCGGAGCCGGCTTTTCGGTTACTTTTTCGGCTTCGCCAGAGCACCCACTTAAGAATACCGCAAACATCAGCAAGGCAGGCAAGAATTTGAAACTAAACGGTTTCATCAATATCTCCGGATCAAATACGACGGCGGCGAAAAAGTGCCCAAGCGCCAGTTAAGGGAACAACAAACCAAAGCACCAACGCCAACCAAAGCCCGGATGGACCAATGGGCAGGTCTGCGCCTATACTGAGAACGCCACTAAGCTGTGCTCCATCGCTAAATGTAACGATATTCAGCAAGCGGTATATATCCGTAGGGTTGAGCAGCAGGAGCCAGGGCAGCAAATCCGGATTGAACTCACCCTGGCTGGCAACCAACGTGCCCAGCAGCATCAAGTCGAAAATCAGCACAAAAAAGAACCAAATCGCCAAGGCCAAGCCCGCTGCTACCGGCTTCTCACTTACCCGCACACTAACCACGTAGGCCAATGCAATAAAGCCCCAGCCAAGCAGCGTGGTAGATACAATAAAGCGCAGCATGGCAACGGCGAGTGCACCAACCGCCACATCCTCTACCAGCAAGGCAATGGCCACGCCAGCCACGCCAAAGCCAATCAGAGTAGCCAACGCCAGCGTGAGCCCATGGCCGAGGAACTTGCCGAATAGAAGCTGACCACGGCTTAGAGGGTAGGTCATTAGCAGTAACAGCGTGCCGCCCTCTTCCTCGCCCACAATGGCATCATAAGCCAGCAATAACGCAATCAACGGGATCAGGAAAATACCCAAACTGGCGAGACTGGCAATCGTTGCAGGGGTAGACGCATAACCCACCTGGCCAGAGGCGGCTGCGCCAAACCAGGCGATGCCTAGCGCGAGTGTGGCGAACACCAAGGCGATGGCAATCAACCAACGGTTTCGGAAGCTGTCGCTGAGCTCCTTACGGGCGATGGTCCAAATGCTGTTCATTGGGTACCTCCACGATGAGCTAGACCGCCGGAGCCGATAAAGTGCACGTATACATCCTCCAGCGTTGGCTGATAGATGCCCAGATCATGCACTTCGCCAGACGCCACCAGCGCTTCGACCAGCGCCATTTTTTCCGCCGGGCGAACATCCACATGCAAGCGCCCGTTGTCATGCCGCATCATCAAACCGGCAGACGCCTTGGCTTTATTAACCACCATTTCCAACGCAGCCACGGTGTTTTTCGGTTCCAAAGACAGTGTGATCGGCATGTTCGCTTGCCGGCGCAGTGAGGTTAGATCGCCCGCAGCCTTAAGCGCGCCGTCAGTCAAAATCGCCGCTCGGTCTATGTATGGCTCAACACCCGGCAGCACATGGGAGCATAGAACAATGCCGGTACCTTCATTACGCAGTTTGCGCAACAACCGATAAAGGTCAGCCGTAGCAACTGGGTCCAGCCCCACCGTGGGCTCGTCCAGCATCAGCAACCGGGGTTTGCCGAGCAAAGCCTGGGCAAGCCCTAAACGCTGGCGCATGCCCTTGGAGTAGGTTTTCACCCGGGTATCCATGGCATCTTCCAGCCCCACCTGACTCAGTAGCTTTGGAACCTGGCGCAAATTCGCGCCTTTCAGCCGGGCAAAGTGCGCAAGAATTTCGCGACCGGTAAGCTGCGGATAAAACATCACGTTTTCAGGCAGGTAACCAATGTGCTGGCTAGTGCGAGGGTCGCCCGCTTCGCCATCCAATACCGACACCTTGCCTTGGGACGGGGTCATCAAACCCAGAATCAGTTTGATACTGGTGGTTTTACCTGCGCCGTTGTGACCAAACAACCCAAGAATCTCCCCGGGCTCAAGGCGCAAATCAACGCCGTTCAATACCAGCGCCTTATCGTACCGATAGCTCACATTCTCAAGACGAAAACAGCTCATCAGGACTCCGGTTGTAATGTTTTTGGCGGACTCATCAACGGGTGTGAATCACTGACACCCGCAGATTTGACCACAGGAAAGGCTTCCTGAACCCAGCGCAGAGTATCCACCGCCGGGCTGAACATCAGAATCTTGGCTTCAGGATAAGTCCACAACAGTCGATCGACATTGTCGTTGGGCTCATAAGACACATCGCCAATACCGTCTTGGTTGCGATCCCAGCCCAAATAATCACTCCAGAAGTTACCCTCACCATCCTTCGACCACTCCTGAGCGCGCAAAGCCACATACTTTACTTGGCGCTGATTATTGATAAACGCATTGCTGAAAACCTCATTATCTTCCGAGCCCGCAGTCAGGTGAATACCCACACCACTGTCCCGAAACACGTTGTCCTCAAAGGTGTTATACAAAGAGTTGTAGATAAACACCGCCTTGCCTTCCGCACCTGAAATAGACACACCGCCGGTCTGCCCTTGAGACACCCCGGAAACCACATTGCCCCGCAACTCCGACTGAGTAATAAAGTTCATCAAAATGCCGTAGTTCTGATCGTTCTCAGAGCGGTTGTTAATCACCGTAAGCCGCTTACTCTGCATCAGCGCGTAACCGGTACGGGTGCCCCGAGTGACATTGCCTTCCAGCAAATTATCCATGGAATACATATAGTGAATGCCATAGCGCAGATCCGACATAGTGTTATTGCGGATCTCATTACCGTTGGACGTTTCAATATAAATCGCATCCCGCGTCTGGCGGATGTCATTCCCCTCAATCAACGCCCCTGTGGTATTGAACAAATGAATACCATTACCCCGATCGTTCGGCCGCACGGTCGCATCGCCGCGAATGGTATTGTCCCTGACCGTCACATCCGGCGTGGCATCCAACCAAACACCAAACGCCGACCCTTGCAGATCGCTATTCTCAACGGTTGAGCCGCGAGCTTCCCGAGCAATAAAAACCCCCGCATTCATCTCATTCAAATCCGTACCCCAGTTCCGGATACGGCAACCAGACAGAGTTACACCCTCCGCCTGAATTTCAACAGCATTGCCCTCACCACCGCCATCAATTAGCGTATCCGAAGAACAGACAACAGTTACCCCCTGCACCCTGATAGCAAACGGTGAAACAGTTTCAGAAGGAAGCTCAAACGTAGCGCCAGGCTCCATTTCATCCAGCTGTTGCTGAATATCGGCCTGGGCAGTCAGCGATAGCAAAGCGACTGTCAGGGCCGCCCCTAAACGCAAAATGTGGTGCATTAACGATCACTCAATAAGTTCAAGGCTTGCTGCAAATTCTGGCAAAGCAAGGGAAGAGGGTCTTTCAAAACTGTGCGGAGCCATGGGTGAAGTGCGTAGCACTTCACGGGTAAGCCATGGACGGCTTGCCCAGGACCTTTAGCGCGACGCAGGAGCATTAGCGCTAAAGGGCGGAGCCCAAGCGTCACATGGATGTGCCGCAAGGAGCGTGTTTTGAAAGACCCTCTTCCCTTGATTTGCTTCTCCGAAGTATGACTAAAAAAACCGGAGCCCCATACAGAACTCCGGTTCAAAACGCTAAATCAGGCCTTCTCTACCAACATCCGGCCCGTCATCTCCATGTGCAGAGCGTGACAGAACCAGTTGCAGTAGTACCAGTGAACGCCCGGCTTATCCGCAACAAACGTCACCGAAGACGTCTGCTGAGGACTGATCTCCATGCTCACACCATGGTTTACCATAGAGAACCCGTGAGTCACATCCTCAATGGTATCCTGGTTACTGACATACACAGTCACCTCATCACCCTGCTTGACCTTAAACTCAGTCATACCAAACATAGGCGCCACCGACGTCATGTAAACGCGAACCTTGTTACCGTCGCGAATCACCTTGTTGTCGGACTCCAGAGTAATACCGTCCTTCTCGGCCTGAGCACGAGCACTGGCGAAGTAAGGATCGTCGCGAGTGTAGACCTTTTGGGTCTTGATCTGATCACGGCGAACCAGAATACAGTCGTGTGGCTCGGCGAACGCTGGGCCATCGTGAACCAACTTCATCTCCTCGCCGGAAATATCGATCAGCTGATCGTTCTCAGGATGCAGCGGGCCAACCGGCAAGAAACGGTCTTTCGAGAACTTGGACAACACCACCAGCCACTTGCCATCGGCATCACGGGATTCCGTCAACGAAGCGTGGTTGTGCCCCGGCTGATAATGTACATCCAGCTTCTGGCGCAGGTAGTTTACGTCTTCACCATTGTAATGCTTGATGGCATCCGCAATGTTCCACTTGGCTATCTGGCTGTCGATAAACAGCGTGGTGTAGGCATTGCCGCGGCCATCGTAAGTGGTGTGCAGAGGCCCAAGACCCAGCTCGGGCTCAGCGACGATCACGTCACGCAGCTCGATTTTGTCGTCAAACACATCGTCCAGCTTATCGATGGCGATCACCGAACAGGTTGGCGACAGCTTGCCAGCGGCAATAAAGTACTTGCCATCCGGTGACGTGTTCACGCCATGCGGGTTCTTCGGTACAGGAATGTAGCGGGTCAGCTTTGAACCAGAGCGTCCATCAACGACCGGCACCTTGGAATCACCCAGAGTTTTGAAGTCGCCGTTCTTAACAGCCGCTTCAATGCGCTCCACGTTAAACACAACCACCCAGTCGCGATCGTTACGCATGGTGCCTGCCAGATCTGTGGCTTTCTCAGAGTTGTAGCACGTAGAAGCCGCGTATTTACCTGTGTAGTCAGCGTCGGTGTTATCCAGGTTACCGTCGACAATGACCTGCCAGGCGACTTCCATGGTTTCTGCATCCAACGCGTTGAACATGGTGTAGCTGTTCTCCATAGAGAAGTCACTACCGTCGTTCGGATGCGGAATCACATACTCAGCGTTACAGAACACGTACTTGGTGTGAGGTACTTTCTGCAGGCGCAAACCGTGGATGGCTTGTACGTTCGGGATGTGGGTGATTTTGTCACACTTCATAATATCCAAACGGATACGTGCTACACGAGTATTGGCCTTATCGTTAATGAAAAGGTACTTGCCGTCATAACGACCGTCGGTCATAGAAATGTGTGGGTGGTGACAATCGCCGTTCAGGTACTTGTTGTCGTGGCCCAGAACGTCCTTACTTTCGTTGGTGATGCCCCAGCCCGTTGCGGAGTCTATGTTGAATACGGGAATGCGCATCAGCTCACGCATGGAGGGCACGCCAAGAACACGCACTTCGCCCTGGTGACCACCGCTCCAGAATCCGTAGTATTCATCAAGCTCGCCCGGGCCAACGTGGATCTTGTTTTTGGCTTCTTTGGCGGCAGCCGCAAAGGACTCACGGGTCATCACTGCACCGCCAAAGCCCGCAGCACCAACTGCACCGGCCATGGCCGTGGCTCCCAAAAAGCGGCGACGGCTCAGGCCGCTTTCACCGTTTTCCGGCACGTCCTTTTTTAAATCCACTCAATATATCATTACATCCAACTACTATATTGGTAA
>JBQCZX010000182.1:0-6883 GCA_052089485.1 Marinobacter sp. | reverse complement strand
CGGCAGTTTGTCGCTGACCGCCCGGATCAGCTGTGGGTATCCGATTTTACCTACGTATCGACCTGGCAGGGTTGGCTGTATGTGGCCTTCGTTGTCGATGTCTTCGCACGCCGTATCGTGGGTTGGCGCGTCAGCCGCACTATGAACACGGACTTTGTGCTTGATGCGCTGGAACAGGCACTTTACGCCCGTCAGCCCGACAAATCGGAGGACTTGATTCACCACTCCGACAGAGGCTCACAGTACGTGTCGATCCGCTACACGGAACGCCTGGCCGAAGCCGGCATCGATCCATCGGTAGGCAGCAAGGGCGACAGTTACGATAACGCCCTCGCCGAAACCATCAACGGCCTGTATAAAGCAGAATTGATTCACCGGCGTGGCCCCTGGAAATCCATGGAATCCGTTGAGCTGGCAACGCTGGAATGGGTATCCTGGTTCAACCACCAACGGCTGATGGAGCCACTGGGGTATATCCCGCCGGCAGTAGCTGAGGCAAACTACTATCGGCAACTTAACAGTCAGGCTGCTATCGCGGCGTGACTTAAACCAACGGGCCTCCGTGATACCCGGGGCGGTTCAAGGGCCAACCAGAGAGGGGTCCCTTTGTCAGGGTAACCCCAACTTTAAAATGTGGGATTACCGTCGAACTCTATCAGCGAACCGTTAGTGCGGTGCCACTGCCTGAGTCACTGACCATTAGCTATAGCATCCCGCTCATGGGCCAGTAGCCAGGCCTTTCGTTCCAGCCCCCCGGCGTAGCCAGTCAACTGGCCGCTTTTCCCGATAATGCGGTGGCAAGGTACGACGATGGAAATCGGGTTGGCTCCATTGGCCGCCCCAACAGCGCGAACCGCACTCGGGCGCTGTATCAGCTGGGCTTGTTCCGCGTAATAGCGGGTTTCCCCATAGGGAATTTTAATCAGCGCCTGCCAGCAGGCTTTCTGAAATTCCGTGCCTTGCTGGGCCAATGGCAAATCAAAGGCCTGGCACGTGCCCTCAAAATAGCCCTTCAACTGCGCTCGGGCCTGAAGGGTCACGTCGTTTTCTGCAAAGGCCGAATGCTCCCCGTCATCAATAAAGTCGATGCGGGTAATGGCGTCTTCATTCGCCTGAATGCGCAAGGTACCTATGGGGGTGGGCAATAAGCTCTGGAAAACAGGTTTCATAGCAAACTCCACATGTAAAAGGTCAGATAACTTTGCCAAGGCGAGGCGTCAGCCGGTTGCCATGAATCGTTCGTCTGCCCCAGTGCCTTCCTCACGCCAAGATCAGACCCGAGCCAGACGTCGCTTTCGCCAAGCCCGCGCATGCGCGCGTAATTCACGGTCCAGGGGCCGATGCCGCTTAGGGCAAGCCACTGTTCAGGGTCGGCGGCCTGGTCGGGTTGGGTGTCGAAAAATCGGGCGAGATCGATCAGGGTCTGGCGTCGGCGGCCGGGTATTTTCAGAGTGTTGAGATCGCTGTGGGCGAGAGCTGCCGGGGTTGGGAACAGGCGGCGCCCATCGTCCGCGCCCGGCAGCAGCTCCCCGTGTTCTGTCACGATCTGTCGAACCAGATTGCGAGCGGCCATCACACTGATTTGTTGCCCGAGAATGGCACGAATACCCGCTTCAAACGCATCCCATGTGCCGGGCAGTCGCAAACCCGGACGCTCTGTTCCCCACTGATTCTGCAACGATGCCAGATGGGCATCGATGGTGCTGCTGTCGGCATCAAGATCAAGCAAACGGCGAATCGTACGCACCACGGGCAACGGCGCTGAAGGTTGATTGAACTCAAGTGCGACTTCAAAACCACAGCGTTCGGGCCGGTGCCAGGCCGTAAAACGACCAGTGGCGCCATTGGCCAGACGAAACGTGCGGCCATAGTGGTCCTCACCGCACCACTCCAGAGTGTCGATTAAACGGGTTTGCAGAAAGGTGCGTAATGCAGCCCAGTCGTAAGGCGGTCGATAACTTAAAAACAGATGGATACCGGGCTCTTTCGTCTGCTTCCCCCCCGTCGGGCGTCGCAGCGAACGCGGCGTCATTTGCAGAACACTGACAAAGCAATCGTTGAAACGTCGCACACTCTTGAACCCGGAAGCCAAAGCAATGTCAGTAATTGGCAAGTCGGTTTGCTGCAGCAGGCTCTTGGCGAACAGCACCTGTTGATACAGGCTGTAGTGTTTCGGACTGGTGCCTACCGTGCGCTGAAACAACTGACCGAGGTACCGACTGCTGATACCCAGCCGGTCAGCCAGATCAGTAGTACTGCCGCTGATCAGCGCGCCGTCATCAATCAACCGCAACGCGCGTTCAAGGGTGGTATCAGTGCCTTTCCAGGCCCAGGAGGCCGGGGCGCTGTCTGGACGGCAGCGCAAACAGGGGCGAAACCCGGCGTTAGCGGCGGCGATGGCCGTTTCGAAGTAGCAGACATTCTGTTCCTTTGGCGCCGGGGCCGGACAGATCGGTCTGCAGTAGATACCTGTGGTTTTAACAGCAACGAAAAACCGGCCATCAAAGCGATGGTCACGTGCGAGTCGGGCTTGTTGATAATGGCGATCGTTCACGGTTTCGTCCTCAGGTCACAGGAAGCATTGTAACCTGAGGAACGTTAAAAACTGGCCGGAAACGGAACTCAAAGGGGCGGCATGGGAGCATTATGAAAAAGCTATTGCCTGAGCAGAACCGACGTGTGGTGTCGGTAGCTTATCTTGTTGCTTAATCGTAGTAGGCTTCAACCTTTCCTTTCAGAGTCATCAGAAGCGGCTGTCCGCGACGGTCCAGTGCTTTGGGCGAGGCGATTTTTATCCAACCTTCACTGATGCAATATTCTTCGACATTGGTACGCTCTTTGCCATTAAGCCGAATAGCAATATCGTGTTCAAAAACGTCTGCTACATGGTGCGAGCTATGGGGGTTTCTTGAAAGTCGATCCGGTAACGTTGGCAGCGATTTAGTGTCGTTCATCATAGTGACCTGCATTAGATAGAAAGAGCGCCATTCTAGGCAATATAGATTTAGCGCTCAACAACTACAGCAGGTTTATTCGCAGGCTCATTTTGTTAGCGCGGCCGGGCAAAAACCTGGGTCCATAAAGGGGAATATTTCGAGCCCGGCGCCTCAATCCTCGCCGCGCCCATTTCGGTGAATTCGGCACGCATAATATTGGCGCAGTGCCCCGGACTTGAGAGCCATCCATCGACAACTTGATCGACAGAGTTCTGACCTGCTGCGATATTTTCGCCCACTGCCGACCAGCTATAATTTCTTTCACCCACTCGGTCGCTAACCTCACGGCCTTCAGGGCCGTTATGACTAAAGAACTCCAGCTCTACCATATCCGTAGAATGGGCCCGGGCGGCATCCGTGAGCTTGCAGTCCCAGGACAGCGGTTTTGCTGCGTCAAAGTCCTGGTCGCCGCACTGGCGGGGCTGGCTCCGAGCTTCATTGACGCGATTAAGCAACGCCCGGTCGGTTTCATCCATCTTGCAGTCGCCGGCCTCAAGAAAACCGGAAAATCCTAGAAAAGCCAGCATGATTACCTTGGCCTGCTTGGGCATCTGCTTCTCCTCGCTTTGGGGCACAGAACCCTTTCTGCGCTTTCAGTAACAATATTAGCCGAGGAGCCGAGCCCTGCCATGGGGGAGGGCTAACGCTTGAGTTCAGGCCGCCGGCTCACTCAGTGCTCGATGGTATAGCTCCAGATCTTCAGCGGAGAAACAGCAAAAAACCACTTCTTCAAGTCCGGGGCTTGAGCGAACAACTTCTCGTACGGTTTTCACCGCAATATTTGCCGCCGGCTCGGCGGGGAAACCATAGATCCCGGTGCTAATACTCGGGAATGCGATTGAGCGTAAATCTGCGTTAGCCGCTACCTCCAGACTTCTTCGGTAACACGAAGCCAGCAACTGTGCTTCCTTATTATTCCCGCCGTGCCAGACCGGGCCAACCGTGTGGATCACATACTTTGCCGCCAAACGGTATCCCTTTGTCATTTTTGCGTTACCCGTTTTACAGCCTTGCAGCTCCTGGCACTCCTGTAGCAACTCGGGACCGGCCGCACTATGAATAGCGCCATCCACGCCGCCACCACCGAGAAGTGATGAATTAGCAGCGTTCACAATGGCATCAACAGTCAAGGACGTAATGTCAGCACGAATGGCACGTAATTTCGTAGTCATAACTTTTACCCTGAGGCTTAACCATCCAGGACCGGCAAACCAAGTTCGCCACACTGTCGTTCACAATACTATAACTTACCCCTCTTGCCATGGCTGAAACTTGGCCATGGCTTGCAGAAAGAATTAGTGCTCTCTGCGACCGCAACACCAGCTGGCTCTTATTCGGTGGCAGGTCGCATCATCACCCAACCTGGTGTTGCCAGAATCGACGGCGTGGCCAAAACAGAAAAACCGAACCCTTCATAGAATCCCACATTGGTTAACTTGTCGGTCTCTAGATAGAGGCTCTCGCCAGAACCTTTATTTAAAGCATACTCCATCAGTTGGGTGCCGACGCCTTGGTGTTGCCAAGAGGGTGTCACCGCCAGTGGTCCCAGATGCCAGTGGGGAGCAGGTGGGTCTATCCTGGCCCAGGTGCTGAGCCAGATTGCCAGGCGGAATGTGCCCACAGGGCTATTTGATGTCAGCAGTGCTGGCATCAGCCGTAACAGGTCACGCAGGGACGGTTTACAGTGTTTTGGTGGCAGCATGCCCAGCACTCCAATCAAGCCATCATCGGTAATGGCACCGTAGAGACCACTTTTGTGGTGGACATACGCGAGAAGCCCCCGGAAAAAACGCCTGAGCCGGTGTTCCCGTAACGCGGGTGAAGCACCGAATACCTGCATGTGAAGCGGGTTGTTGTCCATTGCGCGAGCGCAAATGTTTGCAGCTGCCAATAAATCGCTTCGGCCCAGAGGATAAATGGCACAAGGTTTCGTATTCACTGTGCCAGTTCTTTTAACGGAAGCGGAACACCACGATTGGCCCTTGCCGTGTGCCCGCCGAGGGATGACATGATGCCTGTGCAATGGCCAAGCAGATGCACTTAGTTGCCTTCACGTTGAGCGCCTGGCTTAAAAAGTTTAAACCAAGCGATTAAGCCCGCTATAGAGCCGAGGACTAGAAAAATGAAGAATTCTCCAACAGTAAAGTCGCCAACTTTGTACATTAGCCCCAGGAAAACTAAAAGAAATGTCCCAATGGTGCCGATAACCCTTAAATTCATATTTTAATCCTCGAAATTTGTGGGCTCAACTGACGCAAGTTTGCTCGTTCGACGGTCATAACCGAGATCGCGGCACACACTAGAATTGCCTAACCCACGGTCGCAGCTCGATTTCCCAACTCCAGGAAGACCGATGCTGCTCGATTAGATGTATATAGTTCCGGGCGATCTCATCAGGGTCCATTGGACTGTACGTTGGGTCAGAAGATGTTGAGTCTTCTTCCTGCCCGGACTTGCCAATACGGCCATCAATGACCACATGCCCGATGTGAATATTCTGGGGATGAAGCTCCCGCGCCAATGATTGACACAGACCACGCAAGGCAAACTTGCCCATGGCGTAGGGAGCCGAGTTGGCGTAGCCCTTCACGCCAGAGGAGGCACCGGTAAACAGCATCGTGCCACCGCCAGTATTCAGCATCCGTGTGGCCGCCTGCTGGGCCATCAGGAATGCCCCGAACGCAGTTACTTCAAGTACTTTGTGCACTTCAAGCGGATCGAGTTCAGTGATCGAACCCCGAACCCAAGGGCTCGGGTTGTAGACGGCAACATCAAGAGTGCCATCCATACCGTCAATGGTTTTGAATAGCTCAGCAACGGCATCCGGCTTACTTGCATCACACTGCAGTGCAGTACCGTTAACCTCGGCACAGAGAGCATCCAGTTTGCTTATATCGCGAGCTACCAGGATTGGGCGATAGGAGTGCTGAGCAAGCGCACGAGCAATCGCAGCTGACAAGCCAGAACCAGCACCTATAACGAGAGCGAGAGAAGTCATTGTGAATACCTCCTACAGGGCACAGCATCATTATTGCTGCAGCCAAGTATAAGAAAAACAAAGGGTATATAGTGGAAAAAATACCTTCCAAAATATAGGGCCTGATTTTAAAACCGGAAGCTACCCCCCATCGAAAACACACCAGATATTGCGTAGGAGCGTCGTCAAATAAAGCCCGAGGGTTTTTCTGCAGTCTCAACGCCTGAGCTCAACCGCAGCGCTAGCGGTCGGTTGAAGCGCATGGTGTACGCCCAGCATGGGCATGAACTAATGGAGTGAAAATCCCCTGTGGGCAGGTAACCGTTCAGCCGATTTTAGCCGATTGAACGCTAACCACTAGCGAATGGCAAGGGCAATCCGTGAGGAGCGGTCTACGGAACATTGGCCGGAAGTAAGCCGCTAGCAAACCTGCGAACTGATGAACAAAAACATCATATGAGGCTTAGGCCACTGGTCGATCAAGCCTGGGCGCAGTCGTTGCCATCGGCGGTCGCGAGCGAACGAGGTGGACACCGATAGCGCCGATGGGAGTAACCCCGCTGGTGATTGAGCAGAAGTCAGCAGACGGCATAGTAGCCAAATGCCCGTCGTAATGGTCGGGGCAGGGTGAAGGCCTGAACCCGAAAATCAATGAGGAGTCTGTGCAGCTCAACGGTTCCATATCCGACCGGATTGAGGAACGTTAGCGCAAAGTCAGAAGCCATCATTGGGGTAGGAGGAGGTAATCGGCCATCTTACTTTGAACATTTTCGGGACACGCCCTGTGCGGATCCGTCGGTCCGACGCATCGATGCAGGGTGTCGTGGGGGGCCGGGGGGTAGATACCCTCGGCTACCCGATTAGACAACTATGCAACAGTTTCTCAGAGATGCCGTATTGTTATTAGGTG
>JBQCZX010000181.1:0-7015 GCA_052089485.1 Marinobacter sp. | reverse complement strand
GTGAATACGCAGACAGCGCCTACCACCCTTCCTGCACCTGCAAGATGGGTGCAGCGGATGACCCTATGGCCGTGGTGGACGAACAGGCCCGAGTTTATGGCGTCCAAAATTTACGTGTGGTGGATGCCTCCATCATGCCAAGTATGGTGAGCGGCAACCTGAACGCGCCCACCATTATGCTGGCGGAAAAGTGCGCGGATCACATCCGTGGTCTTGCTCCGCTTACGCCTTCATCTGCCCCCGTGTGGGAGCATCCTGACTGGAAGAACGCACAACGCTAACGCTGTGACCAATAACCGAGAAAGGAGAACAACCAATGAAAAAGCTTATTCTGGCCTGTGCTGGCCTTGCCATCAGTGGCGCCGCGGTGGCCGCCCCGAACACCGAATGTGAAACCGTTCGTTTTGCCGATGTTGGCTGGACCGACATCACCGCCACCACAGCGCTGGCCTCCGAAGTACTGGCGGGCATGGGCTACGAGCCCAAAACGAAAGTGTTATCGGTACCCGTCACCTACCGGTCGCTCAAAAACAAAGACATTGACGTGTTCCTGGGCAACTGGATGCCCACCATGGAAGCCGACGTGCGCCCTTACCTGGAAAGCGGTGATGTTGAAGAAGTGATTACCAACCTGGAAGGTGCCAAATACACCCTGGCGGTACCGCAGTATGTCTACGATGCCGGTGTAACCAGTTTTGCCGACATTGCCAAACACGCCGACGAGTTTAAAGGCCGTATCTATGGCATTGAGCCGGGCAACGATGGCAACCGTCTGATTCAGAGCATGGTTGACGAAGACACATTCGGCCTGGGTGATTTCCGGGTTGTGGAGTCCAGCGAAGCTGGCATGTTGTCTCAGGTTAGCCGCTCGGTACGCCGTAACCAGTGGGTGGTCTTTCTGGCGTGGGAGCCGCACCCAATGAACGCCAATCATGAGTTGGCCTACCTGGAAGGTGGTGATGACGTTTTCGGCCCCAACTACGGCGGCGCAACCGTGCACACAAACGTACGCAAGAACTACCTGAACGAATGCCCGAACGTGGGCAAACTTTTGAACAACATGACGTTCTCGCTGGCCATGGAAAACGAAGTGATGGGCGCCATCCTGAACGACGGCGAAGATCCACGGGACGCAGCCCATGCTTGGCTGGCCAACAACCCATCGGTACTGGACAGCTGGCTTGAAGGCATTACAACCCTGAACGGCGATGCGGCCCTGTCTGCGGTTAAGGAATCCCTGCAGTAGTAGCGACAGCAGAACCGAAAGTAGCGCTAAAAATGGTACCTGAAAGAGTACCTTGCGGGCGCACTGAGCTGACAGGTTCAGGGCGCCCGATACTGTAACGATCACCCCCAATTTCCGGTGCCGGCCAAGGCCAGCACCCAAAAAGACTAAACGCCATGAGCTGGATAACTGAGCACCAACTGCCTTTCGGCGACTTCGTCGAAGACATTGTTGATTTTTTGGTCATTAACTTCAGCGGCTTTTTCGACGCCGTTTCCGACACCCTCAGGGGTATGATCCACGGCCTGACCGACGGCCTGTTATGGGTACCGCCCGCCGTTATGGTATTGGTTTTGACGGTGGCAGCACATTTTCGTCACCGCCGCTGGGGATTGACCGCCTTTACTGCCTTCAGCTTTATGCTGATTTGGAACATTGGTTACTGGGAAGACACCATGGCGACGTTGTCGCTGGTGTTGTACGCCACCGTGCTGTGTGTGGCGATCGGCATTCCCCTGGGCATTTATGCTGCCCATAGCAATTGGCTGTACAAGTTTCTGCAACCGGTGCTGGACCTGATGCAAACCATCCCACCCTTTGTTTACCTGATCCCAACGCTGACACTGTTCGGTCTGGGCGTGGTTCCCGGCGTGATATCTACCGTGATCTTCGCCATCGCCGCCCCAGTGCGGCTGACTCACCTGGGTATATCCCAGGTGCCAAAAGAATTGGTAGAAGCAGGCAAGGCCTTTGGCTGCACCAACCGGCAACTTCTGTTCAAGGTTGAGCTGCCCGCCGCCATGAGTTCCATCGGCGCCGGCATTACCCAATGCATCATGCTGTCGCTGTCGATGGTTGTTATCGCCGCCTTGGTGGGCGCCGATGGCCTGGGTGTGCCAGTGGTTAGAGCTTTGAACACAGTTAATATTGGCAAAGGCTTTGAAGCCGGCTTGGCCATTGTATTGCTGGCCATCTGGATGGATCGTTTCTTCCGCCAAAGTAATGCCAAGGAGACGTCTTCATGATCGAATTTGAGAATGTAAATGTCGTCTTTGGCAAACAACCCAAGCGCGCCCTGCCCCTGATTGAAAAGGGCCTGGACCGAGCTGAAATTCGCGACCAGACCGATTTAGTCGTCGGTGTTCAGAACGCCAGCCTGAGTGTTAAAAAGGGTGAGATCTGCGTACTGATGGGGTTGTCTGGTTCCGGTAAATCCAGCCTGTTGCGCTGTGTTAATGGCTTGAATGAGGTCACCAGTGGTTCCATTCGCATTCAACACGATGGCGAGATGGTGGACTTCACCCAAGCCAGCGAGAAAGTACAGCGTGATATCCGCACCCGTCGCATATCCATGGTGTTCCAGAACTTCGCCTTGATGCCCTGGCTAACGGTTGAAGACAACGTTGCTTTCGGCCTCGAGTTGCAGGGCCTTGGTAAGACGGAGCGTCGCAAGAAAGTTGCGCGTCAACTGGAGTTGGTTGGCCTCGGCGGTTGGGCCAAGTCCCGTCCCGATGAGTTATCTGGTGGCATGCGTCAGCGAGTGGGCCTTGCCCGCGCACTGGCAACAGAATCGGAAATCCTGCTGATGGATGAACCATTCTCCGCCCTTGACCCGCTGATTCGTCACCAACTGCAAGACGAACTGCTAACCCTGCAGGAAGAACTGCAAAAAACCATTGTGTTCGTTAGCCACGATCTGGACGAAGCACTGAAGCTGGGTTCGCACATCGCAATCATGAAGGACGGCCAAATCGTTCAGCATGGCAAGCCAGAAGCCATCGTGCTGGAACCGGCGAACGATTACGTTAAAAGCTTTGTTGCCAGCACCAACCCGCTCAACGTTCTGGCCGCGCGCTCCCTTGCACTGCCCATTGGGCAAATACAGGAAGACGCCAGCGGTAACCGTTGCATCAACAAACGCTACGACACCTGGCTGCATACACCCAATGTGGCGGAAAAAGCCGTGGTTACCAGCGGTGGCCAAACCTTTCAGACTCAACCTTGGCAAGAAGGCCAAGACATCGAAAACCTGGCCCAGCAACCCACCCGCATCGCACCAGAAACGCCACTGCGGGATGCCGTGGAGATTCGCTACTTCACCGGCCATAGCCTGCTGGTAGAAGAAAACGGCCAAATCACCGGCGCTATCGGCGACCGGGAACTGTACCACGCCATGCTAGGCAAACATCTCGACGACAGCTAGAGCAATAACAGCTGCACTCCTGCAGCCATAAAAACACTAACCGTAAAAGGATTTGAGTATGAACTTCCGCAAAGCCACAGTAGTCGCAGGGTTGGCAACGTCCTCCCTCATGCTGGCAGCGTGTGCACCTATGCAATCCGCACCGCAAGCACCGGAAAAAGCCAAAAACGTCATCATGATCGTCGGCGATGGCATGGGGCCACAACAAATTGGCCTGCTATTGGCGTACGCCAAGCAAGCGCCAAACTCGGTGATCACCGATGGCAACACTGCCTTTGACCGGATCGCCGCCAACGGCCGCATGGGACTTTCCATGACCCACGCCAACAACAATCTGGTGGTAGATTCCGCTGCTTCCGCCACGCAGCTAGCAACCGGCCAGTCTGCCGGCGCCGAGATGATTGGCGCGGATAAAGACGGTAACAGCGCCGAAAGCATTCTGGAAAAAGCCAAAAAACTGGGCAAATCCACCGGCCTCGTTTCCGATACCCGCATTACCCATGCAACTCCGGCCGGCTTTGCAGCCCACCAGAGCCACCGCAGCCTGGAAAACGAAATCGCAGTAGATCTGCTGAACAACAACGTAGACGTAATGTTGTCGGGCGGCCTGCGCTACTGGATTCCAGAATCTGCCAATAACGAGCAATCAGCCGCACGCCAGGAACTGGAAACGCTGTCCGAAGGCACCGTGCGCATTAAATCCAAGCGTAAAGACAACCGCAACCTGATCACCGAAGCGCAGCAGAAGAACTACGACCTGGCGTTCAACCGCTCACAAATGGCAAAAGCCGACGGCAAAATTCTCGGCCTGTTTGCTTACTCGGCGTTGCCAAACGGTATTATCGAAACCCAAACCAAGAACGACCCTGCCCGCACCATACCGACACTGAAAGAAATGTCGGAAAAGGCCATTGGCTCGCTGTCACAGAACGACGAAGGCTTCTTCCTGATGATCGAAGCCGGGCAAATCGATTGGGCCGGGCATTACAACGACACCGGCACCATGCTGCACGAAATGCTGCGCATGAACGAAACACTCAACTACGTACTGGATTGGGCTGAAGGCCGTGACGACACCTTGATTGTGGTGACCGCCGATCACGAAACCGGTGGCTTTGGCTTCAGCTACTCCGCCAACGACCTGCCCCACGGGCGTGATCTACCGGGCGATGTGTTCAAAGAGCAACAGTTCCAGCCCGGCTTCAACTTCGGCGACGTAGCAACTCTAGACACCCTGTACGAGCAAAAGTCCTCCTACGGCGATATCTTCTACAGCCAGTTCGACGCACTGGAAAAAGACGAACAAACACCTGCAAACCTGGCTAGCATCGTAAACGCCGAAACCGGCTTCAACATCACTGAAGCCCAAGCCGGCCGCGTGCTCGCAACCGAGGACAACCCGTACTACACCGAAGGCCACGCATACTTAAGCACCAAAACCGTCCCGAAAATGGACGTTAACGGCGCCTTCTTCGCCTACCAAACTGACGACAACCGCCAGAACCTGCTAGCCCGCGAAGTGGCCGAACAGCAAAACGTAGTCTGGTCCACTGGCACCCACACCAACACCCCAGTGCTGGTGTTCACCCAAGGCCCGGGTGACACCACCGCACCCTTTGGTAAGGTGCTGCACCACACAGAAGTAGGTCAGCAAGCTATTGAAGCGCTAGAAGACTAATTCCCGCCTGATGACCACACCGGCCCCCTACCCGTCTCGGGGGCCGGCCTACCTTTCTTACCTTCCCCTTCGATTTCCACAACGACATTTCTATACAGTACGATTGACTGCACAGAATACAGAGGTCACGCGATTACATGGTGAGGGCTGGGAAAGTGGGCTAAGCTGTTGTTTAATTTAAATCTAGGCGGGACTCCACTGCGCTGTAAAGGTGATGTTGAACTAAACCGCTGATGTTGGAGATTCGGTATTGTGAGTGCCAGGCGACCCAAACCGATAGCGCACCCTCTGAGCTGTTGCCAAGTTTTCTGAAGAAGTCGAATCCTTTAAAGGTTGGCGTATCGAGCGAGGATAAAGGCTTTGCTTCTTCAAATGAGTTGGCCATAGGTTATGAGCTCAAGCCAGTCGCAGGCTCGCCCGACCAATTTCAATTCAACTATGCTGGCAATTACACAACGAGTAATGGGAACAGTACTGGCAACGGGGAGTTGCTGTTGGTTCAGGGGCAGTGGGTCAACCTTTTCGGCTCGCGGCATGAAAACGAAACCGGATCGCAACCCAGCAATGTCGCGGTGCGGCTGGCTAAGCCCGGCGGATCATGATGGCAGGTTTCGCCCCTGTCGCGCATCCGCTTATCATCGGCGTTATGCCTTCAAGGAAAACCTCAATGAAAAATCTCTCTAAACTATTTTTTCTAATCGCGTTATATTTTTTCTGTTCTGGCGCACAGGCACATGAGGGCTGCGTAAAGGACTCCGTCGGGCAACCTGTATGTGCTCCGCCAAACGGAGGAATTGCAAAAGACCGTATCGGGCAGGTTGTCTGTGGTCTTGGTCAGTGCATAAAAGACAGCATTGGTCAGGTTGTTTGCTCAAATGAGCCCGGAGGTTTTGCAACAAAAAACTCCATTGGCCAAGCAGTATGCAGCGGTGGCTGCAGTCAAGCGGCTCAAAGTAAGTGTGAAAAGCCGCGTTAAAAATGTATAGCAAATTCCAGCACAACCGCTGCGTGTGAGACCTATCTCGCTCGGGGTGCCCGTAGGTTCGTTTCGTCTTCTGGGGGAAACGCTGGCCTAGCTGTCGCGTACGACGGTCGTCGCCTGGGTGTCCCGGTTACGGTTGTAGTGCCTGAGACTAGTACTGAAAGAGCTCAGGCACTCCTGAAGCTGGAGAAAGCGGAGGTCAGTTGGCCGCTTTTAATCGCTTACAACAGTAACCGGGCTGGTGGCGTGCCTTACGACTTTTTCACTGACACTGCCCAAAGTCAGGCTGCGCAACGTCGAATGGCCGCGCCTTCCCAAAACTAAGTGAGTACCCAGATTGGCTTCCAGATATTCAATAATTTCTTGGGCGGGGTCACCTTTGAGCAGGATCTCTCCGGTTGGATCAAGGATCCCACTCACGGCCTCTTTTGCGGCGTCGAACACTGAGCGCCCATAGTTCTTTTGTTCTTCCTCAAGGTCGCTGGGCGATACGCCGCTGATAACCATCCTCTCCACCGTTAACTGCGGAAATACCGCTAATAGTTTCAACGGTTGACGGGTGGCTTTTGCCAGGTCGGCTGCCATTTTTGCTGCCTGTAACGATTGGGCTGAACCATCGCAAGCAACCACGATGCGCTGAGTAACGTTAGCCATGATCCTTTCCTTTCTTACTGGGTTTACCTCCACCGTACCATCGACACGAACGCCTTATAGTTGATTAAAGTCAAATTTGGGGACGGTTTCAGTCTCGTGACGCATCACCAACGCCCCTGCAACGTAGCCACAATTCGCCGGCCACCAGCGCTATCCCTATGTTCGCACAGGTACAAACCCTGCCAAGTTCCAAGCGCCAGGCGCCCGTGATGCACGGGCAGCGTGAGCGACGGGCCAATAAGAACGTTCTTGATATGGGCAGGCATGTCGTCT
>JBQCZX010000180.1:0-7108 GCA_052089485.1 Marinobacter sp. | reverse complement strand
GGTGCACGAAAACTTCGAGCGCCTGACGGGTCTGGTCCTGATCGAGGGTTTCGGCATGACAGAAGGAACCTGTGGCAGTTTGCTGAACCCGATTGCGGGTGAACGCCGTTCCGGCTCCGTCGGTTTGCGATTACCCTACTCCGGAGCACGAGCGGTAAGGCTCGATGCAGATGGGAAGTTCGAGCGCGATTGTGCCGTCGACGAAGTAGGCAGCCTGGTCATACGCGGTCCGAATGTATTCAGTGGTTACACCGATCCAGAAAAGAATCACGATATCTGGGTGGACGGCGACTGGTTCAACACCGGCGACCTGGCCCGCCAGGACAGTGATGGCTACTTCTGGCTGACCGGTCGCAGTAAGGATCTGATTATCCGCGGTGGCCACAATATTGATCCGCAAATGATAGAAGATGTCCTTCATCAGCACCCCGCGGTAGGAATGGCAGCTGCAGTGGGCAAGCCCTGTGAAAAGGTGGGGGAACTGCCCGTCGCCTACGTCAGTCTGAAAGCGAACAGCACTTGTACTGAAGCGGAATTGCTGGAGTTTTGTCAGGAGCGGATCCCCGAGCGGGCGGCTGTGCCAAAAGACATCTGGATTATTGATGTTATTCCCCTGACTGCGGTCGGCAAGACCTTCAAACCAACATTACGCCAAGACGCCATAGCGAAAGTATTTACAAAATTGTTGGAGAACCAGTTGGGCGAGCATAAATTTGTGCTCAACGTACTTGACTGTAAGCGTTACGGACAGCGCGTCGATATCACAGTCTCTAAAAGCTGCGAGCCCCAATTGGCAAATTTGGAAGCGAATCTGCAACGCTATCCGATTCACGCTGAAGTGCACGTAGCCGAGAATCCCCTATGAAGTCGACATTTAAAGATAAGCATGTAGTCATCACTGGCGGGTCGTCTGGTCTGGGATTGGCGCTGGCCAAACGGCTGATTGAGAAGAAAGCGCGTGTGTCGCTGGTAGCGCGGAATGCCGATCGCCTGCGTAAAGCCATAGAGCAGCTGCAAAGTGAACATCCTGACGCATCGCTGAGCTGGCAAGCGGCGGACGTCACCGACGAAACGGCTATAGCCACCGCCATGGCCGAACTGTCGGACGCACAGGGCGGCATAGATGCGCTGATTAATAGTGCTGGTATCCTGAGGGAGGGGTACTTCGAGTCGCTGCCCATGTCGGCATTCCGGGAGGTCATGGAAATTAATTTCTTCGGTCTGCTTAATGCAACCCGGGCCGCTCTGCCTTACCTTAAAACAAGCGGTGGACGGTTGATCAATGTTGCTTCCCTGGCTGGGCTGGCTGGGGTCTTTGGCTACACACCATACTGCTCCGCCAAGCATGCCCTGGTAGGACTGACTGAGTCTTTGCGTTACGAACTGGAACCTCAGGGGCTGCGGGTACACCTGGTGTGCCCGGCGGAATTCGATTCCCCTATGGTGGACGAGTTAGACAAGCAGCGCACACCGGAAAATCGGGCGCACACATTGACCGTCCCAAAAACGGGGGTGGAAGTTATCGTGTCCGGACTATTGCGGGGTGTAGAGCGGGAGCAGTTCCTGATCGTTCCCGGAACGATGGCACGGGCTGCTGCTACCGCAATGCGTCACCTGCCAGGCGTTTTTCGCGCGGTGGCAGACCGCACCGTGAAAAAGGTGTATCGGGGACCTGAAAGCTCGACGTCTGCAGTTTAATTCCTTCCCGGATGATGACGTGAAAGCTATTGTGTTGTTGGAACCATAGGGTGGCCAGTTTGGCCACTTAATGGTCACATTGGCAACCACATGAAGCCGCCCAAAATGTTTTCTTTAACGGGGTAGAACTCATGCGGATAACCGCTACGGTAAACTCATTGCAACTGCATCGGTTACTCCACCTTCATACCCTTTGATAAACTTATCGAGACCCAATCGAAGTAATTTCCCCATTGGTAGAGCGATCTCACTCCTGAATGGCTGAAAAAAATCCGCATAGGCCTGCAAGAAAGGCCCTCCGAGACCGACGGCGCAAAGTTTTGAATATCAATTCAGGCGGAGTTGATAAGCGTTACATAGAAGATAATCTGCTCACCAATTTCGAGAATTCTCCGTAAATTCAGTGATTTGAAAGAAATAGACCATGCTAATTCGGGATTAGAGTCGGCATGGAATTGCTTTATTATTGAGCTCGGTGACCGCCTCTGGGCGGTCACCTTTAAACAGGGTGGGTAGTCACACAGATTTATTTACAGGCTCCTCTATAGGAATGTCATCTCATTGAGGGACTTATCGATGACAGGTTCGCGCTTTATATCAAGATTCACCATGCCCTGGTGGACGGCATCAGTGGCACACGCCTTGTGTTGGGCAGCCTTTCGACAGATGAAGATTCACTGAGTATGCCGATGTGGGCAAAGACGCAGAAGGATGAAGTGGCAGCGGGATAGGGCTTAGTATGAATATCGCCGGACTGGTTAGGGATCCTTATAACCGCCGCGCCCGGTTACAGCCCGCACTACTCGCGTTGTTGCCAGTCGGGCTCGTCGCACTAGTTCTATTTCCCGGACTGGAATCAAAAGCTGCAACACTCCTTGGCATTGCGGCATATTTTGGCGGCGCGACCTGGCTTACCCAAGTTGGACGCGACCGTGGAAAACGGTTGGAGCCAAAGCTTTTTCAATCTTGGGACGGCATACCATCTGTATCCATGCTGCGCCATCGGGATACCCGGCTCAATACAATTACCAAAGAACGTTATCACGCATTTCTATCCGCAAACGTTCCGAACCTAAAAATACCCGGGGTCGATGAGGAATCGAGGGGTCCTTCAGCAGCCGACGACATCTACGGATCAGCAAACGATTGGCTTTTAAGAGCCACACGGGGCAAAGAAGCGTAAGCGGCCGGTGATCACACCTTGTCAGGTATAGCCGGCTTCCAGTTGTGGGGCAATAGCTCGTCGATGGCGTTGTTCTTTTGCGTCGGCAGTCGTGTCAGAACATCTTTGAGATAGGCATAGGGATCATGCCCGTTCAGCTTGGCTGACTGGATCAGTGTCATCACCGCAGCTGCACGTTGACCACTGCGCAGTGACCCTGCGAACAGCCAGTTGGAACGGCCCAGCGCCCAAGGTCGGATCTGGTTTTCCACCCAGTTGTTGTCGATAGGTACAGCGCCATCGTCCAGGTAGCGCGTAAGCGCTTCCCAACGTTTGAGGCTGTAATCCAATGCTTTGGCCGTGCCGGACCCATCCGGCACTTTCTGGCGATGCGCCAGCATCCACTGATGCAGTGCATCAGCAAGGGGTTTGGCTCTGGTTTGCCGGATTTCCCGGCGTTTATCCGGCGGCAGCTCTTTGCATTCTCGCTCGATCTCGTAAAGTCCGCCGATGTATTCCAGTGCCTTGGCCGCCAGTTCGCTCTTGTTGGCTTCGTGCAGGTCGTAGAACTTGCGCCGGGCGTGGGCCATGCAGCCGATTTCGGTGATGCCATTGCCGAACCCGGCCTTGTAGCCGGCGTAGTCGTCACAGACCAGTTTGCCCTGCCAGTCACCCAGGAAGGTGCGGGCGTGTTCACCCGCCCGGCTTGGGGCGAAGTCGTAAACAGTGGCTTTCAGATCCGAGAACGGTGTGGTGCAGTAGGCCCAGACGTAGGCCTTATGGGTTTTCTTCTTGCCCGGGGCCAGCATGCTGACCGGCGTTTCATCGGCATGCAGAACGCCGTGTTCCAGTAAGGCGCTTCTCAGCGCATCCACCAGGGGCTGCAACTGCACGCCGCAGGCACCCACCCATTCGGCCAGAGTGGAGCGCGGGATTTCGAGACCGGCGCGGCCGAAGATGCGTTCCTGACGGTACAGCGGCAAATGGTCGGCGTACTTGGCCACCAGTACCTGAGCTAGCAGGCCGGCAGTGGGGATGCCTTTGTCGATCACCTGCGGGGGTACCGGTGCCTGGATCAAGGTCTCGCACTGGTCGCAGGCCCACTTGCCGCGGATGTGTCGCTCGACGGTGAACTCGCCGGGAACGTAGTCGAGTTTCTCGCTGACGTCTTCGCCAATACGCTTGAGCTGGCAGCCGCACTGGCAGTGGGTGTTGTCCGGTTCGTGGTGGATCAGGGTACGGGGCAGTTCCGGTGGCAGCGGGGTACGCTTGGGCTTTTGCTTTGGCCGGGCCGCTTTCTGCTCTTCGGGCATCGCCTGGTCCAGCTCGGCTTCGATCGCCGCCAGGTCGCTGTCGATCAGCTCGTCCAGCAGCTTTCCCTGAACTGCGTCCAACTGCTCGCTACGCCGGGCGTACTTGTGGCGCTTGAGGATCGCGACTTCGTGGGTCAGCTTCTCGATGATGGCATTGCTGCGCACCAACTCCCGTTCCTTCCGGCCCAAGGTTTGATCCTTGGCGTCCAGAGAGTCCATCAGTTCCGTCGCCAGAGCACGGAGCTGATCGGCAGAGAGTTGGTTGATGTCGGGGCGCTGAGTCATGCCGCCTAGTATGCCAAGTCCCTATGCGGCAGGCGATTCGCGGTTCTGGCTATAGCGGCATCACGGCACTTGTGGTTACAGGATGGAGATGACGCCTTCAGCGCCAAGGCGCTGCCAGGGCAGGCCCTGAACCAGGGCGGGCAACTGTTCTTCGGTCAGGCGCAGTTGGTCACCGCGCCAGGTTTCGCCCCAGTGGAATTTGCCCCGGTTCAGCCGGCGGGCGCACAACCAGATGCCAAGGCCATCATGGATGAGCACCTTCATCCGGTTGCCCCGTTTGTTGGCGAACAGATAGGCGCAATGCGGCCTGGCTGAACCGAAGACCTGGACGACCCGCGCCAAGGCTTTATCAGGCCCGGCCCGCATATCCAGCGGTTCGGTGGCTAGCCAAATCTCATCAATGCGGATCATCCCAGCAGGTCCCGCAGCAAAGCGGCACACTGATGGGCCTGCTCCGCTGGCCACTCCACCACAACCGCACCACCGGCGCGGGGAATCTCGATACGGATGGTGCTACGCTTGTCCGGTACCGATTGGTTGTTCGGTGCTGAGGTTGCCGCAGGCAGATTAACCGGAACAAATCCCGGTGTTACTGGTGTTTTATCCGTTCGCTGCGCTTCACTCATCCAGCGCCGGACCATGTTGGCGTTGAGACCATGATCCAGGGAGATACGGGAAACGGACGCACCGGGTTCCAGGCATTGGGCGACAATCTCGGCTTTGAATTCCCGGGAAAACCGGCGACGGCGTCGGTAGGGCTTGGTTACGCTTAATTCGTTCATGTTAAGTGTCCACTAGAAAATAAGTGGACACTATCCTGACGTTGGCAGCGCCAGTCTCAAGATGGGATTACCGGCTGCTTACAAAGAAGCATCCAAACTCATATTCGAAGAAAATATGAATTATGGTTTTCGCAGGAATTTCTGGGCCTTGCGGCCTATTGCATTAGTAGTCGATATTGGGCTGATTGCAGCCATAGTGGGGCTCACCTTATTTAATCGGAATATCCAAGCATCCTTCGCAGAGATAAGCATGGCGACACTCATTGCTTTCGCAGTGGTGGGCGTTCATATGGTGATCGTAGTAAGTGCAACGAAACGCTGGGTGCGCGTGGCAGCAGAAGCCTATGCCAAACAGCTACTTTCAGCATGCGATTCACTCTAACGCGAGAATGTAAACATGTTGCATCCGGTGGATGAGCGTGATGAAGTATCCGCTGCCAAGCCGAGGCCTCTCTGAATCGAAGCAAAGGGGTTTCCGCACCTTTCACCAAGCAGACAGTGCGGTTATGTGGCTCACTTTTCGCGGATCGTTAAGTCATCTGAGCGAGCTGGAGCTGAAACCACTTCGCTTGGGACAATTCTAAGCAGTAACGGGATGCTATTATCGTAAGGATGCCCTAGGCACTATCGGTCGAGTGATCGAAAAGATACTCTTGGTAACTGGCATTCTGGATCGCGATGATATTGTCGGAAGAGGAATGCAGCCGTAAGCTGTATGAACTTTTGAATACAGTTGGAGGGCGGTATGGGTATAAAACGCATGACGGAAAAGGAGCTTCTTGCCGGCCTGAATGCTGACAGGGCCCATGCAGATGAGTTAGCTGAGCCAATCCCACACGAACTGTCGCCTCTGGAGCGCCTTAAGGACACGGTCAAACGCTATGACCGACCAACCGATCCTGTTTGGGAAGAGTATTGTGATTCTGATGAGTGTGCCCGTGACCAATTTATGAAAACGTCCCTTGTGTTTGGTGCAATACCCGAGGAGATTTTCGATAGTCCCAAAGCGTTTATCGAGGCCGTGAAGATCGGTATTCCTGGCGCCTGGTTGGCAAGTGCTGCCAATGCTAGCGGCCATATCGACGTGTTTGGTTCCGCTTTGCAGCTACCTGCTGAGAAAGTGGAGCTCATCTTCAAGATAGAGGTTTTGGATCCAGGCTCGTCGGAGATCATCCTGGATGTTGTTCGGCTGCTACAGTTGTGCGAATCTGTTTGGGAGTCTCGAGAGCTGGCCACACGCTGGTTGAATCTCCCCGCAGCTGCTTTGGGCGGCGCTGTGCCTGCCAAGTTAGTTGATACGTTTGAGGGTCGCCGCTGGATATCTCAGGTGCTATCTAAAATTGAGCAAGGACAGTTCTCTTGACGGAGCTTACGAACGAGCACGGCGTTGCGGCATTACGCTGGCTTCTGGATCACCGACAGGACTTTGGGTTGAGTGAGCAAGATCTTGCTCGCCTCGCCGCAGCGGACTCTAAACCCGTTATAGACGCATGGCTTACTGGGAAAGAATCAGTGCCGACGAGTGTCATTCAGCGACTTGGATTGCTGCTTGCGATATACAGAGGCCTGGTGGCAATCACTCCTGCGGGAAATAAACAGATGGCCTTTGAGTGGTTTCAGCGTTCTACGAATATGTTCCCTGCGTTTCCGGAGCTCTCTATCCGGGATTATCTGCTTCAAGATCCGTCGGAGGAGTCTCTTGAGGTTGTGATTCGCAGTATTAAGGGACTGGCCGTATAGTGAGCTGATAGGCGGTCGCTGAATGCCACCGAGTTCTAAAAAAAGAACAGAGCCGCTTACTTTTTCTCATCCCATTTCTGGTTGCTACACCGCATTTCTTTTATTTCCTGGTGCCGAGACCACAGGCA
>JBQCZX010000179.1:0-7173 GCA_052089485.1 Marinobacter sp. | reverse complement strand
TCGGCAATCTGGAGCAGCTGATCATTCAGCGCATCCTGATGCACAAGGAACAGCTGATTACCCAAAGCCTCATCAACGATCTGCTGGGCATGCTGCAGAACAGCCAAGCTGCTATGCAGACGCGCCTAAGCTCTCTTGAAGAGGAGTTTCAGGCCTGCTCCGGTGACGCCTTGGACAAAACTGCCTTAAGCCGATTGGCAGATCGCGCCCAAAAAGACTACGACTTTTACTACAAAAAACTCATTGCTCTGCGCTCAAGTCGCCGGCTTATGGGCTCACAGGGCGACATGTTAAAAAAGCTGGTAGACGACGATCGCTTTGAGGCCCATGCCGATAGAATCCGCAAGAGTATGTCGAAAAGCTGGACCACGATGGGCATGAATGGCGCAATGGATCAGTTTTTTGAGCTTCTTGAAAGCGATCTTACCAACCTGCTCAGCGAAGGCCAACTTGCGGAGAAAATGGTTGGCGCCATCTACCGTCGCTACAGCGACGATACCCGCGCACAGCACCTGGAACCCATTCCGCTACGCGCCGGTCGCCATGTGATTGCGGTGAGAGAACTGCGTAAAAGGGCACGTCGCTTCCAGGCCAGCCCTAAAAATCTGCTAACCGAACAGTCCGTTCTGGTGCAGCGTTTTTCCAATGTAATGATCGGTGAAGCCAGAACCCTTCACACCCGCGTACGCAAGGATGTAGAGCGCTGGCCATCGGAGGCGCTGCTGCCGATCATGCAATACTCCATGGAGCAAAAACAGCTTCTGGAGCATCAAATGCGGCGCCTTCGGGATATGGTAAGAAATGATCGTGACAGTCGCTCCGAGCGTGAACGGTTGAGCAATACCATCAGCGACTTGCGCCGACAGCTGGAGCTGGCAGATGCCATGCAGCGACAAATCCGCAAGCCCGCACCTACCATGATCCAACAAAAAGTCGTTAATATCTCTGGCGCGATCTAGCTTCCCGCCTTTGCACAACACCGCCTGTCGGTTGCAGCTATGACGGCCCACCTTTAAACTGCTGTGCTGGTGTAGGTTTTTGTCCTATCCAGCAACGCAGTTACTAACGGACCGAACCAGGAACCTGTCGCACCGATGCCCGATTCCCTGCCTGTGGATTCTGTCGGGGTAGTGACCCCGCAGACGTACCATTTTGAAACGCCAATTGAGCTGGCGTGCGGCCACGCGCTGGAAAGCTACGATCTGGTGGTAGAAACCTATGGCGAGCTCAATACTGACCGCAGCAACGCCGTGCTTATATGCCATGCGCTGAGCGGCCATCACCATGCCGCCGGCTACCACTCTATAGACGATCGCAAACCAGGCTGGTGGGACACCTGCATTGGGCCCGGCAAACCTGTCGATACCAATCGTTTTTTTGTGGTCAGCCTTAACAACTTGGGTGGCTGTCACGGTAGCACCGGCCCCAGTTCAACCAACCCGGCAACAGGCAAGCCTTACGGCCCCGACTTTCCGGTTATCACGGTGAGTGATTGGGTAAAAAGCCAGGCATTACTGGCGGATCGTTTGGGTATTGAGTGCTGGGCTGCCGTAGTCGGTGGCTCGCTGGGCGGCATGCAGGCACTGCAATGGAGTTTGGACTATCCAGACCGGCTGAATCACGCTGTGGCCGTTGCCTCCAGCCCCCGCCTAACAGCCCAGAACATCGCGTTTAATGAGGTGGCACGACAGGCAATCACCTCGGACCGCGAATTCCACGAAGGTCGGTACTACGATTTCGACACCCTGCCCCGTCGCGGCTTGATGCTGGCCAGAATGGTGGGCCACATCACTTATCTTTCAGATGCCTCCATGGGCGAGAAGTTTGGCCGCGAGCTGAGGGATCAAGCCTACAAGTTTGGGTATGACGCTGAGTTTCAGGTAGAAAGCTACCTCAGATATCAGGGTGAGCGCTTTTCGGAGATTTTTGACGCGAATACCTACTTACTGATGACCCGAGCGCTAGACTACTTTGACCCAGCGTATGAATACCACGGCGACCTGTCGAAGGCGCTAGCCAAGGCACGCTGTGAGTTTCTGGTACTCTCCTTCAGCACCGATTGGCGTTTTACGCCGGCCCGCTCTGAAGAAATGGTGAACGCCATGATTGCAGCCCGCCGAAAAGTCAGCTATGCAGAGATAGATGCGCCTTGGGGCCACGATGCGTTTCTGATTCCGACGCCCCGCTATACCGCTATCTTCGCCGCGTATATGGACCGGGCTGCCCGGGAGGTGGGCGCATGAGGGCCGACCTTGAGATTATTCAGCAATGGGTGAAGCCTGGTCATCACGTACTGGATCTTGGTTGCGGCGACGGCACCTTGCTCAACTTCCTGCAGACGGAGCGCAACGCCAGCGGGTTT
Organism: Marinobacter sp.; assembly: GCA_052089485.1. Classification (GTDB taxonomy): domain Bacteria; phylum Pseudomonadota; class Gammaproteobacteria; order Pseudomonadales; family Oleiphilaceae; genus Marinobacter. The sequence goes on along the minus strand of JBQCZX010000179.1, from coordinate 4,811 downwards.
GGCCTGGAGATCAATCCGGATCACATAACCACCTGCATGGGTCGTGGTGTCTCGGTTATTGAGCAAAACCTGGACACCCAAGGCCTAGCTAACTTTGAAGATAACAGCTTCGACATTGTACTGATGACCCAGGCGCTGCAGGCCGTACGCCGGCCAGATAAGGTGCTGGATGAAATGCTGCGCCTTGGCGGTGAAGGTATAGTGACCTTCCCTAACTTCGCCCACTGGCGCCTGCGCTGGGGGCTTACCCTCAGGGGCCGTATGCCCGAATCCGAGGCCCTGCCGTATAAGTGGTATAACACCCCCAACATACGGTTATGTACCTTCAAGGATTTTGAAGCTTTATGCCGCCAGAAGGGCATTCGCATCAAAAGCAGACGCGTGGTGGACGGACAGCACCAGAACAGTTGGCTGGCACGACTTTGGCCAAACCTGTTGGGAGAAATCGCCGTTTATCGCATTACCCGGGAGAACAGCAATGATGAATAAAGCTCTGTACGATATTATTACCATGGCGGCGGCTGCCTTGTTCGCCACCCTGATCAGCCTTCCCGCCCATGCAGGCTCCGAGGATTTCGGAGACTATCTGGTGCACTGGAGCGTATTGCCCAGCACTTTCCTGACCGCTGAAACAGCAAAGGCCAACAACCTGCAGCGCAGCAGGGGTATTGGCATAGTCAATATATCCATCATGCAGGAAGACGAACACGGCGTACTAAAGCCGGTGACCGGCCAAGTTGAAGGCAAGGTTACAAACGACATCCAGCAAGTGAAATTTCTTGCGTTTCGCAGGATAAAGGAAGGCGATTCCGTCTACTTTATTGCCGAGTACCAGTACTCCTCCGGCGAGCTGATGACGTTCAACGTGACCAGCCGCCCTGCCGGGCATGGTACGGATTTGCCGGTACGATTCGCCCACACTCTTTTTAGCGACTGAGCGAACTATGTCTGAGCAACTTGTTATTGCCAGTAACAACAAAGGCAAAATTAGCGAATTTACCCACCTCCTTGAGCCACTGGGCCTTATTCCCGTGCCCCAGGGTGAGCTGGGCGTTGGCGAAGCTGAAGAACCAGCGGTTACCTTTGTAGAGAATGCTATCCTGAAAGCGCGCCATGCAGCGCGGGCAACCGGCTTGCCTGCACTGGCTGACGACAGCGGCCTAGCCGTGGACGCGCTGAACGGCGCCCCCGGTGTCCGCTCGGCACGATATGCCGGCGCGGGGGCTTCCGATCTCGATAATCTGAATGCGCTTCTGGAAGCTATGGTCGATGTGCCCGACGGCCAACGCGGCGCCCAGTTCCACTGCGTGCTGGTGTACCTTCGTCACGCAGACGACCCCACACCAATTATCTGCCACGGTCGCTGGCCTGGGTCGATTCTTAGGACGCCGCAAGGCGATGGCGGGTTTGGTTATGACCCGGTATTTCTTTGCCCGGAAAAGAACTGCAGCGCGTCTGAACTGAGCCGGGATGAGAAAAACCGTATAAGCCACCGGGGCCGGGCCTTGGTTTTGCTGATGGAACAGCTCAGGGCGGAGATCTGAACGCCGTGGCCGCTCTCACCCCAGAGCCAGTCACACCACCTCTGAGCCTGTATATTCATGTGCCTTGGTGTGTACGAAAGTGCCCGTACTGTGATTTTAATTCCCATGCTCTGAAAAACGATATTCCCGAAGCCGCTTACCTGAACGCCCTGCTAGAAGACCTGGATCAGGATCTTGCACTGGCATCGGGCCGCACGATCGAAACCGTGTTTATCGGCGGCGGAACACCTTCATTGATGAGCGGCGATTTTTACCAGAAATTTTTCAAAGGGCTCAGGGAACGCCTGACGTTTGCTACCGATGCAGAAATCACCTTAGAGGCCAACCCAGGCACTCTGGAAGAAGGTCGTTTCGAAGCCTTCCGCGAAGCCGGCATCAATCGCTTGTCTATTGGCGTGCAAAGCTTTAATTCGGCTCACCTGAAGGCACTCGGCCGCATCCACGACAGCGCAGCAGCGCACAGGGCTATCGAGACCGCAAAAAAAGCCGGCTTCAATAACTTCAATCTGGATTTGATGCATGGCCTACCCGGCCAAACCCCAAGTGACGCGCTTGAGGATCTCAGAATGGCCATGAGCCATGAGCCGCCGCATCTATCCTGGTACCAGCTGACACTGGAGCCCAATACCGAATTCTACAGCCGGCCACCGGACCTACCAGACGACGACCTTCTGTGGGAGATCGCCCAAAGCGGCGGAGAATATCTGCACCAGCAGGGTTTCAGTGACTACGAGGTGTCCGCCTGGTGCCGGGACGGCAAAGCCTCACAGCACAACCTAAATTACTGGACGTTCGGGGATTACCTCGCTCTGGGCGCAGGTGGCCACGGGAAAATCAGCCTTTCAAGCGGCGCCATCAAACGCTACTGGAAGACTCGGCAACCAGATGCCTACTTGAACCGGATAGGTAGCCGAACGGCGGGAAGCGAACAAATTGAAGTGGAGGAGCTCCCTTTGGAGTTTCTAATGAACGCATTGCGGCTGCGAAAAGGTGTGGATGAAAGCCTTTTCCCGAAGCGTACGGGTTTACCCCTGGCATCCGTTGCGGTACAACTTCAGAAGCTACGTGAAGATAAATTACTGGTTAGTGACCGGCTTCAGGCGACAAACCTGGGGCAAAGGTACCTGAACAGTCTGTTGGAGCGTTTTCTGTAATGGACACGGGAAAAGGTTTACGCGCTTTACCTAATAGCCTAAAAACCTGCCTGATAGCAACGGTGATTTTGCTAGCGGCGCTAGTGATGATTAATCAAACCCTGAAAACGGAGTCTGCGCATCAGGGGATTGTTAGCTATCAACTGGCGGGCAGCGCTGAGCAAGCGCTGGCTATTGTACAAAGCTGGGGCGAAGAAGGCCTGCAATGGGCAAAACTTTCCTTGTGGGTAGATTTCTTATTCATCCCCGTTTACTGCCTGACCCTGATCCTACTGACCCGGCACTGCACACTGGACAGGCCTGGCGTTCGCGAGCGCACAACCGCGCGCTGGATTCGCACCCTATTTATCGCCGCGGGTTTGGCCGACGTAACAGAAAACGTGCTGCTGCTGAATAACCTAGACGCCCCTACAGATGCCATCAGTCTGGCCGCCGCCATCAGTGCTTTGGTCAAGTTTACTGCCCTAACAATCGGCATTGCAGGACTGGTTATTATTCGAGCAGCCCGGCGCCACCCTCTGGCACCGGGGTAACCGTTAACGGGGAAAGTGTTAGTTAGTGCGGTGAAACAGCAAATCCCATACGCCATGACCCAGATTCTCGCCACGCTTCTCAAACTTGGTCACCGGGCGATATTCAGGGCGCGGTGAATACTCGCCTTGCGCTTGAGTATTGGCAAATCCTTCCGACTCGCCCATTACTTCCATCATGTGCTCAGCGTAGTTTTCCCAATCTGTGGCTAAGTGCAGTATGCCGCCCACTCTCAGCTTGTGACGAATGCGCTGAACGAACTCAGACTGCACCAGCCGGCGCTTGTGATGTTTCTTTTTGTGCCAAGGGTCGGGAAAGAACACCATAACCTGGTCCAGGCCGGCATCCGGCAGGCACAAATCAATCACATCGTTGGCATCTATGTTGTAAACACGGACATTCTCCAGCCCGCGATCCTCAACTTCCTTGAGCAAGGCACCTACCCCAGGCAAGTGAACTTCCACGCCAATAAAATCCTGCTCCGGCGCAGCTTCGGCCATTTCAGCCAAAGAGCCACCCATGCCAAAACCGATCTCAAGGTTAAGCATGGCCTCCCGGCCAAAGACCTGACGCGGGTCGATCATGCCATCTTCACGACTCAGGCCGAACTTCGGCCAGCTGCGCTCGTACGCCTTTTTTTGACCTTCTGTCATGCGGCCTTGGCGTAATACAAAACTGCGGACACCACGGCGGGTCGTAATGGGTGAATCGCCGGCCGGCTGCTTCGGCGTATTCTCGCTACTGATATTGTGCGGCTCTTTTTGATCGGTCATTTGAAATCCTTAACCGCGGGCTGCGGGTCTGATTAAGGGAATTTGCATACAGTTTAACAGAGTAGAAAGAATCAGGCGGATACCACCGAACTCTTACCCGCCTGGCGATCAAACTGGCGGTATCCCAGGGCTTCCATCAGATGCGGTTGCGTAACCACATCACACCCTTCAAGATCTGCCAGCGTGCGCGCAACACGCAATATACGGTGCAGAGCGCGGGCCGATAACCCCAGCTTCTCCATCGCGCCAGTGAGCAGCTTTTCGCCAGCGCGGTCAAGGCTGCAGGCCTCCTGCAACTCACGGCCAGACAAGGTGGCATTCACACACCCGCGCTGTGCCTGGCGCGCTCTCGCATTCGCCACCCGTTCGCGCACTATTGCACTGGGTTCGCCATCACCGCCTGACTGCATCAATACATCACCACCCTGAACAGGCACTTCCACATGCAGGTCGAATCTATCGAGCAAAGGGCCTGAAATTTTCGAGCGGTAACGCATGATCTGTTGTGGCGTGCACTGGCATTCAATGGTCGGATGTCCACTGTAACCGCATGGGCAAGGGTTCATAGCGCCGATAACCTGAAAACGAGCAGGGAAATTCACTTGGCGCGCGGCCCGGCTGATCGAAATTTCTCCAGTTTCCATAGGCTCACGGAGCACCTCCAGAACACGGCGCTCGAATTCTGGAAGTTCATCCAAAAAGAGCACGCCACGGTGTGCCAGGGAAATCTCTCCGGGCCTTGGGCTGCTACCGCTGTAGGAAACACGTAATAACTGGAATATACTGACGTTAACTCCGCATGACTACGC
>JBQCZX010000178.1:0-7194 GCA_052089485.1 Marinobacter sp. | reverse complement strand
TCATGTTTTGGAAACCTATCACTGAAGTACTGCTTGTTGAGTTTAAATTACATTTCAAAGGCTTTATGGCATCACAATCTCAAATCGGCTAAACCCAAGGGCAAAACACCTTTAAGATCAAACAAAACACCGCCCTCTTTCAAATAAGCACGCAAGTCACCTGCCGCCATGCTGGCATATTCTTTGTGAGGCACCGCCAGTATCAACGCATCGTAATGCCCGGCTTGTGGTGTTTCGAGCAGCGATATTCCATATTCATGCTCGGCTTCCTCGCTACTCGCCCAGGTATCTGCCACATCAACCGAACAGCCAAACTCTTTCAGCTCCCGAACCACATCTATCACCCGAGTATTGCGTAAATCCGGGCAATTTTCCTTAAAGGCAAACCCCAAAACCAAAACCCGTGCGTGGGCTACGGCATGGCCGGCTTTAATCATTTTTTTAACCAGCTCGGCGGCTACGTGCGGGCCCATGCCATCGTTCACTCTGCGCCCTGCCAGAATAATGTCCGGGTGGTAGCCAACGGCCTGCGCCTTGTGTGTCAGGTAATACGGATCAACTCCAATACAGTGTCCGCCCACAAGGCCCGGCTTGAATGGCAGGAAGTTCCACTTGGTTCCGGCTGCGGCAAGCACCTCGTGGGTATCTATGCCGAGCCGACCAAAAATCATGGACAACTCGTTCATCAAGGCAATGTTCAAATCGCGCTGAGTATTCTCAATTACCTTGGCCGCTTCCGCCACTTTGATCGAGCTCGCCTTGTGCGTACCAGCAGTAATGACACCGGCGTACATGGCATCCACCTCATCGGCCACGGCCGGAGTGGAACCGGATGTTACCTTCATAATCGTGGTTACCCGGTGCTCTTTATCACCGGGGTTAATCCGCTCCGGGCTGTAGCCCGCGTAGAAATCCTGGTTAAAGCGCAGGCCAGATACCTGCTCCAGTACCGGCACACACACCTCTTCGGTGGCACCGGGATAAACCGTAGACTCGTAAACAACAATATCGCCCTGCTTGAGCACTTTGCCGACCGTTTCACTGGCCTTTATAAGTGGCGTTAAATCGGGCCTTTTAAATTCATCAATGGGCGTTGGCACAGTAACGATAAATATTTGGCATTGCGCTAAATCGTCCACCGAGGTGGAAAACGAAAGGCCCGGTGCAGTCGACAGCTCTTCAGCAGACACTTCCTGGGTTATATCCTTCCCTGCGTTTAACTCTTCGATGCGCTTACGGTTAATATCGAAGCCAATCACAGCCCGCTTTTCACCAAACGCCACAGCCAATGGCAAACCAACGTAACCCAAACCAATTACGGCTATTTTTTTCATTTAAAAACCCTGTCGTTCAAACGTTTTCTGTAAGCGTGGCGCGATACCATGGCATCGCTTTGGCTATTCCTTCCTGAATTTTAAATTCCGGCGCATAACCCAATTTGTCTTTGGCCTTATCAATGCTGGCCTGAGAATGCCGAACATCTCCAGCCCGGAATTCACGGTATACCGGCTGCTTTTCGTAGGGGCATCCGATGGTTGCCAGCGATTGTTTCAGAGAATCAAACAAAATATTAAGCGTGGTGCGGTCACCAACGGCAACGTTATACACTTCACCTCTGGCTTCCTCGGGCGCAATTGCCGCTAGCAAATTGGCCTGAACAGCATTCTCGATAAAGCAGAAATCTCGACTGGTTTCGCCATCGCCATTCACGTGAACCGACTCTCCCGCGATCATCGCCGCGGCCCACTTGGGGATAACCGCCGCGTAGGCGCCATCTGGATCCTGGCGCTGACCAAACACATTAAAATACCGCAGCCCCGTAGCCTTGAACCCATAGGTGCGCGCAAACACATCGGCATAGAGTTCATTCACATATTTAGTGACCGCGTAGGGTGACAGTGGCTTACCAATCGCATCCTCTACCTTGGGCAGTGCCGGGTGATCGCCGTAGGTGGAACTCGATGCCGCATAAGTAAAGCTCTGCACGCCAGCATCTCGCGCAGCCACCAGCATGTTCAAAAAACCGGACACATTGGCCATATTGGTGGCGATGGGATCGTTAATAGAGCGAGGCACAGACCCTAAAGCCGCCTGATGCAGCACATAATCCACCCCGGCACAGGCACCCTCACAATCCGCCAGGTTGCTTATATCGCCTTCAACAAAGCGAAACCTGGCCCACTGCACCTCAGTGACCAGCGATTGCACCTCATCAAGGTTGTGTTGGTACCCTGTCGCAAAGTTATCGAGACCGACAACGGTTTGATCCAGCTTCAGTAAGTGCTCCAGCAGGTTGGAGCCAATGAAGCCAGCTACGCCGGTCACCAGCCAAGTCTTGGGTTCATCGCGAAGTGCTGTACAACGTGCATGGTACGGTATCATCGTGTTGTAACCCTTAAGAAAATACAGTGGATGGCGCTCAACTCGGTTAGGCACGCTACCGCCCCACCGACCAAGGCCCAGCGTTTTAAGGTCATGAATATAATTGTCCGGCGCCAACAAGGCAGGAAAGCTCAACGGGCAAACTTATTACCGACCGCCTCCCTGTCAGTTTAAAAAGACCCTTGCTGAAACAGCGCGATTCTACGGCATACCTGCAGACAAACAAGTGACAAAAAGTTTGCGATCAGCGCTTCAGAGCAGAAACCGGCACCTTCACCCGCTGTTGCTTTTGCATAAAATTGATCAGCACAATGGCTCGCTCCTCACCATCGTATGCCTGAAAAACGGCATTGATACCCTCAAACGGCCCTTCGCCCAATTGAACCGCCTCGCCCAGTTTGAGCCCACCCTGCTGGGTGACAGAATTAAGGCTATCTTTGATCTGCTGGATAACGTCGTTTGGGATACCTGCGGGCTTGTTGGCAAAACTGACCACTCTCAGCACGCCACGGGTGGACCGGAGCTTTGCCCAGTTAGGGTCCGTTTGTTCCAGTTTAACGAACAAATAGCCGCGAAACAGCGGCTCAAGTTTCTGCGAGCGCTTTCCTGCTTTGATTTTTTCTACCAGAATTTTCGGGTAAAAACAGGCGATATCCTGATTTTGCAGGTGCGCCAATGCGCGATCACCCTGGGCAGGCTTGTGTTGAAGTGCGTACCAAGTCATGAGCGGGGAATATACCAGTTTCCTGCCGCGACAAAATACGGGTTTAGCACAGCCTTTTTGCCGTATCGCAGGGGGTTGCCATTCACAGCGCACACATTGCCGCCAGCGGCAAGCAGCACCGCATGGGCTGCGGCCGTGTCCCACTCACTGGTGGGGGCCATGCGCGGGTATATATCTGCCTGGCCTTCGGCGATGCGGCAAAACTTGAGGGAGCTGCCGGCCTGAAGGGTTTCGTGGTCTCCAAGCGCTTCGATGAATTCGCGGGTTTTACCATTCAAGTGATTCTTGCTGGCCACCACCCGCTTGATGCTCTGGTGCTCTGCTACGCGGATGCGGTTAACTTGCCCTGCGTGGTCGCGCTTATAGGCTCCCTCACCTTTAATACCCCAAAACGCTTCTTCTAAAGCCGGCGCCGTAACAACGCCCATCACCGGCTCACCCTCTTCAATCAATGCGATATTCACCGTGAACTCCCCGGTGCGCTGGGTAAACTCTTTGGTGCCATCAATAGGATCAACCAGCCAGAACCTGCGCCAGTGTTTGCGCTCCACCCATGGAGCCTGAGTACCCTCTTCCGAGAGGATCGGAATATCCCGGCTAATGTTGCGCAGGCCTTTCACAATAATCTCGTGGCTTGCAACATCTGCGGCCGTGATGGGCGATTCGTCTTCCTTATAACTCACGCTAAAATCCGACTGGTAAATGCGCAGCACTTCCGCGCTGGCTGCGTCCGCCACTTTGATTACGTCCGGCAGTATTGAGCTATAGTGCATGCTTTGCGCCCTGCTTTGCTGGTATCGCTGCATGGTATCAAATATCAGAGGCAGATCGCATTTAGTCGCATCCCCAAGCGGACTATATTGCTCAAAGTCCCTATGGCCATGAAGACCACGGAACGTGTATGTTATCGGTCGCGCGACGCTGGTCAAAGGCATGGCTTGCGAGAAGATCAATGAATTATTTAGGCGGGATATATAGGTGCTGGATTTATTTGAAGGGGTTGAGGCTTGAGGTTTATTGCGCCAATTTTTGGCTTGTTACTGCTGCTGACCGCCGCTGGCACTGCTCACGCCCAACCCTTCACGCTCCCCGGCATACCTGGGCTACCCGGGCAAGCCGATAAAGAAGAGACAGCTTCACCAGAAGAGCTGGGTGAATCTCTTGAGATAACCATTCAGGCTCTGCAAGATGATGAGAGCCGGGAATCCCTGGTAAAACAGCTGAAATCGATACAGCAGGGCCTACAGGCGGAATCGTCGAAAGCCGCCCAGAAAGCTTCTGGCGGAGAAGGTCTGCTGGGCGCCCTCGCTGTTTTTTTTAAAGAGTCCTCCAACGCTGATAGCGCGGAAGAAACGTCGTTAGGCAAGTGGAAGAAAAATTTTCACAATGCCTACAGCGCTGCCACACAGTTGCTCTCCGGTGCATCGTTTCGAGTGGTGGCTGAAACCACAGCCGGCCTTATAGTTTGGCTAGCGGCACTTTATGGCCTTGCACGCCTGGCCAACCTGTTCTTCGTCTGGCGGGGCTGGCCCCAGCAAATGCCCAGACAACCCAGGCCGTGGATGTTGATAGCACACTTTGTGCGGCGCATTTCACCTTTTCTGGTTACTTTTACTGCCTTACTGGCGGGGCTGCCCACGTTCGGCATGTCCGAAGGGGCACAGGCGACCATTCTTATTCTGGCCTACGCGGCTCTGAGCGCTCGCGGGCTGACATCACTGTTTGACGTGATGATTTCTATCTTTTCCAACGGCCATCGGCTAACTGCCGTCACCATCCTGCGTAGGCGGATGCTAAGGCCTCTGTTCATTATTGGCTCACTCTTCGCACTTGAGGATGCGCTTGGCACCCCGGAACTTATCGCACAACTGGGCTCGGAGTTGGCCAGCGCACTTGCCCTAACCTTCAGCATAGTCGCTGCGCTTTTGAGCTTTTATCTGATTGTTCGAAACCGGCGCCCTGTAACTCACCTGATTCGCAACCGCCCTTATGATCAACGCAAGGACCAGGGCGTATGGCGGGAAGTAATCGCCCTTCTGGCCCGGCTGTGGCATATCCCGATGCTATTGGCCATCAGTGCATCCGTGGTAGCCGTATTTGCAAATGGCGGAGAGGCAGATGCGGCCTTGGGCAAAGCCATGGTCTGCGCTTTACTGCTTGCCCTGACGCTCGCCCTGCAGGGGTTGATTGGCATTCAGGAAAACCGCCCAAGCCACCAGGCTCTCAGCAAGTTTAGCCGCAGGCTTGTTCGGTTTGGCTACCTATTGATTCAAACAGCAGCTTGGCTTGTGTTTTTTGAGTTGATACTGCAGATATGGGACTTATCTTTGCTGGGCCTGGGAGACAAAGAGCCAGTCAGCGCCGGGTTGGCGGGCAGCTTGATCGGCGTGATTCTTACCGGGCTGATCGCCAGCCTGACCTGGATTTTTGTAGATGAACTCCTGGAAAGGGCAGTGCGTGGCGGGGATCGCAAGAAAAAGATCAACCCGGCTCGCGCTCAGACTATTGTGCCCATTGCCCGAAACACCCTGCTTATAGTCATTGTTATTGTTGCCAGCCTGGCGGGTTTGTCTACCCTGGGTGTCGACGTAACGCCGCTGCTGGCAGGTGCAGGTATTATTGGTCTGGCTGTAGGTTTTGGTGCCCAAACGCTGGTTCAGGATTTAATCACTGGCTTGTTCATTGTGGTTGAAGACTCCATGTCGGTTGGCGATTTTGTGGAGATCAACGGCTTCATGGGAGCTGTGGAAGGGTTCAACTTACGTACCGTGCGCTTGCGCGACCTTGAGGGAATTGTTCATCACATCACCTTCAGCAAAATCAGCTCCATCCACAATATGTCTCGTCAGTTTGGCATCGCATTGCTCAAAATCCGGATACCCCGTGAACTGCCCATTGATGACGCCATACTCATGATGACCGAGACGGCCGAGGAACTGCGCACACAGCCGGACATGCGATGGCTTATCTGGTCGCCCCTGGAAATGCAGGGCATACACTCATTTGAGGAAGGTTGCCCGGTGCTGCGGATGCGGATGCGTACGAAGCCCGAGTATCAGTGGGATGTGTCGAGGGCGTTCAACCTGCTGCTGAAGCGCAATATGGAAGCAAGATACATTGATGTTGCGGCACCGAGAATTAGTGTTCAGATGGATGCAGAAGGGGGTAGTCGCTCGCCGGTGATTGAGGGACGGGCGACGGATGGGGCGTGATTTACCACGGCCCCCGAACTCCCTGAATTTTGTCACCACCCATCCAGCGGGATGCCTTGCTGTTTTAGGTAGTCGCCATGTTTATTCAAATAAGCTTTCGTGCGCGTTTTATAATGAAAGATCTCGCCTTCAATTTCATTGGCCTGTAGTCGGGCAATTTCTTTTTCGTTGCCGATTTGGTTCATGATCCAGACAACAATTTCTCCGCCGGGAGCAAGGCCAAGAGTAAGGGTGTCTCGCGGAGCCTCAAACTCACCCAATGATGTCTTATACAAGGCTGGAACTTCCATAAGGCGCTGCCATTCCCGCGGGATCGAAATCAGCCGTTGATAGAACTTTTGCTCTGCGAAAGAAAACCACTGGATTCCAATATAATTCGGGAAAGGCTCCATTCGACCTGCAACTCCTCTTGGCCCCTCAGGGCCCTTCCAGCAACACCCCATACTGCCAGCTGGATGAGACCAGTGACGAACCCCTGACCGCTCAAACTCCAAGTGCTCCACCCAAACGTTATAGTGCTTCGGAGTTGCCAATTGAAAGCGCCACGCGATGCTTTCATCTTTCTCTTTTGCAAACGAGCTGCATCCACTAAGTAACAAAATAACCAATATTGATAAATTGCGCATGGGGCTACTCAGGGCTCAAATTGAAATGGATTTTGCGTTCACGGGATGAAGTCGGCCGGAATGGAACCAAGCTATCAAAGGGAAATTCAAACCTGGTGATCTGACCAAACGAAAGCCCCTCCAACAAGTTGTAGTGATCGGAGTGATGAATGTAACGTTGCCGTATCATTCGCAACGACAGCGTCACCTTCCCGTAAGGCGAGGGATGTGCCGAACGGCTTTCTTCTATGGCAAGGGTTGGGGAGCTTCC
>JBQCZX010000177.1:1897-7201 GCA_052089485.1 Marinobacter sp. | reverse complement strand
TTCTGTCTACGTATGAGTCTTCGCCTGGAAAACTCCGGCATTTCTGTAGGCAATGCGGCTCGCATTTGGTCGCGGAAAGACCATCTCAGCCACACGTCATTCTTCGGGTTGCAACATTGGACGATGATCCGGTATCGAGGCCTGAAGCTCATATTTGGGTCTCTCATGATGTGCCATGGCTGGAATATGAAAATGTCTGCAAGTTCCCGGAATGACAATAGAATATTCAAGTCGCAGCAGTACGCGTCCGCCGAACACTCTGGTTGGGCGCTGCTGTGCGTCGGTGATTGCTGATCAAAATCTGCAAGGAGATAGTTGTTGTATGTACGTGCCAGATCACTTCAAGGAAGAGGATACCGAAACGCTCCATCAATATATTCGCGACTATAGCTTCGGATTACTTGTGATCGCCGACGCTGAAGGTATCGAGGCAAACCATGTTCCTTTCCATTTGAGCAGTGATGGTGATGACACGCTCGGCACATTGCAGTGCCATCTGGCACGGAACAACCCAGCGTGGCAACGAATTGAAAATAATGGGCCAATCCTGGCCATTTTTCAGGGCCCGGACGCTTATGTGTCGCCATCATGGTATCCCTCAAAAGCAGAGACCGGGCGCGCTGTTCCAACCTGGAATTATCTGGCGGTGCATGTCGAAGGCTGTGCCCGCGTTATACAGGACCCTGTTTGGCTCAAGGATCACGTGTGCCAATTAACGGCGCAGCATGAAAGAGGTCGAGCGCAGCCCTGGGCTGTAGATGATGCGCCAGCGGATTTCACTGATCGTTTGGTGAAAGCAATCGTTGGAATCGAGATAACGATCGAGAGTTTGACTGGAAAGTTGAAGGCCAGTCAAAATCAGCCTGAGCGCAACCGAACCGGTGTCAAAGCTGGCCTGAAAAGCGAGAGCACACCAAGTGCCAATGCGATGTCCAGGTTCATCCGCTAACAGATCCCGGAAAGGAGGGCGTGAGGCACATCTTTTTTGTACCGGATTACGCATTAAGGAAGAGTAGGCGATGCTAAAGCCAGTAGTACAAGAAGAACCTTCGGGGTGTGGAATTGCATCTGTTGCAAATATCCTGGGGAAAACCTATCAAGAGATGAAAACCAGAGCGAATGCCATGGGCATCTATGCTGAAGATCAATCGCTTTGGTCTGACACTCAATACGTCAGGAGGATGCTGTCCAGTGCCGGAGTTGAGACCTCTCCCACCGAAGTTACTTTTGAATCCTGGAGCAAACTACCCGATTTGGCACTGCTATCCATCAAGCACCATCAGGACGATGGCAAAAACTTCTGGCACTGGGTTTTGTTCAAGCGCGTAAATGGACACCCTTTCGTCTTGGATTCAGCAAGTTACCTGCCATCCAATATTCGGACAGACTTTGATGAAATGCAGCCTGCATGGTTTATCGAAGTTGAAACTGGATAACTATGCTGTTCAATCAGCTGCATTTCGTCCTTCCCCTCAGCCACCGTGGCCATGTGAGCGTTGCTTTTTCAGACTCTTCAGTGCTTTCCCGGTGATGGATTCTGTTGTTTCTCCGCAAGCCAGCTGTCGTGCAGCCACTTCTCAGTTCGTCTATGCCCAGGCATGGTTACCCAGAAAATATCCCGTTCAAACACCATCACCTCTTTATTCGGGCCGACAATCACCCAGAACCAGAGTTGATCCGGCTTCGTCGAACGCATCTTTACTTTCATGCCAGTCAGCGTCAGTGTTTGCTCACTCTCTCGGTTGTTAACGGTGATCGTCTCATCATGGGGCGCGATCCAGTGAATGTCGTGCTTATTCAAAAGATCCGGAGCATGGCGTTCGAGAAAGCGCATGGCAACATCACGGGCGACGTCTTCCGATGGTAGAGTGGCCGGTTGTGCCATTTCACGAGTCATTCGCGTGAAACCCAGAAGTGTCCCATCTTCACCCTCTACGATGGAAATATGCTCGCCCCCAAGGCCACTGTGAACGCCGTCACTTCGCTCAGCCCGGGAGTGGATAACCGGGCGGCCATCCATTTCGACCCGCGACTTGCTCACCGGGGTAAAGTCTTCCGGGAGCAACGACAGCAAAAGTGGTGAAGCTTGCTTTGTTATATTCATGATCGTTCCTTTTATGGGTTAGTGAATGGTTCAGGTGATCCCGACCGAGCGTCGCGTGACACGACTCAGGGCCAGGGTGAGCCCGGCAGCCCCGATCACAAGTAACAGAGCGGGGACACCGTAAACCAATACGGGACCGGATGAAGCAAGCACGGTGGCGACTGGCGAAGCTATGCTTGCACCTACGAATAATGTGAAGGTGTAGAGCGAAAGCGTCAGACCCCGATTGGCGTCAGACGCGGCGCTGGACAGGGTAATAATGAGCCCCGGCACCGCGAGGCCTACACCGCCGGAAACCAGTACTGCCCCTAGCAGGGTCAGAGCGCTACCGAACCCTGATAATGCAAGCCCGGCGGCGCACAACAACAGTCCGGCTCGTGCCGTCGCAGGCGCCCCAATGCGGTGGGAAATGGGTGCCGCCAAAAGGCAAAGAGCGAGCGGCGGCAAACCCACAAGGCGAACAACCTGCGGATCAAAACCACCACCGATGCCCATCGCAGTCCCAGCCTGAAAGATCACAAATCCGAATAACACGGTTAGCGCCGCGCCCCAACCGGCGACAATCAATGGATTGCCGAAAAGACCGTCGCTTTGCCCTTTTCCCGAATTGGCCTGCGCCGCTACGGACGACCCGCTGGAATGTGCTGGAAGCGCGAGGAACAAGCCCACCGCCAAAATGAGATAAAACGGTGACACACCAAGCATGAAGGCCGTTGGCGTCATCGACAGACCGACGGCAACGAACTGTGCCAGCGGCGCCGCCGCCAGGAACGCAAAGCTAATGAGGGAAACTCCCAGCGCACGCCGACGCGATGGTAAGACCTCGCTTACAAGAGAAAGCGCAACCGGAGGGAAGCTTGATGCGACAAAGCCCTGGGCCGCACGACCCGCTAAAAACATGGCCAAGTTGTCGGCAAAGCCGAGCAAACCCGTAACGACAGTCATCGCCAAGAGCCCGCCAACTAGGATCTGCAGTCGCCCCAGTCGATCTGACAACGGCCCCCAGATCAGAAAACCAATGGCGTAGGCAAAGCCGAACGCAGAGGCGGCCCATGCAGCCGTCGCAAATTCGGCGGAAAATACCGCAGCGATTTCTTCAGTAAGCGGGATTGTTAAATAGAGTTGTCCGACCACGAGTATGGCACTGGACATAAGCAGAATTGTGAGAAGGATATGTCGTAGCATCTTTATATCTCTTTTTTACGTTAGCTGTAGGTTTGTGACAAAACTACCCGCTCAGGTTTGCGTCGGGCGTCAGCCCGACTTGTTCGGCGTTGCCTCGTCGTAAAGCCGCTCCATGTGGCGGATGTTGCGAATGAGGTCACTTCGGAAGGTTGATAACTCGTCGATCTGTTCATCAACTTTCTGCAATTGGTTGTTCAGAATGTCGAGAACTTTTTTCTTGCCCTGGAGGTGGGTATCCGCATCCATAAAATACAGCTCAATCACCTCTTGTATCTCTTCAAGCGAGAGGCCGAGACGCTTTAGTGCGGCTATCTTTTCCAGCCGCTCGTAGGCTTCTTCTTCGTACAGTCGGTGAGATGCCCCTTCTCGCGCAACCGGGCTGATCAGCCCGAGGCGCTCGTAGTAATGGATGGTTCGGTGACTGGTTTTCGCCCTGCGCGCCAGTTCTCCGATTTTCATATTGCCAATGCTCATCAGGACTCCCTGTAAACCTTACGTTAGGTGTAGATTATGGTGAAGAATAAACGAGAGTCAAGAGGTAGAAACAAATGCCCGGTCATTCGCCCCATTAGCACCCGTACCTCTATGCTTTCAGGAGCCTGTCTTCCATGGCAACCGAGTGGGCCTATATCGTACAAAAAGAACAAGACAAAAGATGAATGCCTGAGTCATCGCGATACATATGATCACTCCACCCCAACCCCATATCGCAAATACATAAGCGGCGAGGCTTGCGCCAATAGCGCCGCCCAGATAGTAAAAAAAGAGGTATATTCCGGTTGCCACCCCGGCGGGTACGAGGCGCGAGTTGTTTAACAGTTGAGTCGTCACTGTCTGGAGCATGTAGGTTCCCGAGGCGAACAGCGAAACGCCAATAATGATAGATATGCCGGTTTCACCGATAATCCAAAGCGAAACCCATATCAACAAAATTAGTGAAGCGGTGATTACCGCTTCAGTCGCGTAGCGTCGGAAAAAACGCGCGCCAAGGACGAAAAACAGGGCTGGTAGGCATGCCAGATAGAGCGTTCCAATCCGTTCTGAGTCCCAAAGATAGGGCTCCTCAGAAAGCCAGAGACCAAGTACCGTGAAGACCGCACTTTGTGTGAAGAGCAACGCAAATCCCGCAAGATATGCAACGAGCAGCGTGCTGTCGGAAAACGCTCGTTTCGCATATGCAATTGGGGATTGATGCCGCTCCAGGCCGCCCGCTGATTCAGCACCGGACGCATTCAGCAAAAGGTGAATAGCTATTGCAGACAGCGCCATGAGGCATGCGGAGCTTAGGAACCCCAGCTCCCAGCCGATTGCATCAACGGACCAGCCAGGATACAACCGGCTGAAGGTGCTGCCCACAATCGTTCCGGTCACGTACAGTGGCACGAAACGCCCTGGTTGAGTTGAGACCAGGTTCATGGTTGATGTCAAAAGAAATGGAATCACAACGCCCTGAGCAAACCGAACAACGAAAAGCAAACATTGATTCGTAGTCCATGCAATCGAGGCATTAAGTGCCGCCAAAGCCAGGAAACCAAATACCAGGACCGTTGAAGCATTGGAGTGTCTTGTCGCTGCGCCAGTTATCGGTGCAGTGATCGTCATTCCCAGAAGCGATGCCATATTTAACCAACCCGCTTCCGTAACGGTTGTTCCGAACCGGTCTGCCAACTGCGGAAACAATGCCTGCAGTTGGTACAGGTTAAAAAATGAG
This sequence comes from Marinobacter sp., assembly GCA_052089485.1. GTDB lineage: Bacteria > Pseudomonadota > Gammaproteobacteria > Pseudomonadales > Oleiphilaceae > Marinobacter. The sequence goes on along the minus strand of JBQCZX010000177.1, from coordinate 2,201 downwards.
CCGATCGAACCTATCATCAAGGCGGTACGCATTGCTTACTCCGTCGTGTCTGGAACGGAACAAGCTACTCACAAGCAGAGCACAACTGAATGTCGGATTTGGTATCGCCGTGATACATGACCTGACCGGGTACTCTGTCAGGAATCAACGTATTCTCACCTCATAAGAGGGATGAAATGGTCGAGCTAAAACAGATCAAGCACTTTGTTGCAGTGTAATCGCCAATAAACCAGCACCTACATTCAGTCCGTAAGATTGCCCACACTGATTTCCTCGTCAACCTCAGGAGGAATCAGCATGACGC
>JBQCZX010000177.1:0-1887 GCA_052089485.1 Marinobacter sp. | reverse complement strand
CGCTTGGCAGCAGCATATCACGGACTGGCAGACGTCTGGCTTGTCCGGAATGGCGTACTGCAAGCAGCAGTCACTGACCTATTGCCAGTTTGTCTATTGGCGCAAGAAACTGATCAATCCGGAGTCGGTTTCGGCTGAGCCAGAGATGTCCGGGTTTGCCAAAGTGGCCGCCATACCCGGCACTCAAACGCCGGAAGGGTTAACCGTTTCATTGCCGGGCGGTATCTCGATCACCGGCCTACACGCTGGTAATGTAGAATTGCTGAGCGCCGTTCTGAGGCAGCTGTGATGCGCCACCGGTATCTGCGCCCGTCCTGGGATCTGCCGGAGATTTACCTGTATCGAAGGCCTGTCGACTTCCGGAAGCAGGCCAACGGCCTGGCTCTGTTAGTGGAACAGGAATTGGGACATAGCCCGTTCTCCGGAGCGCTTTATGCCTTCACCAACCGCCAACGCAACAAGATCAAGTGCCTGATGTGGGAAGACAACGGTTTTGTGCTTTATTACAAAGCTCTGTCGGAAGAACGATTCAAGTGGCCGGGCCCGTCTGATGAGCTGATGTCGCTGACTGGCGAGCAGATCAACTGGTTGCTGGACGGCTACGATATCACCCTGTTACGAGGCCACAAAACTCTGCATTACGAGAGCGTTGGATAGCGCTTTTTGTAGTGTTTTTGGGTGTGTCAGGGCGTTGTTTTTGCTATAATTTCGCCATGAAAACAACGTCTGATAACGCCAGTTCAACCCCCGATCTCAGCGGTCTCTCCACCGCTGAAATGCTGGCTGTTATCAGCAACCTGAAAGAACAACTGGCGGCAAAAGAAGACGCTCTTCAAAGTCAGCTGAAACAACGCGACGAGACCATTGAGCGTCGTGACAACTATATTGCCATCCTTGAAGAACTGCTGCGTCACAAGAAGATCCAGCAGTTCGCGGCCAGCAGTGAAAAACAGCCCAACCAGATTCTGCTATTTGATGAAGCCGAACTGGAAGTCGAAATTGACGAACTGCGCGATGAGTTGCCGGACGATGTCGAAGAGGCTGATGCGCCGCCACGTTTACGCAAGCGCCGTCACCGTGGCTTCTCCGATAAGCTGCTGCGTGAGCGCATCGAGCTAACTCTGAGCGAAGAAGAGAAAGCCGGGGCCAGCAAGACCTTCTTCACCAAGGTGAAAGAAGAGCTGGAATACATCCCGGCCCAACTGAAAGTGCTGGAATACTGGCAGGAAAAAGCCGTGTTCGAACAGGGTGGCGAAGAGCGCATTCTGGCCGCCGCTCGCCCAGCGCATCCTCTGGGCAAGTGCATTGCCACCCCGTCACTGCTGGCTTACCTCATTACCTCCAAGTACGCTGATGGCCTGCCACTGTACCGACAGGAGCAGATGCTCAAGCGTCTGGGGCACGAAGTCAGTCGAACCAGCATGGCACATTGGATCATCCGCCTGAATGACGTGTTCAAACCGTTGATCAATCTGATGCGGGAATCCCAGAACGGCATCGATTACCTGCAAGCCGATGAAACCCGGATCCAGGTGCTCAAGGAAGACGGCAAAAAAGCTCAATCAGATAAATGGATGTGGGTCACCCGAGGTGGCCCGCCCGGCAAGCCCTCGGTTCTGTTCGAATACGACCCCTCTCGCGGTGGTAAGGTGCCGGTGCGCCTACTGGATGACTTCCGGGGCATCCTGCAAGCCGATGGCTACTCCGGCTATGGGCAGGTGTGCCGCGAGAACAACCTGACCCGGATTGGCTGTTGGGATCACGCTCGACGTAAGTTCGTGGAAGCGTCCCGGGCTGCGCCGGCCAAAGGCAAACCCTCGAAAGCCGATGTAGCCTTGAGCCACATCCGGAAACTGTACGCGGTTGAAAAAGCCGCCCGGGACCTGA
>JBQCZX010000176.1:0-7241 GCA_052089485.1 Marinobacter sp. | reverse complement strand
ACGGTCGATTCATGAGTGACACATCCCTCACAATAGACAACATTCTTGCCCCGGAACTGACTCTGTGCAAGGTGCCCGCGTCCAGTAAAAAGCGGGTTCTGGAGTTCGTTGCCGAGCAGATCCACCAGCACAACTCTGCTCTGAGCGAAGGTCAGATTTTCAATAATCTGATCGCCCGTGAGCGACTGGGCAGCACCGGAATCGGCCAGGGAATAGCGATTCCCCACTGTCGCCTGGAAGGGCTTGAACAGGTCATTGGCGTACTGATGACTCTGGAAGAGACCGTCGAATTTGATGCTATTGATAGCCAACCGGTGGATCTTCTATTTGCACTTGTTGTACCCAAAGAAGCCACCAGCGAGCACCTTGAGTTACTGAGCCAGCTTGCTGAAAAATTCAATGAGCGCGCATTCTGCGACCGCCTCAGGCAGTGCAAAGATGCAAGCGCGCTTTACCAAAGCATGACCGCCACAAGCGGCTGATATCCACTCTGGCAACAGGCTGTTTCACCATGAAGCTGATCATCGTCAGTGGCCGGTCCGGCTCCGGCAAAAGCACCGCCCTTCACGTACTGGAAGATCTGGGCTACTACTGTATTGATAACCTGCCTATCGGGCTTCTGTTCCCTCTTACGTGTGAAACAGCCGATCAGAGCGCCCCCAGGCGGCTCGACAAGATGGCGGTCAGCATTGATGCCCGCAACCTGTCTGCCGAACTGGCCAACTTCGAAGAGATTTACCGCAAGCTACGCAAGGCCGAAATCGAGCTCGAGATCATCTACCTGGATGCTGATGACCAATCTCTGCTGCAGCGGTTTCACGCTACCCGCCGTAAACACCCACTGAGCGATGACAAAACATCTCTCAGAGAGGCCATCAGCAGCGAAAAGGATCTATTGGAGCCGCTCTCCAAGCTTGCGGATCTCTATATCAACACCAAAGGCCTGTCGATGTACGAGCTGCGGGATATGGTGAAGCAGCGTGTGGCCGGCCGCAAAGATCAGGAGCTTGCGCTGCTGTTTCAGTCTTTTGGCTTCAAACACGGTGTACCGCTGGATTCTGATTACGTGTTTGATGTGCGCTGCCTGCCTAACCCATACTGGGATACCAGCCTGCGCAAATATACCGGCATAGACCAGCCGGTCATCGAGTTTCTTGAGAAAGAACCTGCCAGCCAGAAAATGGTTAACGATCTTATTACCTTTCTGGAAAGCTGGATTCCTGCGTTCGCCGACAGCAACCGCAGTTACATGACCATTTCTATTGGCTGCACCGGCGGCCAGCACCGGTCGGTTTATGTCTGTGAACAGCTAGGGCGGCACTTTCGCGAACACAGCAGCAACGTGCAAGTACGCCACACCGAGCTGCCGCATCTGCAGGCCCGGAAAGAGGTCTGATTTGCCGTGATACGCCACCCTATTGTGATTATCAACAAGCTTGGTCTGCATGCCCGGGCGACTGCGAAACTCATTGCCACCGCATCACAGTTCGAAAGTGCCGTGAAGGTCTGTGGCAAAGGGCGCGAGGTGGATGCAAAAAACATCATGCAGGTTATGATGCTTGCGGCGAGCAAAGGCACCGAGGTAGAACTGGTTGCCGATGGCCCGGATGAACAACAGGCTATCGATGCCCTCGCCGCGCTCATTAACAACTATTTTGGGGAAGGCGAGTAGGTCGCCCGTTTTTTACAGCAACGCCTTGCAACTCCCTACAAATCCCTGCAACTCTTTCTCACGCGCACTGGCTAACTCCGTTATAATGCGTGCGTTTTCTGACCGCAGGTGATTCATGTCTGATATTCTGGAAAAAAGCCAGGCCCGCCAGCGATTACGCTCGCTGAGTGAAGCGTTGGACAGTGGTGCGCTGAAGCAGGTTGCCCGTATTCTCAATGGCGGCCTGAGCCCCAGTGATATTGCCCACCTGCTTGAGTCTTCGCCACCGCGCCAGCGCGCCCTGCTCTGGAACCTGGTAGACAAGCAACTGGAAGGCGATGTTCTCCAGTATCTTAACGAAGATATCCGTGCCGAATACCTGAGCCGGCTGAACGCTCAGGAGCTGGCGGATATTATTGAGGACTTCGAGTCCGACGATCTGGCCGACCTCCTCCAGCAACTGCCAGATAAGGTGATCCAGGAAGTTCTGGACACCATGGACGAACAAGACCGGCAGCGGGTTGAAGCAGTGCTTTCCTACCCGGAAGACACCGCCGGCGGCCTGATGAACACGGATACCATCACCGTGCGACCCGATATCAGCATTGACGTGGTACTTCGCTATCTGCGCCTGCACCGAGTGCTGCCGCCGATGACCGATAGCCTGATCGTTGTGAACCGCCGAGACGAATTTATCGGCATGCTGGCCATCACTAAGATGCTCGTTTCCAGCCAAACCGCAACCGTACGGGAGGTGATGGATACAGATATTGAACCCATCCCTGTGAGCCTATCGGACACCAAGGTTGCCACGCTGTTCGAACGTTACGATCTGATTTCTGCACCGGTTGTGAACGAGGAAGGCCACCTTCTGGGCCGAATCACCATCGATGACGTGGTAGATGTTATCCGAGAAGACGCAGATCACTCATTGATGAGCATGGCCGGCCTGGACGATGACGAAGACACCTTCGCGCCCGTATGGAAAACGACCCGGCGGCGAGCGATTTGGCTGGGCGTGAACCTGCTCACCGCTTTCACGGCGTCGGGCGTGATTGGCCTGTTCGCAGACACCATCGAAAAGGTGGTTGCCTTGGCCGTGCTTATGCCCATCGTGGCCAGCATGGGGGGGATTGCAGGTAGCCAGACCCTTACGCTGGTTATCAGGGGCATGGCAGTAGGGCAAATTAGCGGGGCCAATGTGGGCTGGCTGCTGAACCGTGAGTTTCTTTCCGGTATTCTCAACGGCATGCTCTGGGCCGGAGTTGTAGCAGTTGCGGCCATGGTGTGGTTTCAGGATCTGCTGATAGGCGGTATTATTGCCGCTGCGCTAGTCATCAACTTGGTTGCCGCTGCGCTGGTGGGTACCGTGCTGCCGCTGTTCTTGAAATCCCGTAACATCGACCCTGCCCTGGCAGGCAGCGTTATACTGACAACCGTCACAGATGTGGTCGGTTTTATGTCATTCCTCGGCCTTGCGACCATTTTTTACGCGTGACCCGACAAACCTGGATGTAAACCATGATCGACGACAACCAAGACGACGCCCCGCAGTATTCCGGGCCAAGTAAATCTCAGCTCAAGCGGGACATGCACGCGTTGCAAAACATTGGCAAGCGCATGCTTGAGCTGAGCAACGAACAGCTTGATACGCTTACCATCAGCGACACCTTGCGAAGCGCCATTGAAGAGTCTCGCAGAATTCGGCAAAACGAGGCCAAGCGTCGCCACCTGCAATACATTGGCAAGATTATCCGGCAGGAAGACGATCCAGATGGCGTGCTGCGGGCTATCGACGCTTTCGATTCAGGCAGTGAGGAGCATACCCGCCGCCACCATTTGGCTGAACGCTGGCGTGACCGAATGATTACCGATGGCGACTCCGTAGCCGGCGAGTTTTTCAGTTACTGCCCAGGCGCCGATATACAGCACCTGCGCAATTTGGTTCGCAACGCCCGCAGAGATGTGGAGAAACAGAAAAACACCGGGCAAACCCGCAAGCTGTTTCGCTACCTGCGGGAATGCGTTGACGAAGCTGAGGCTTAGTTCTGGTTAAGCCCAGTTAGTCACCGGTATCAAATACTTGCCGCAGATCCACGCTAGGCTCGTCCCAGGTTCCGGTCACGTTGTAGGTGGCACTGGTGAGTTTGCTCAACGGGTCGCCCAGCACCTTATCCAGCACAAAAAGCGCACCGCCGATGGGGGCACCGGCCCCCAACAATAATGCCGCCAGCGGCAGGTTCTGGGTTAAAGGCAGAACCACCACCAGGCGCATATCCAAAACCTCATCCGCCAGATTGGTACTGCCGCTGAGCTTGAAGGCACCTGAAGGCCCAACCACCTGAAGCTCTGGATCCATGGTCAGCAGACCATCCGCAAGGCGCGCCTTGCCCGAGATGGCATCAAAGGCTACACCGCGCTTGTACAGATCTGAGAAATCCAGTTTAAGCCTACGCCAGAGGGTGTCCGCGTTGAGTAGGTTGAATACCCTGAATACTTGCGCGCTGCTGTTCCTCTCCAGGACAACGCCGTCATCCAAACGAAACCTGGTTTCCCCACTGAGACGCGCTAGCTCAAACTCGTCCGGGCGCCCTGGCCAATTCAACTGAAGCTCTATGTCTGTCTGCTTATTGGATAACGGAACCTCCGCGTCAAAAAACTCACCAAAATCCGCCAGTCCGCCACCCACTATAGAGCCGGTAAACTGGCTGAGCTCCCTGTTATTTACAACACTCCAGGTCATCTCACCCAGCAGGGTAAGCGACTTGAGCCGACCCTCAATTCCGGTGACATTCAGCTTTCTGTGCTCAGGCCGCAGCTGGAAACTCCAGCGCCCCAAGCTGTCATCGTTGAGTTGCAGCTCCGATATGGCCACATCTACATTCGGCCAGTTCGCCATATCCATTGCCCGAAAGGCTTCAAGTTGCTGCTCCAGGGTCAGCAGCTCTGGCGCGTCTCTTGCCTCGGCATCATTTCGAATCAATCGGAGCACTTCAAAATCTGCGGTAACAAGGCTGTGATCGTTGGGTATGACAATCCGGCCAATGGCCCGCTCTGAGCGAGTGCTAAGAGCCCAGCGGTCGCCAAGATTATAGGCCTCAAGATCAATATTTGTGAGGGTCTGCCCCCCTAGATAGAGCTCTCCAAAGGTCAGCTCAACCCCGGAACTCTTCCACAGCAGATCAAAGGTTGCGCGATTCTCCCAGGTACCGGAAATACCCAAGCCGTCTTCTGCCTCGGTGTCTATTTCAGCCACCAGCGGTGCCATCTGCTCTGCATCTTTGGAAAAAGGCCCCGGCCAGTCAATACCCAGTCCTTCAAGGCTTGAGCGAATCGTTACGCGTGACTTGCTGCCAGAAGTTACATCGAGCTGTGCGGCGTAATCAACCGTACCTTTAAGCCCATACTGGCTCTTTTGGGGACCACTGCCATCGACCGCTTCGGACTCCACCATGCCAGCTTGGCGAAACACGTCGGGCACCGCCAGGGTGCCAGCTTGCTGAATTCTTAGCGTGTCTGGCCCTCCAGACTGAGCCGAAGTGCTTTGGCTAAACGACACCGCGACCGGCGCACCAAAAAATCTGGCCTTCAAGGGGGCACCGGAAAAGCCCTTCACCGAATGATACGTCAGAGCGCCTGAAATATTGTCCCAGCGAAGCTCTGCCTCGGGATAGTTTATTGCGCCGTTACCTGTGCGAACGTGCGCCTCAACCACGGGCGTTGCACCATCCTTGAGCGGTAGGTCGATCGCAAGATCCAGCTCGTAGTCACCAGCGTAATCGAGGCTTTCGGCTTCTGCACCGGCCATGTCGCCAAGGGCGCTGTTCTCCATCCAGTAGGCGACAGCATTCCCCGGCACGGGTGCTGACACATCCACGCGCACGAGCGCCCCACCCTGTTCCGGAGCGACGATTACGGTGCTAGGATTCAGTGATAAACCGCCGGTTGTTCCTGCTTCTAACGACACCAGGGCGTCGCTGTTTTGGACATCAACACGTCCGCGAGCCCCAGTTACCTCAGGCCACTGATCATCATAGCGAACGGTGGCGTTATTGAACTCGTACCACATAGATGACACAAACGATCCTGAGGGAGCATCTGAGCCAATCTGGCCGTGACCATAGTAAACACCGTCGGTGATGTGCGCCTCTGTGATAGCGCTGGTTAACCAATCGTACAGCCCGGCGTCCACAACCTTTTGCGGAACAAACTTGCCCAGCATGGACGCGTCGCCATTTTCAACGCCAACACGGAGGCCAAGATTGCTCTCACCCTGCTCATCCAGTTTCAGGTCAAAGGCGCCGGCCATGCGGGTCTGTTCGCCGTAACTAAGGTGTATGTCGTCTGAGTAAACTCGGATAATGGGCCCATCCAGCTGCCACGCAACGGTCGCCGCCATCGCCGGCAAGAGCCATTCACTGTTGAACAGTTCCGGAAAGCCCAGGGTAACCGGTTGCAGCCCGGCACGGGCTTGCACATACCCGCCGTTCTGATCAACATAAATAAAGCCCTGTACGCCACTCACCTCGGGCGCACCACCATGGGCTGCAACGCCGACATTTCTGAGCCGGCCGGAAAACGCAAAGCTGTTTTCACCACCCTCCGGAATGCTGATTTTCACCCCATCAAGAAAGCCCACTGGGCGATAATCTTCCAGCGCGTCGCTAGCAACCGGAGGCAGGAGTGGGAGCGCACCCACTAAGTTGCGTAGTGGGTGCAGCGGCATAGCGTCGGCGGTGATGGTGAAGCCTTCCGGCTCTGAGAACAGTTTCAGGCTGAATGGGGAAACCTCCTCCCCATTCCACGTCCAGGCCAACTGCTTCAAGTGCCACTCACCGATGGTTTCGGGCGGGCCACTAGCTTCTTCCGTCGCTTCCATCACCCCTTGGTGACGGCGCCAACCAAACCGGGCGCTGATGTCTTCTAACGGGGCCAGGGACTCGCCGGCAACGCCCAGTTGCAGGTAAGGCGTTCTTACGGCTCCGCTTACCTGTTGTAAGACGCCTTCACGGAAAGTCAGCCAGGCCTCGCCACCCAGGTCAAAACCCTCTACACGGATGTCCCGCCACTGATAATCGTCAATCAGCCCGTCAAACAGCCGTCCAGAATCCACGTCGAGGTACAGCTGGCCGCTAAAGTCACCACGAAAGAAGTGTTTGCCCACTAGCGTAAAGCTGGCAAGTTGCTGGGTTGTTGCGGATCGCATAGCGCGCCCAGACGCCCGAAACAAACCCTTGTGGTACACCAAATCAAGCTGGGGTATATCAAGGTGCCGAAGCTGGCCCTGGTTATCACGAATACCCAGGTTCACACGGGTCATTTTTATGTAGGGATCGGATAGCCACTTTCCGGCGACTTCGAGCCAATACCGAAACCGGGCATTGAACGGCTCCGGAAAGTCGGCGCCCCGAACGCCCACATCACCGCTATCCTTCTGATTCAGCGTCAACTCAAGCCCGTCGGCTTCGAAGTCCTCGAACACAATTCTGAAACGCATCAGTGAGGCCAGCGCGTCGAAACGGACGGTCAGATGCTGCAGGCTCATCACCTGCACTCCGGAATCCGGGTTGGTCACTTCAATATCTTTGGC
>JBQCZX010000175.1:0-7295 GCA_052089485.1 Marinobacter sp. | reverse complement strand
CACGGTCTGTTAATAAGTTCCGGAATCAGCCAGCGGCTGGCAGATTTCGCTGTTCCCGGCATTCTCAACGACAAAAAGGTGTAGTCAGATCTGACCTACTGCAGCCATGCATCTGTCTAACACCTCCTGCACACTCAAACCCGTAGAATCAATGACTTGCGCATCATCTGCAGGCTTGAGAGGGGCTGCGGAACGATTCATATCTCGCTCATCACGAACCCGTATCTCCTCTAAAACGGCGTCAATACTAACATTGACTCCCGCAGCCTTCAACTGGCTGAAACGCCGATGAGCACGTTCTTCGGCGCTGGCTGTCAGGAAAATTTTAACCGGCGCATCAGGAAACACAACTGTGCCCATATCGCGGCCATCAGCAACCAACCCAGGCTTCTGCTGGAAATCACGCTGGCGCTGCAAAAGCGCATCACGAACTGGTTGCATCACCGCAATACGCGACGCGTTGTTGCCACAGGTTTCCGTTCGGATGTCACCGGTAACATCTTCCCCTGCAAGAATCACTTTTGCAGGCTCGCCTTCAGGTGTGGGCTCGAAGGCCACGTCCAACGACGCAGCCACGCGCACCAATGCGGTTTCATCATCTAACGTCACGTTTTGGCGCGTTGCCGCAAGCGCCGTCAGCCGGTAAAGGGCGCCGCTGTCGAGTAGGTGCCAGCTTAGCTTTTTGGCCAACATTTGGGTAACTGTACCCTTGCCCGAACCGCCGGGGCCATCAACTGTAATGACGGGTGCGCTCACGTCCGACATTAACGCGCTCCCTGTTCGGCGTCCGCTCCAGACGCCTCAGCTGAGATGTTGATACCCGTTTCTTTCGCAAGCTCTACGAAGCCCGGGAAGGATGTCGCCACAACGGCGCAATCGCTTACTTCAATCTCTTCGGTGGCACGCAAAGACGCCACTGAAAAAGACATAGCAATACGATGATCCCCATGGCTATACACCGAGCCGCCTTTAATCGTTTGGCCGCCTTCGATAATAATGCCGTCCGCCGTAACCGTCGTTTCAACTCCTAGTATTGCAAGGCCATCTGCCATTACCTTAATACGGTCACTTTCTTTTACCCGTAACTCCTCAGCACCGGTCAGAACGGTACGGCCTGTGGCGCAGGCGGCGGCAATAAACAACACAGGAAACTCGTCGATGGCCAGTGGTACCTGGTCCTCAGGGATATCAATTCCCTTGAGTTCAGCGGAGCGAACGCGTAGATCGGCAACCGGCTCGCCACCAATTTCACGCTCGGCCATGATCTCAATATTTCCACCCATCTGCCGCAGAATGTTGATCACACCCACCCGTGTCGGGTTCATGCCCACATGACGCAGTGTCAGGTCGGAACCCGGAGCAATACTGGCGGCCACCATAAAAAAGGCGGCCGATGATATGTCTGCGGGAACATCAATGGCGTTAGCGGTCAGCTTACCACCGCCATTAAGGCTGGCAGTTGGGCCGTCGCGTTCAACTTTATAGCCGAAGCCAGTCAGCATGCGCTCGGTATGATCACGAGTCGGCGCTGGCTCAGTAACAGAGGTGGTGCCATCGGCATACAAGCCTGCAAGCAATAGGCAGGATTTCACTTGGGCGCTGGCAACCGGCATATCGTAATGGATGCCGGTCAGCTTCTTGCCTCGGCTACCACGGATTTTCAAGGGTGGACGGCCACCCTCGGCCGTATCGATCACTGCACCCATAGACCGCAGCGGATCAGCAACCCTATTCATAGGCCGGACAGAGAGGCTGGCGTCGCCGGTCAGCTCGGACTCAAAGGGTTGCGCCGCCAGCAAACCGGTGAACAACCGCATACCCGTACCAGAATTGCCCAGGTATATCGGGCCACGAGGGGCCTGCAAGCCATGCATTCCGACACCGTGAATGCGTACAAAGCCATCGTCTGGCCCTTCAATGGTCACGCCCATATCCCGGAACGCTTGTATCGTTGCGAGACTGTCTTCGCCTTCAAGAAAGCCCTTTACTTCGGTTATACCTTCGGCGAGAGCACCGAGCATAATTGAACGATGGGAAATGGATTTATCACCGGGCACCCGTATATCGCCAGTTACTGAGCCACCGGGCTGGAGACGGAACGTTACCTGCTTTTCACTGTTATTTGTCACGTAAGCTTGTCCTGACAGCATTTTCGAAAAGTGTTCGCGCGCCGCCTTGGCGCGACTGAACACCCGCAACAGCATGGCGCCGTCTTCATCGGCAATTGCCGTGCGCAACTGATCCAAATCATGGGTGAAGTGGTCAATCATCCGAAGAACGGCGTCGCGATTGGAAAGAAAAATATCGTGCCACATAACCGGGTCGCTTGCGGCAATCCGGGTAAAATCACGGAACCCGCCTGCGGCATACCGGAAAATATCCATGTTCTGATCCTCCCCGGCCAATGTATCAACCAGCGAGAAGGCAATCAGGTGGGGCAAGTGGCTGGTCGCTGCAAGCACTTCATCGTGATACGCCACAGACATGGTGAGCACGGTAGCACCGCACGTTTCCCACAGGGTCTGTAGGTTGGCGAGATGTGCGCTGCTGACGTTATCGGAAGGAGTCAGTATAACCTTGTGGTTGCTGAATAAGTCCGAATTAGCAGCGCGGATACCACTTTTTTCAGACCCGGCAATGGGATGCCCCGGAATAATCCAGGGCAAAAACTCACCGAAGACAGCCTCAACATCCTTCACAAAACCGGTCTTGGTGCTACCAACGTCGGTCAAAATGGCATCTGTTGCAAGGTGTGGGCGTATTTCTTCAAGCACCTTTCGGGTCGCCTGTACCGGCACGGCGAGCACAACAAGGTCTGCACCCTGCACTGCTTCCGCTGTCGTTTGCGCAACCGTGTCAATTATACCCAGAGACTGGCCAAGCAAAACATCTTCTTGGCGCCGATCTGCTGCAACTACCTCATGCGCCAAGCCGTGCTTGCGAATAGCACTGGCCAGCGAGCCACCTATAAGACCTAGCCCAATAATGGCAACACGCTGAAAGAGCGGTTCGCGGGATGGCACTTAGGCTCCCTGCCCGGCTGCGGCCATCGCCTTGGCAAGCGCACCGATAAAGTGTTCGTTTTGCTCAGGCAAGCCAACTGTAACCCGAAGATGATTGGGCATACCGTAACCCGCAATGGGGCGCACAATAACGCCGTGAGCCAGCAAAGCTTGGTACACGCCCATGGCTTGCGGCCCCACTTCGACGGCCACAAAATTTCCAGATGACAGAATATACCGAAGACCCATCTGATCAAAGGCGTCTTCTAATTGCCTCAATCCGGCAGTGTTGATCTCGCGAGAACGCTGCAGATAGTCTTCGTCGTCCAGCACCGCCGTGGCGGCTGCAAGTGCCACTGAGCTCACGTTAAACGGTTGACGAACACGGTTCAAAATATCGGCAATAGCCGGTGAACTTATGCTGTAGCCAACGCGCAAAGCTGCTAGACCCCAGGCCTTGGAAAACGTGCGGCATACAATTACGTTTGGGAAACGAGCCAGCAAAGCGACGCCATCCGGGTCATTTTTCCCAGTCATGTACTCGCAATAGGCTTCATCCAGAACCACCAACACATCTTCAGGAATCTTACCCAAAAATGCCTCAATGGCATCTGAGTTGTGCACGGTGCCCGTGGGGTTATTGGGGTTGGCCACAAATATCAGCCGAGTGCGTTCAGTTACGGCTGCGGCCATGGCATCTAAATCGTGACCCCAATCTTTGGCAGGCACTGCAACCGCCTTCGCACCAATAGCCTGAGTAACAATCGGATAAACCGCAAACGCGTACTGGGAGAACACAATCTCAGAATCCGCATCGGCAAAGCAACGAGCAATCACTTCGAGCACGTCGTTTGAGCCATTCCCGAGGGTAATTTGGTCGGCGCCAACATTAAGGCGCCCAGACAGCTTCTGCTTCAGGTCAAACCCATTGCCATCGGGATACAGGCAAAGATCGGTCAGCGCACTTTCAACCGCTGCGGTAGCCTTTTTGCTGGGGCCGAGAGGGTTTTCATTGCTGGCCAGCTTGATAATCTCAGCCGGATTCAGACCCAGTTCACGGGCCAACTCGCTAATTGGTTTGCCTGGCTCGTAGGGAGACAAAGCCTGCACGCCTTCTACCGCAAGGCTTTGATAATCAATGGCCATAACCCTTCCTTTAACTACCTGATGCTAAACCTTAATGCCAAGCTCTCATGAAAAGTACTAGAGAACACCAACGGGATAGGAGCCCAAGCGCTTGAGCTCAACAGCTTCTTCTTCTACCTCAGCAAGTACTTTATGTGCCTGCTCATCGTCCATATGCCCTTCAAAATCTATATAAAACACATAAGTCCAAGTGCCACTGGTCGACGGTCGGGTCTCAAGCCGCGTAAGACTGACCCCATGGCGGTGAAACGGCTCCAACAATTGATACAGTGCACCCGGCTTGTTTCTCATGGAAACAACGATCGATGATTTATCGTGCCCGCTCGACTGCACTTCTTCACGGCCGACAATCAGGAACCGTGTGGTGTTGTCTGGCCGGTCTTCAATGCTGTTGGCCAGCTTCTCCAGACCGTAGAGTTCTGCAGCCATATCGCCGGCAATCGCTGCGGTACCCGGCTCTTTGGCCGCCCGACGTGCCGCTTCGGCGTTACTGGATACCGTCACCCGTTCAATACCGTAACGATGGGTATCCAACCATTGTCTGCACTGGGCAAACGATTGCTGATGCGAGTAAATACGGGTTATTTCCTGATCCCGGAACTCCGGCGACATCAGAAGATGATGATGAATTCGCAGTTGCACTTCACCGCAGATCTTCAGCGGGGACAGCATGAACACATCAAGCGTATGACTGACCATGCCTTCCGTGGAGTTCTCAACCGGCACCACGCCATAATGTGCAGATCCCGACTCTACCTCACGGAAAACCGCATCAATCGCTGGCAACGGCACGCTGACCACCGAATGCCCAAAATGCTTGAGAGCGGCCGCCTGGGTAAAGGTGCCGACAGGCCCCAGAAAGGCGATGTGCATGGGTTTTTCTAACGCCAAACAAGCCGACATGATTTCGCGAAACAGTCGAGCCATTTCTTCGCCGGGCAGCGGGCCAGGGTTAGCCTCCTTAATACGGCGCAAAACCTGTGCTTCCCGTTCAGGGCGATAGAAAAATACGCTCTGCTCGGGATTGGCAGCCATTTTTACATGGGCCACTTCTTGGGCGCATTTAGCGCGGGCACTGATCAGTTCCATAATTCTCTGATCAAGGCTGTCTATTTCTACTCGTAGTTCTCCGAGACGGCTCTGCTCATCACTCATGATCAGCTCCGCTCCTTCGCAAATTCGGTCATGTACTGAATCAGCGCATCTACACCTGCCTCTGGCATGGCGTTATAAATACTGGCACGCATGCCGCCCACGGATCGATGGCCTGCCAGGTTTAGCAAACCCCGGGCACCGGCACCTTCAAGAAACGCGCTATTCAGAGCACCGTCTCGCAGCGTGAAGGGAATATTCATCCAAGAGCGGAAGCGTGGATCGATAGGGTTGGCGTAAAACTCATTGGTATCAATGAAATCGTACAGTTTTTTCGCTTTCCTCAAATTCGTCTCACCCATGGCTTTCACACCGCCTTGAGCTTTCAACCACTTGAACACCAAGCCTGCAAGATACCAAGAGTACGTCGCTGGCGTGTTGTACATAGAGCGGTTATCGGCAATTACCTGGTAGTTCATCATGGTTGGTGTTTCCTTGCGGGCCTTGCCCAGAAGGTCTTTCCGAATGATGACCACAACCAAACCAGAGGGGCCGATATTCTTCTGAGCGCCTGCGTAAATCATCCCAAATTTTGAAACATCCACCGGGCGCGAAAGCATGGTAGATGACATGTCCGCCACCAGCGGCACATCGCCGCTTTCGGGAACAAAATCAAACTCCAGGCCACCGATGGTTTCGTTCGGTGTGTAATGCAGATACGCCGCATCGGCACTGGTCTGCCAGGATGCCTGGTCCGGAATACTGACGAAGCCGCCCTCTTCCGAGCTGGCGACCACATTCACATCGGCGTAGCGCTTAGCCTCGGCAATAGCCTTTTTCGACCAGATGCCCGTTTTCACATAATCCGCAGACGTTTTGTTGCCAAGCAGGTTCAAGGGAATGGTGGCGAACTGACTGGAAGCTCCACCCTGCATGAACAGTACGGCGTAATCGTCTGATACACCGGCCAATTCACGCAGGTCGCGCTCGGCCGTTTCGGCAATATCCACAAACGCATCACTACGATGGCTCATTTCCATTACCGACATGCCCGTACCACGCCAGTCCAACATCTCATTCCGTGCCTGTGCCAGCACACTTTCCGGCAGCGTTGCCGGACCTGCACAAAAGTTATACGCCCTGCTCATGTTCGTGTGGTCTCTCACGTCTTGCGGATTCGGTGTTAGGCAGTGCTGGTTTATTCCTCGCCAGCACCCTCATCCTGCTCCGGACTGTTGTCTGTGCTTTCATCTGCGGAAGCGTCGTTGCCTTCGATATGTTCACCCTCGACACTCTCGCCGTCGACATCTTCACCTTCAAGGTCTTCATCGTCGGTTTCGGCAATCCGCTCTACGCCTACCAGGCGTTCGTCTTCCTGGCTGAGCCTAATCAAACGCACGCCTTGAGTATTCCGGCTGAGCACCGATACTTCATCCGTGCGGGTACGAACCAGCGTGCCCTTATCAGAGATCAGCATCATTTCATCGCCGTCGAATAATTGCAGCGCGGTTACCAGGTTGCCGTTACGCTCGGAGCACTGCATGGCGATAACGCCCTGGCTGCCACGACTGTATGTTGGGAACTCATCAATCGCGGTGCGCTTGCCATAACCATTCTCACTGGCGGTCAGAATCACACCGTCGTCCTGAGGAATGATCAGGGAAACCACGTGATGGCCTTCGGGCATTCTGATACCACGAACACCACGAGCTGTTCGGCTCAGCGGACGAACGGCCTCTTCATTGAAGCGAACCGCCTTACCGGCCGTGGAGAACAGCATGATTTCAGCATCACCTTCGGTGATTGCAGCGCCAATCAACGTATCGCCTTCATCCAGAGACAAAGCAATCAGGCCACTGCTACGGGGACGGGAGAAGTTCGGCAAACGTGTTTTCTTAACGACGCCTGCAGACGTTGCCATCAGAACAAACTGATTTTCCGGGTAGTCCCGCACTGGCAGGAAGGTTGTGATGCGCTCACCTTCATCCAGCGGAAGAATGTTCACCATCGGCCGACCACGGGACGCGCGGCTGGCACGGGGAATCTCAAACACAC
>JBQCZX010000174.1:0-7302 GCA_052089485.1 Marinobacter sp. | reverse complement strand
GCCGGTTTGCAGTGAGGTGACCACGATGGATTTGCCGTCCCTGGATAGACAGGGGTGCAGGTCACAGCGAAAGGGCCCCCTGGCCGGCTTATGGCCCTGGAATTCCGCGATTTTCTGGCATTTGTCGGTTTTTCTGTTCCAGAGGGCGAGATCGATGTCCTCCCGATATGGCGTATCAAATACGAAAAGATCTGGGTTGGACTGAAAATGGCGCATGTGTACGTTGGCCTGTATTAACTCCGGTGCCAGTTGTTCGCTGATGGTGCCGCACGGGCTTGTATCTTCAGCCAGGCGCAGGCCGTCCCTTTGCCAAAAGTAGAGCTCGTGGTTATTCAGCCAGATCACATGAGAGGTTGTCGGCGCCAGCAGCCGCAAGTCGCTGCCGTCAATGCCGCAGGTCAGGCTTACGCCCTGCCGGTCACTCCACGGCCCTCCGATATTCCGCCAGCGAAGCTTTACGGTGAAACGACTGCCGTCAGGCGAAAACTTGGCATGGTTAAACCAGAAGTGGTAGCGCTTCAGCATTCTTTTTAATCGCGTTTTCAGTGTAGACTGCGTATTAAGAAAATCTACGGCTCGATCCAGGCTCAATAAAAGCTTTCGGTCGCCGCTGGCTATATTCATGGACCAGACGCCGTCATTCTTGGGTGTTTTGTCCAGTTCTTTCGCGTTCTCGCCGGGCGCATAGCCATACCCTGGTCTGAGCCGATCGAGCCGTGTCATATCCAGTGAAAGTGCGGTAGTACCATCCGGTGTCACGGCATAGACCTGGCCAGGCAGCTGCCGGGTTGAGCCTGTATGAGTGTCCATGATGCAGGCCATGATGGGCGATTCGTCTTTGTGAGCGTCCGGGTTTCTGGCATTCCAGACCACCTGGCTGGTGTCGCCGAGCCACTGTGACATTGGCCCCTGTTGCCAAGACCATGCTCGACTCTCGCCGATGGGCTCCCAGCTGTCTGTCGAATCGGAAGCTTCGGTGGCCGTGTCGAGCAAGCCGATTTCAACACGGTCATTCACCGTTGGGTGCCGCTCGCTGCAATACAACCGATGAGCAACAATGCGGCTGCCCGATGCGTTGATAACTGGAATATCGTAGTAGGCGTGGGATGTACCGCTTGCATTTGGAGGGGACTGGCTGAGCCGGCGAAGAGTCCATTTTGTATCGTTCATTGCTTCTTTCATTCCATTTATCCTGCAAGAAAACTGATTTGCGTCTTGAGCTCTGCAACGGCTTGGTTCTGCGCGTCGCTCCACGTTAACTTGGTTCTGGAACGTGACTTTCCAGGAGGGTGTACGGCCGCGCTTGCGGCAGCAAGCCACTCCGGATTCGGATCCAGCCCCAGGAAGTTCGCAATTTTTACCAATCCATCGCTGGGCTCAGCCGTAAAGGTATCGTAATCCACAATCAACCATTGATCTTGCGGTATCAGAGCCTGCATTGCCGCTATGCCCTCGCAGAGTTGGCGATAGTCACTGATCATATCGTCGGACACCGTTGTTGGCAGCTCGCCATCCGCTTGAGCTTGCGCGATTGACTCTCCGGCTGACGTGCCTTCAGCGGCCGCTTTGATGCGCAGCCTGTCGTAAAGCCCACCCCGGCGTAGCGTCATGGTGGCGATGTTGTCTTCTGGCGCACGCAATACCAGCAGCCATTTTGGCTGCGGCACTGAGCTGTTAAGAAAACGTTGCAACAATCCGGGTGTCTTTGCGCACCAGCGAACGGCCCAGTCGCCCTTTTTGTCGCCGATAACCACCGGCTGTCTGCCTTCATAGGCGGGCAGATCTATCGCGTAGCTGAAGCCATTCCACCATTTTCCATTGGCAGCAAAAGATCGCGAGTTGTTGTCGATTAGGCGAGCTATGGATGAAAAGCCCAAACCGGCGCGGTACAGCCCCATAGCATCTAGCTCGTGGGATATTCGAGCGTCTGGATGAGCGTCTATCAGGGCGCCAACGAGCGAATGGCCGGAACGTGGAAACCCAAGAAACTGAGCAAAGCTTTGGGCTCGCTTTGGATTGAAGTCTCCACTGCGAGAGGTCAGGCTTTCCAGTTGCAGTTTCCATAGCGGAACCGACTCGTGGCGCCTTGATGATTGCGTATCGAAAACTGGTATCGAGTGGCGGTAAGACAGTTTCATGCCTATGTTAACTCGTCTCAGTGAATTCAGGAATGTTTAGCGCAGGCGTAACCGTTTCAGCAGTGATAATAACCGGGCGTGGAGTCGATATTGCACACTCAGCAATCGCCAATTTGAATGCCGCGCCGCTGAGGCTCTGCGAGTGGCTACGTCTTCAAGCCGGACACGCCCATGCTTTTGTAAATAGGGAATCAACTTGTTGCTGAGCTCCCGGCCGGCCGGGCTAACATCAGGCGAAGCCACACGCTTTTCCAGAGTTGTTTTTCTGTTTGCCGTCCAATTGTAATGATCGACCCTGAACGGATAGCTGAACCGGGAATGAGGGCGGGTTGCCTGCCGAAACTTTGCAAGCTTTGCCCCCGCAAGAAATTGTGGCGTCTTGCCATCCTTCCACGGGTTGTGGCCTCCACGGCTGGGAAGCACATCATGACAAAGAAGCATTACCTTGGTTGTACCGTCAATGCCATGATGGTCGCCGCGTCCGGCCAGGGTAAGAAGGACATCGGCTTCAACCGGGAACTGACTGGATAACTCAGGGGTTGCGTTAACCTCGGCTAATTCACCGTTCGCCGCCAAACGATCTATCATGAATCCCTGAACGCAATTATAGCCATTGCTCAGACAGTATTCGCAGATTTCCTGCAGTGGAGCTGGGTATTGATGATGCTCATCGACATCTGCGCTGACTATCCAATCGCCGGGCTCTGCAACATCCTGTTGCAGCTGACGACGTTGTGCCCACATGGTGTCGCTGGTGTAGTCGGCAATCCACTCGCGAACATCCTCAACGCCCAAATCCGCGAGCAAAGCTTTAGCAGCCGCTAGTCTGGGTGATGCGATGTCTGCTGTGTTCAACAGGATATGCATATGAGACAGCGGGATACCGAGATCACGATAATGTCGAATGAAGTGCGATAAGAGAGGAAGCTCAAGCTCGACACCTACACAACTAATGAGCCTTATAGCCACTAGCGGTGCTAAACCGGTTCCTGATCTATCGAAGCCCATGCCTCTCTCCTTGAAAACTTTGCAGAATTTTCGTATCTAAACGTGACTTACTTCAGTTTCAGAGTGCGCCATCATCTCTCTGAAATTATCGTTCTTTGCCACAAGGTCTTTATAGGAGCCAACACCCTCTAACTCACCGGACGCCATGAGTATAATTTTGTCAGACATCTTGATAGAGGCAGGTCTGTGAGAAATGATCAGTATGATCAGGTCCTTTTTCAATGAGTTTAGCGTTGTCATCAACTTATATTCAGACTCCATGTCCAGGGCGCTGGTAGGTTCGTCTAACACCAGCAGGTCTGTCTGCTTGTAAAGAGCCCTGGCGATACCGATCCGCTGCCGTTGCCCGCCACTCAGGAGTTTGCCGTCCTGCCCCAGGTTTGAATAGATGCCTTTTGGTAGATCGTTAACAAACTCATCTGCATTGGCCAGTTTGAGAGCGTGATTTACCCGCTCTATATCAATTTCAGCTTCCGGTACGCCGAAAGCAACATTGTTTACCACGTTGTCGTCCAGAATGAAGATGATTTGAGCGACGTACCCTACCTTTTTGCGGAAGGATGCCAGGTCTTCGCTCGTGAGGGCATTGTCATTGACAATGAGGTTACCGGAATGGAGTTTGAGCAATCCCAGTATCATGTCGGCCAACGTGGATTTGCCCGAACCCGAATGACCGACCAGCGAATAGATTTCGCCACGGCTCAAGGTTAGGGAAACATTATGGACGGCTGGTGCGCTGTCTTTGGTGTAGAAAAAGTTGGCTTCAGAAAGTTTGACCTGGTGGATTCGCATTGGTTTTATTGGTTTCAACGCGTTAGTGGCTTCGATAGAGGGTGAGCTCAAACTTTTAGCAATTACCTTCGCCACAGACCCATGCCCGCTCAGACTGGAAAGGGATTTGTATATATCCTGCATGGTTGGCAACAGTTTGTAACCGGCCAGCGCGTATATGCTCAAAATAGGGACGACCGAGCGTATATCTTCCTGTGTGGTTAGCAGAACCAACGCTAGAACCAGAATTGCTCCAAACGAAATGGATTCGATGACGAACTTGGGCAATTCACCAGACAGCGCAATGAAGGCCTGGGATTTCAGGCCTCTGACGTTGATCGCCTCATAGCGTTCTATGTACCTGTACTCGAGTGAGTCCAGCTTGACGTCTTTAATGCCAATAAAGGACTCCGACAGAATACCTTGCACTTTAGTGTTTCTCTTAGAGATCACAGCGCCGTGATGGGCCAGCTTCTGACGTAGTATGATATAAGTTGCTAAATAGGAGCCGCCAATAATACCGCCGCCGATGAAGGCCAAAAGCGGGTCCAGCACGAGTAAACCAATCAGAATAATCGCTACAACAAATAGCTGGCTGGTTAAGCGTAGAAATGGCATGAAAAGCATGTAAACGAAGCGTGGGACCTGAGCCGACACCACGGCAATTTTCTTGGTGTAGTTCTCTGTCTTGTGGAAGAGATAGTCTTTGAAAAGAAAGTTTCTATATATTTTTTGTTGGAGACTGCTGCCAAGCCCTACTGAGAATCGATAGGTCAGCCACAAAGTCATGCCGGCTATTGTATTAGATAACAAAATTAGAATCAGCGAGCCCAGCGCCGCTGCAATGATAAACTGAAGATCGGTTTCAAATCCGAATTTCTGGAATCCCCATGAGAGAACTGCATTGCTGTGGATAACGTCCGGGTTAGAAAGAATTGAAATAAAGGGCCCGATACTCGCGATACCGACAACCTGGAAGAATGCCGAAAAAAGGAAAACGAGCTGTAGTACTATGTACCTTTTCCGATTCGGTGCATCCAGAACGGAGAGAATCGTTTTTATAACATTGAATATATACATGAATAGACTCTGATAAATCCTATTTGCGACATCCCGATCACGTGGAAGAGTGGGCTAGCCGATGTGTGAGTATTTTGGGTTAGACGTTACTTTTTCTGCGAGATATCTTGGTAGAGCGCTTCGTACTTTTGTACATTCTCACGTTTACTGAAGTCTTTTTTGACATGACTCTGGCCTCTGATCGCGAGCTGTGTCGCCATCTCCGGATGTTTTATAAGTTGCGCAAGCTTGCCGGCGTAGCCGGTTGCATTGTGGTCATCCACCAATGCTCCACAGTTCCCATAGTCCAGTACTTCCGGTATACCACCGGCGTTGTGGGCAACCACCGGAACCTTTCGCAGCAACGCTTCCAACAGCGTCATGGGCAGGCCCTCGTGGTCGGAGGGCATTACCAGTGCGTCCGTTGCTGCCCATTCGGGCTCCATATCGTGAACAAAACCCCGGAAGTGGATGAATTGCGCCACGCCTTTGGTTTTGGCGTACTGCTTCATCGTTTCCAGAAGTGGCCCATCCCCGCAGACTCTGCCTTCTACTTCAAGCTGTTGGTCGTTTCTGAGGTTGGCAATAGTATCAATAAATAGATCGATGCGCTTCACCGGCACGCAGCGGCCGACCAAGGTGATCGTGAAGCAGGTGTCTGATCTCCGACGGTCATCGGTTTGTTCCGGGGGAGTAACTGGAATGTTATCAGTGTCTATAAAGTTCCGGATGACGACTGTTTTGCTGGAGTAACGGGGCTCCAGCACGGTCTTTAAATGCTGGGACACAGCAACGACGGCACTGTGACAAAACCTTGTTAATGCATGGTTCATAAGCTGGGCCAGCTTTTTCGCCGGGGCGCGCCAGCTACGCTGAAATTCAGGGCTTCCGTGTACCGTTAGAACAGATCGTTTGACACCGGTCAGGTATTTCGAGGTGGTGCCTAAAACATTTTCCTTGAAGCCATGAGTATGGATTATGTCGGTAGGGTGATGGCGTAAGTGTCTGCAAATGGTTTTGATCTGGCCCATAGGGGATAAGACCGACTCGTCTGCAAGGGTTACGTCTATACCCAATGCCGCAAGTTTGTCGTAAAGAACACCTGGATTGAAGATCACGACCGTTGGTTCAACAACACCGTTAGCCTGCAGCCCGGAAATGAGTTGGAATGCCTGAGCTTCGGCGCCTGCCCAGATGTCCCCGGACACGATATGGGTCACCACAAGCTTTGTATCTGATTCACTTGTTGTCACGTTATGGTCTCCCAAGTGATGCCAGAAAGCTCAGTGGGGTACGGCCATTGCCGTCGTGGAAGTTAAACCGGCGCAGGCTAAACGGGCTTGATGAGGTTTTGTTCCAGCCCGATTTGGTGGTACACGCAGCAGTAAAATGTTCCTGAACGAGCTGTTCACCTTTGCCGGTGATGTCGCCGTTCGGGTAACAGAAGATGCTAACCGGATTGAGTCCAAGCTCTTCCAGGTCCCTGTGGCTACCAGAAATTTCGCTTTCAAGGTCCGCTTGGTTCGCAAGATGGTTCAACCGATAATGATGCCGGGTATGAGCCCCAAAGGTGACAAACCCGCTTGAGAGCATGGTGTCTAGCTCCTGTTTGTTGAGTAGGGGCCTGGCATTCAGGTTCGCTTGGTTCAGCGCCGGCAGTGCCTTGCGAGTTTGCTCCAGGTTCGCCTCGATAGCGTGGTCGTCCAGTGCTTTGAGGCGGTTTATCACCAAGTCGGCTTGAAGGATCGTAAAGGGCGATGAAGGAGTGGTGCTTGCCGGTATGTCACCCAAGTAAGGGCGCAGCCATTGCATTGCCTCATGATTAAGTTGTTGGGCGTGGTTGATCAGTAAGTCGAGAACCTGTTCTGGCCAGAACTGCCAGGGGGTATTGATGCGCTGAGACACCAGGAATATCGTGGCAGGGACCTTATGCTTTTTAAGCACCGGGAAAGCATGTTCGTAATTGTCCTGCCAGCCATCGTCAAAGGTGACGGCTACGGCTAACCTGGGCAGAGGTTTGTTCTGGCGCTGGGCATTGAGCCAGGTATCTAATGAAACAAATTCGGCGCCAAGCCTTTTAAGCAGGCTGATATGCATATCCAGAGCTTCTGGCCTGGCTATCATGCCGGGTTGTTCAGTCTGCCGGAGGGGAGACTGGCTGGGCAGGATACGATGGTAGGTCAGAATAACCAGTGATGGCGAACGTTTGAGCTTTATCTTCATTAATGCGATGGCAGCGAACAGGCTATTACGAACCTGTTTTATTAACTGTACGATCACCAATCCTTCTTGATACAAAAAATAACGGCTATGTGCGGTCGAGTCA
>JBQCZX010000173.1:0-7556 GCA_052089485.1 Marinobacter sp. | reverse complement strand
CGCCAAAATCATCATGGTTATCGAGAATCAGGATTTTTGCGTCGGGGTTGCGCTGGCGGTAAAGCCAGGCTGCAGCGAGTCCGCTGATGCCGGCACCCACGACGACCAAGTCATAGACCTCCTTTATATTGAGCCCTCCCAATGCAAATCTATGACCCTCCCGAGCCAGCTTGTGGGCAGCTTCGAACGAGCCGTGATGATTGCCTCTCATGCCCGTGCGTAATGGCGGGTATTGGTTCTGGGCCTGTGGATTTGCTCGAAGTATGCTCAGCGGGGTCAGTCCAGCGGCGATTGTCAGCGCTACACCATTTAAAAAATCCCGGCGGGAAATGGCCATTAAATATCTCCAGTAAAAAGCGAGGACCCAAGGCATTATGCTTGTCGCTTATCTAATTTCTTTAAAGGTTAATAGCTTCCTTACATTTTGTCACAGAGTTTTGGTGCTAGTTCGGCTTTGACCCTGTTATCCGGCAGAATTACGTTAGTAGGTGAAAACGTTACCTGGGAGGCACTGACCGCGCCCATGTCCCGCCGTTTTAAAACAGCCCCATTTGGGGCTGTTCTTCGCTGAAACGCAGAGCTTCAAGTCCCTCCACCCGCTTGCTTAACAATTCAGTCCAGAGTTCAGTCAGCGACAGGGCATTGCCGATATCCGGCATGTGCAGAAAAAAATAAGGGCGCTGCCCTTGTTCGATCCAGGAGCCGACACGCTCAACCCAGGGCGCCAGATAGTGACGATTAGCTTCTACATCAGTGTGACCTATGTACCGAATCACTGGAGCCGCATCACTTTGAAGCAAATGCACGGGCACCCTAGGTTTTTTACGCTGAGCACCGATGGTTACTTCGTTATCAGGTATGGCAGCAAACAGAGCCCGGCTATCTAGGCAGACCCGTGCGATACCTCGCTCACGCAGACCACGGTTTAAGGTTCTTTCGGCTTCACCTTTTCTGAAGAAAGCGCTGTTTCGAACTTCCACGGTGCACGTCAGGGGGGCGGGTAAAGCATCAACAAAGCGCCAGAGGTTGTTTAGGTGCTCCGGCCCAAATGCGGCGGGAAGCTGCAACAGAAAGGGCCCCAATACGTCTACCAATGGCGCGACAACGTCCAAGAAATCTCGCATACCCGCGTCCACGCCTGAAAGCAGTCGGTCGTGAGTGATGGTACGGGGAAACTTGAGTAGAAAGCGAAAATCGTCTGGTACCAGCAAGCGCCATTGCTGGCATTGCTCTGGGCTTGGCGTGGCGTAAAAAGTTGTGTTGCCTTCAACACAGTTAAACACTTTGCTGTAACGCTCCAGCGGGCTTTGGCCTGGTGGTAGCAGGTTATTCCAAGCAGGGTGTTGCCATTGCGGGCAGCCAAAAAAGTAGGGGTGTGCCATGGGTTAGCGCTTTCTTCCGGTTCAGGTGCTTTGTTCGCGGGCAACCGATTGTCGCCTTGGCTGAAGATCATGCATTATACCTGAGTGTAGATACTCAGTATCTGGGGTGATTTTGGGGGAATATTGATGGAACATTTTCTCGATGTGGTTGCTCGTGATGGGGTCTTTGTATTGCGTCTGTTGGCCGCAATGCTACTTGGCGGCCTGGTTGGCATGGAGCGCCAGTCGCGAGGCCGGGAGGCTGGCTTGCGAACCAATATCTTGGTTTGTCTCGGCTCAGCTGCGGTTATTGTTGCCTTTCAGAAGCTGTCTTCCGAATTCAGTATGGATCCGGACTCTGTTATTCGTATGGACCCGGCTCGCGCGGCTGCGGGCGTTATTACAGGGATTGGTTTTCTTGGCGCCGGCACGATCGTAAAAAGTAACGATTTTGTGCGCGGGCTTACGACAGCAGCGTCCATATGGGCGGTTGCCGCCATCGGAGTGACCGTCGGGCTTGGTGAATATGTGATTGCGAGCGTGGTGACTCTTCTGGTGCTTGTTGCTCTTTACGTTCTGCACCGGCTTCCCTTCAGAGGCGACCGTTATGCGTCGCTGGAACTGAAGTGGACGGGTGATTTTAATCTGCTAGCTGAGGTGACCGCTCAGCTTGAGCAGCAAGGAGCGAAAATCAAAAACCGAAGTGTGGTTCGTCAGCCAAAAACTGAAAATTGCGAAGCTACGCTGGTTCTTCGGCTGGGTAAAGATGAAAGCGATATGGAAATATTTGGGCACTTACAGGCAGATGCACGGTTTGATGAGGTGGGCTGGCGTTGAGCTGACTCACAGCTTCCTGTAGTCGGAACTGTGACGGTTGCGGCCGCTTAGAATTGCCACTAAGCGGCTCATCGCTCGCAATAGCGCCAACAACAGCGGTGCCAGAAACCATAGCAGCCAGCTGCCGATATAAAGTGCGGGGATCAGCAGCAGCAGCCAGCCCACAAACTGAACAGCAGCTACTGGGTAGCCCAGTACATCTGCCACACCTGCAAACAAGTCGTTGATAATGCTGGGATGGGTAATAACCAAGTAGCCGGCGCCAGCAATAAGGGGCCACTTGGCGTAACGGGCGCTGCGCAAAACCATTTTCCCACTGCGTGAAACCCGTGCAGCCAGAGCCGCGGAGCGAGTGCCCCGGCTTGCGCCCTTGGTGGTGACCGCAGCAGTGCGCCCAACGCGAAGCACTTTCGCTGCACTGGCAAAAATCAGCACATCCACAGATGCCCAGCCAACGTCGCCTGCCGTGATTTCATCGCCGGAACGGTAGTTACGCTCCAGATCACGAATGCCGCTGGCGAAAAACTGATTCACGCCTTCCAGCACTCGCTCTGTGCCAATCCACTGAGTAGCACCCCGGCTGTCGACAACAAACTGCCCCAGAAAGTCGTGGCCTTCACTTTGAATAAAGTTGACGGCATACCAGCCTCGCTCTTCCGGTGAGAGCTCTTCTTGCTCGTTTGATGGCTTGCTGCCAGGCCTCGAACTCTTCGGCTCGCCGGTAAAGAATCGCTTGGCGGCCTGATACTGACGGGACGCCTTGCTCATCCATTCAATCGTGCTGATGGGCTGGCTCACAAAATGCTGGATAGGCGGTAGGATATCTTCGCCATACCGCTTCAGAATATCCTTGAACTCCGGTTCTGCGGCGTAAAGCGGGAACAGATTCCGGGCTATATCCGGGTAACGCATGAACGCAGCCTGCGCCTTCAGACGCAGAAGAGGGTCATCTGACATATCCAGTAAGATCGCCTGAATTTCAACGGATTCCTGCTCAATGCCAGGGAAATCACCGAGCACATCTTGAGCATGAATATTGATGAGCTTTTGCTCAATGGGAACCGGCTTGGCTATGGCGCTAAAAATAGCTGCCATCAGCAAGGCCAGGCCAACGATCAGAAGTAGCTTTTTCAAACAGTCACCACTGTATACCCGGTTATTCATACCGACCAGTCTAGCGCGAACTGGGTGAGTTGGTGATGATTTGCGGGTATAATTTCGCGCTTGGTTTTACCGTCCCAGGGTAGGGGCTTCGCATCCTTAAATCTCAACGTTTAAAAAGGAAGATATCGTTGAAAACTATAAATGTTGTCAAATACGCTTTTGCCATTATTGGTGCCTGCATGCTGGCCGGTGCCTTTGCCATATACAGCAGCACGGCTTCATTCCTAGAGCGCTCTGTTTCAGCACAGGGCACAGTGGTAGAGCTGATCCGCTCTCGCTCTAGTGATTCTGTAAGCTATTACCCTGTTGTTGAGTTTTCCACCCCCAATGGTCGCCAAGTCGAGTTTCAATCCAATTCGGGCTCTAGCCCACCTTCGTATAATCAAGGTGAGCAGGTGACGGTGCTGTACGAACCATCAAACCCGGAAGCAGCCAAGATTAACGGCTTTTTCTCTCTGTGGGGTGGGGCATTGATTGTTGGCGGGATTGGCTCAGTGTTCGGGCTGATTGGCTGCGGCATTATGGCATACGTCGCCTTGAAGAATCGCTCTAACGCGCACCTTAAGAAACATGGCGTTGAGATTCACGCTTCGTTCCAAGGAGTAGAGCAGAACACAGGTTTAATCGTAAATGGCCGTAGTCCGTTCCGGGTTGTATGCCAGTGGCAGCATCCGAATACTCGCGAGCTTCATGTTTTTCGCAGTGGCAACTTGTGGTTTGATCCTACTGATCACATCAGTCAGGACAAAATTCCTGTGCGGGTGAATGAGGGGAATTTGAAGAAGTATTGGGTGGATACTTCCTTTTTGCCGAAACTGGCGGGCTGAGTGGATAAGTTTTAAGTTTGTTAGAATCCCCCGCTGCTGTTAGCGGGGGATTCTGTTGGATCGACTAGAAGTCGCTATTGAACCAGTCTCGTTGCAAATAGCCATCTTTCAGTCTGTACATCGATAGCCCGTATCGAAGATCGTTACCCTTAGCGTCTTTCACGAATCCTGAATCTTTCCCCAGCGAGAATAGAAACGCATCCATCAGCATCAGGGCATTATCAATAAACCACCATACACCGAGGCCACCCAGAGTGAGCGCTTTCGCGATGCCACTTTTCCACTTGCCCAGATAGAATCGGTCAGCGCCAAAGACGCCGAGAAAGCCGCCTAGAATAAGGGCCAGCAGGCGGTTTTTTTGTTGTGGTATTTGCTCCATGTTGTTCATGTTTCTTCCTTGGGGTTTGGTTTCTTTTGTAGTAAATCAGCTTGAAGTGCATTTTCCGGAATTAAAACGAATCAGTTCATCGGTTCGGGGCTGTTGACGACGCAGCGGAAGCCATTGCCCGAACTTTTGATATGCGCACCTGCTCTGGCAAATACGGTTCCGCCTCCGCCCATGTGATCTCCGCGGCCAGCCCAGTCCCTAACGGTTTTTTTGGGGTTGTCTGGATCTACCGGCTTTGCCGGGCCGCTGGGGTTGTCACTAGGTGCATGCTCGTAGAAATTTTCCTGAAACCAGTCTTGAGTCCACTCCGCCACATTCCCGGTCATGTCGTAGAGGCCGATAGGGTTGGGCGGATAACTTCCTACCGGGCGACGCTCGAATTTAACCGATGAATGCATCAGGGTATTACCCGACGGTGGAATTGATGGATCCACATATTCTTTTGGGCGACGCAGATAAGGGTCTTTTTCGATAGTGCCGGTGTCAGTGGCGTAAGGAACATCCCGTCCTCGACTGCGAGCCGCATATTCCCACTGGGCTTCGGTAGGCAGTGCAAACGGTAGTCCGGTCTGCTCTGCCAGCCAGGCACAATAGCCTTCCGCTTCCCCATAATTGGGGACGCGAGCAGGCTTGCGATAGTAGTTTGGTGATAGTGGATCGTCCGTGGCGTTTACATACTTTTTAAAGATGAAGTCGTCTACGTACAGGTGGGCGCGGCTAAGAGTCGCGTAATAGATTTTCATTTCTCCCCAAGTCGTTTCGTGACGAGAAATGGAGTAACTATTGACCCTCACCTCCACAGGAGGGCGGCTAAAGTCAGTTAGCGTCACATACGGTGAACCATTGGGCCGGCCCACGTCCCCCAGCATAAACTCTCCGCCTTCGACAAATATTTGATTTTCAACGGCTTGTGTTACTAATTTTTGCATGGCCTCAGATTCAGCTGTACCGTTTAACAGGCCGCCACATCCTGCCGTTAGGGCAGGCACTGCAAACAGCCATACGGCATTGATTCGGGCAATTTTTAACATCTATAAGCTCCGGTTATGCGATTCCACAGGTTTGGCAGACGCTAAAAGGATCAAGTCTCACCGGACTACCGGATATCGCAACCATGTTTTTCAATTGGTGGGTAAATAGCCGCTGATCCGTTTTCCCTTTCCCAATAAACTCGAATAAACGGTCAAGGTTTTTCTGAAATTCTGCTGGCATTGAGATGCCTTCAGGGTTCATCCGAAGAACAGTTTCCTCAAAGTCCCGCCAACTCTGAAATGTGCGGAGTATCTGATTCACGGCTTGTGTTTTTATATCACTACTACCCCACATATCCGGCGTTAGCCACCAATCGTAGAGAATGTTGTCCAGCACTGTACCTTTAACTTCAGGCGGCGAATGCAAGAACACGGCGTTTTCTTGTAGCTTCAGATCCTCAATCAAATTCTGGGCCAGTTTTGTTCCTTGTTGCTCACGCTGACGACCAACAAAGAACCTATCGACGTAATCAACGAGGCTGTCTATTGAACCGCTTGTAAACTCCTGCGCAGCAGCAATGCTTGAGATGCCTTTGCTCAAGGCGAATAAACTAAGGCGCTGGTACCACACAAAGGTATCCGAATCCCCATCAAACAGCTCCAGATACCTGAAATCCACATCCAGCAGAGCGTTATACACAAAGTGCAACATCTTGATGATGTTGTTGGTCTCTACTTCCAGTAAAAAACTGCCCGATGGGCCGACACCCAGAACCAAACCAGCGTGGCAGTTAAAATAAAACTTTCCCGTCTGATCACTGAACATAAGTCGAATCTCAAATTCTGCAGCTGCTCCTGCCGCAACTTCGACTTTCTTCCCAACTTTGCACAAGGTGTCCCATTCCTTGTCAGTCGATAAAACATCTTGCCAGCGCAGTTCTCCAGTTACCTCACAGCCCGCACGAACACCTACAAATACTCCACCGTCTGCGCCTGCACCCTGCCCGTTTTTCCGAGCAGCGATACCTTTAAGTTTTGGGAGGCCTTCGCTGCTGTCCACATGAACGTTCGCCGCCAATATCGCTGATGCACCAGCAAACCCCGAAGCGCTAATGGCAAGATTCGCCTGAAAGTGCCCGAGCGATGCGTGTTTGCGTTCGCCGTCCCAGCCACCAACCCGGTAATAGATGCGAATTGCACTCTTTTTGCTGGCGGGAAATGCCTGCTCAACGGTTATTTTTCCTTCTGCCAGAGCGAATTGAGCATTAGCCTTTGCTTGTACGTGAACCATTTTCTTTTTCGGGTCATACTCGGCATAACCGCTGGCTCCTGCCGCAAAGCGCATAAACTGAGCTTCGGCCGAGGCATCAAAGCCTGTTTCAGCAACCTTTTGTTTTCGGTTTTTACCCCACACTGACCACTCGGCCTCGTCGTAAAACTGGTTCATCGTCTGCATTAGCGCGCCGTCGGGATCTGGGTTCCCAAAGTTTAGTTTTACTTGTACTTTTAACTCGTTCTCTACCGCTTCAGCTAATTTTTTGCCATTAATACCTTCTGTGGTTAACCAGCCATTACTGCGTGCTTTATCCCGGGATGCAATGCTATAGCGCCGCAGGTGATTTTTCATTTTATCGGAGCGCACGTAGGTACGATGTTTTTTGCCGGAAAGCCGTTTGATCTCAGTTAATTTGGGAATGGTTTGCATGTCATTTGATATGGCGCCTTTGGATATCAGATCGTCGATCAGCGCTTGTTTCCGCTCCTGAATTTCAGACCTCAGGCATCCTTCTGCCTCTTTTGGTCTTTCCTCGGAATTAGGCTCGCCCTCAGATAGATCTTCTAGATCTTTGTAGAACGCCTCAATTGGACCACAAATCGCTTCCTCTTCTGTAGCCAGCTCAGCCGCTTCACTCTTGGTGAGGAATATAATTTCGTTGCTACCTGTTTCATGAATGATTTCGACAATTTCATCTTCACAGGGCGCCTTACAAACGACGTTATCTGGTTC
>JBQCZX010000172.1:0-7751 GCA_052089485.1 Marinobacter sp. | reverse complement strand
GCTAGGGTTCAATAGCGTGCTCATGTGGTTCTCCTGAATACTGCGGGTTACGGTGTGTCAGTGCCTTTGAGCCCAATGTCAAAACTGTCGATGTAGGCGTTGGGCTGACGTGGGGTAAAGGCGACGCCATCAATGAGCTCTCCCTGATATGGACGGGAAAAGTTGTCCTGACTGAAGTCGGGAAAATCTTCCGCCTTCATCAGTCCATCATCGATTAAGGATTTGGCAGCTTTCGCATAGATGTCGCCGCGGTATACCTGTGCGGCCGTTTTCATGTACCAATCGTCGGATTTTGCTTCGGGTATTTGGCCCCAGCGACGCATCTGCGAGAGATACCAGATGGCGTCCGATGGGTACGGGTAGGTGGCGTGATGGCGGAAAAATACGTTGAAATCCGGCACGTCCCGAACATCCCCTTTTTCGTACTCGAAAGTGCCTGTCATGGAGTTGGCAATTACTTCGGCATCGGCGCCCACATAGCTCGGACGAGCGAGGATTTCGACAGCGCTTTCCCGGTTGGCGTTGTTGTTTTCATCCAGCCAGTAAGCAGCACGAATTAGGGCGCGCAGCAGGTGCAAGTGGGTATTGGGATTTTCTTCGGCCCAGACCTGACTGACACCGAATACCTTCTCGGGATTGTTGGGCCAAATTTCGTAGTCGGTGATGACCGGAACGCCTATGCCCTTGAACACCGCTTGTTGGTTCCAAGGCTCGCCGACGCAGTAGCCTTGAATGGTGCCTGCTTCCAGAGTGGCGGGCATTTGTGGGGGTGGAGTGACAGAGAGATGAACGTCCGCACTCAGTGTGCCGCTGGTATCGCCGTTTTGAGGGGCGTAGTAGCCCGGATTCAAGCCACCTGCCGCCAACCAGTAGCGTAGTTCATAGTTGTGGGTGGATACCGGGAACACCATGCCCATGCGAAAGCGTTCGCCTTTTGCTCGGGACTGCTCAACCGCTGGTTTCAGAGTGCTGGCGCTGATCGGGTGCACTGGCTTGCCGTTACGCTCTGGGATGTGTTGCCTCATCGTCTCCCAAACATCGTTGGAGACGGTGATGCCGTTGCCGTTTAAATCCATGCTGAACGCGGTAATGATGTCGGCCTGTGTGCCGTAGCCAATGGATGCCCCCAGCGGCTGGCCCGCCAGCATGTGCGCACCGTCCAATTCACCGGTAATCACTCGGTTTAATAGAACTTTCCAGTTGGCCTGCGCCTCCAGTTCAACAAACAGGCCTTCATCCATAAAAAAGCCCTGCTCCCAAGCTATGGCCAAAGGTGCCATATCCGTCAGTTTGATAAAGCCGAGTTTCAGGTCCGGCTTTTCTGGCGGGCCAATCTCTGCTTGGGCCGTGCCTACGCTAGCTACAAGAGAGATTGCAGCGGCCAATTTGGCCAGTTGATGGATGGGTCTGGTGACAATAGTCAGCGGTGTCTTCAACATTTTTTACCTCGTGACATTCTTGCAGACAAAAAAAAGCCCGCCCTCCGTTGCCGGAAGGCAGGCACCTATGCCCGTTTGATCTGAGTGGTCTCGAATGTTCAGGTTTGAGGTTGCACAGCCTGTGCCAGAGATAGAAAACTTATTAAAAGCAGGGGGTAATGATTTCGCTTAACGGGTAAGGGGTATTTTGTGCAGTTTTTGTTGGCTTGCTTTAGTGCAGGTTTGAGCGGCTTTGCACCATTGTGAAACCTTGGGTTCCTGCCTAGTGCTTGTCTGCTGATGATGAGTTATTGGATAACCGGCGCTGTACGCCGCGGTCTTGGGCGAAGTCCACGGCTTTGGTGCCGCGCTGGCCTTTTTATTGCAGTTCGCATCAGGGTATCGAGAGAACAGTCACTAATAGCAGGCGAAGAGGAGCAAGCGTGGATTCCAATATCAAACTGGCTAACAGCACTCTAACCACGTGCCCCTATTGCGGTGTGGGTTGTGGTGTAGTGGCAACCCCTTCTAGCGTGACCGGCGACGAGAGCCATCCCGCCAATCAGGGCCGGTTGTGTGTGAAAGGCTCTGCCTTGCATGAAACTCTGGTGCCCAACGGCAGACTCTTGAGGCCGCGGGTTGCTGGTGAGGACAAGAGTTGGCCAGAGGCACTTGCTGCAGTCTCCGGCGCCATTCGTGATTCGGTTGCTCAGCATGGTCCGGGGTCTGTGGCTCTTTACCTATCGGGCCAACTGCTGACAGAGGACTATTATGTAGCCAATAAACTCGCCAAGGGCTTTATTGGCACACCCCATGTAGATACGAATTCTCGCCTGTGTATGTCCGCAGCCGTGGCGGCTCACAAACGCGCGTTTGGTGAAGACTGTGTTCCCGGTTGTTACGAGGATTTGGAACTTGCTGACCTTCTGGTGCTGACCGGTAGCAATGCTGCCTGGGCTCACCCTATTCTCTATCAGCGTATGCACGCTGCACGACGAACTGGCCGCCGGGTGGTGGTCATTGATCCCCGCCGAACTGCTACAGCAGATCTTGCAGACCTCCACCTTAAATTGAAACCAGGCACGGACACAGTTCTGTTTAACGGGTTGCTGGCATGGCTGGCGCTGCACGAGGCGACAAGCCCTAGCTACATTGCACAGCACTGCAGCGGTTTCGAAGAAACGCTTGCGTGGGCACAAGATGTTGCACCTTCGGTTGCGTCGGTTGCTGCCCAATGTGATCTTGTTGAAGCCGACGTTGAGCGTTTCTATCGCTGGTATGCCGACATCCCTCGCACTGTGACAGTGTTCTCCCAAGGGATTAATCAGGCGGTAGCCGGCACCGACAATTGCAACGCTATTATCAACTGCCATCTGGCCACGGGACGTGTTGGCCAGCCTGGCGCCAGCCCCTTCTCTTTGACCGGCCAGCCCAACGCTATGGGTGGTCGAGAGGTGGGTGGCTTGGCGAATACTTTGGCTGCGCACATGGAATACGACACTCCCGGAGCCCGCGAGCAATTGGCCGAATTCTGGGGCACAGATCAGCTTCCGGAGGCACCAGGGTATAAGGCCGTAGACCTGTTTGAAGCCGTGCACCGGGGCGATATCAAGGTGCTCTGGATTATGGGCACTAACCCGGCAGTTAGCCTGCCGGACTCTGCCCGGGTTCGTGAGGCACTGGCCAACTGCCCGACAGTGGTCGTGTCGGACTGCATGGCGAATACGGACACCACAGCTTTGGCCGATATTCTGTTACCAGCGGCTGGCTGGGGTGAGAAAGACGGGACCGTTACCAACTCGGAACGCTGCATTTCGCGGCAGCGATCCTTCCTGCCTTTATCTTCTGCCGCTCGACCTGACTGGCAGATATTGGCCTCGGTTGCATGCGAACTTGGGTATGCTCGTGCCTTTCAGTATCAGTGTCCTGCGGATATTTTCCGTGAACATGCAGCGCTTTCCGCTCTCGCATGCAGCGTCAGCGAAGGCCGCCAGATATTTGATATTGGAGCGCTAGCGCAATTGACAGACGCTCAATACAACCAACTAGAGCCGACTCAATGGCCCGTTATCCTTGACGATGTTGGTGAGATAGAGGGCTCGTCGCGGCTGTTCAGTGATGGGTGTTTTGCCACGGATGACGGTCGGGCACGATTGGTACCCGTTCCTGTTGGGCGGCCGCGCCAGAGTGTGACCCCTCGCTTCCCATTCGTGGTCAATACTGGCCGGATTCGCGATCAATGGCACACCATGACACGCACTGCATTGGTTTCGCGGCTTTTAACGCATCGCCAGGAACCTTCTATTGAGATTCATCCCGACGATGCGTTTCGTCTTCGCATCAGTGACGGGGCCTTGTGCCAACTCACCGGTCCGGGGCCCGAGCCATTTTTGGGACGAGCCCGACTGACATCAGACCAGCGACTGGGAGAGGTGTTTATACCGATTCACTGGAGCGGGCGTTTTGCCTCACAAAGCGTAGCAGCAAATCTGATTGCTGCTGTAACCGATCCGCTCTCTGGGCAGCCAGAGAGCAAGCATGGTATTGCAAGCCTTCACAGCCTAGCCAACCAATGGCAAGCGCGGCTGATGCGTCGAAAATCCAGCAACGACCTCAGTGACCTAGCAGGATTGTGTGATTATTGGTGCCGACAGCCACTAGCCCACAGTGACAGTTGGTGGCTGGCTGGAAGCAAAACGGTGGACTGGGGTAAGGACGCTACACTTTGGTTAGAGGGGGAACCACAGCTAATTTTGGTCGATTCGGCGCAAGGCCGTTTCAGAGCGGCTCGAGTGGTTGATGGCCAGCTTGAGGCTGTTCTTTTGGTGGATAAAAACGTTGAGCTCTTGCCCGATTTGGTCTGGTTGGATCAATGCTTTGCTTCGGAGCGGCTAAGTTCAGAACAGCGACAATGCTTGCTTGCTGGCCGGTCTGTGGAAACGGAAGACATGGGGGCGCTGGTGTGTAGTTGTTTTCAGGTGGGCGACCGCCAGATAGCCAAGGCAATCTCACGTGGGCAGACGACGCTAGAAGCGTTGGGGCAGGCCCTGAAGTGTGGCACCAACTGTGGCTCTTGTATTCCCGAAATACGGGAACTATTGCAGGCTGAGCTTTTAGAAACCTAGCAATGAAGGCCTATCAAACGTGTTTCAATATGCTTTGCGCAGCATTGACATGGGGACTCTATATCGCTGGCCGCGGAATCTACCAGTTCCGTTTACTGTGCAGGTTTTTCGGTTAACTCGGATAATTTCTCCACGGAACTCCCGAGTGCCTGAGCTAAAGGCGACGGCATCGTCTATTTGCCAGAGCGACGGTTGAAGTGCTGGCTCAGTAAGTTGGAAGGGCTCATTGGATAAGGGAATCTGATACTCACAGGCTTGCTTCGCCAGTGCCTCGCGCGCCGCTTCAGAATGGCCACTCTCATGCAGATCATCAAGGATATTGTAGAAGTACCGGTTGTGCACCGAGCCACGATACCTATGGCCAGCACTGTGTTGCAGCAAGTGTGCGAACTCGTGACAACAGGTGTGTGCGAGTAAGTTAAGCGTGCTCAGCTCACCCTCAAAATAGCCTCGTTTGTGAATTTCCCGGGCCGAGAGCCATCCACTGGCCGTATCAGGTTGCTGCTTGGCCTGAATCATTCGGAGACCGTAGGTGATTTGGTGTTGTTTGCGCTGTGGATCAAAACGGTGGTAGGTGGCTTGGCCCGAACCCACCCGGCAGGCCAGAGTGCTGCCAGATGCCCGTTGCTGAACCGAGCTGGCGGCGGGCTGCCAGAGAATGGTTTGCGTGACCTCGCACATCAATCGGCCTAAATTCTGAGCCTGTGTTTTGGGTATGGTCATGTTGGCTAGTAAGAGGCGTAATAGAGCGTAAATAATATAGGTGGTAGGTAGAAACTTACCTACTCTTTAACGATGCCATGATCGAACAAAAAACACCATTTAAGTTCGATGAAATCAGCGCAAACTAAATCGAACCGGCAGAGCGTAGCTGAAGGTTCTACCCGTCATCTCCTCCGGCACTGGCGGCAGTGGTGCTGCTTGCTCAAGCATGGCAAGGGCTGCTTCGTCCAGCAGGGAGTGACCAGATCCTGTGCGTAGGCTATGGCCTATGAGGGTTCCGTCTCTGCGGAACTCGAAGGTGATTACCGGCGCACCCTCCTGTCCCAACCTGCGGGCGCGGCGGGGGTATTCGTAAAATCGTGAAAGGTGCCTGCTGAGCTTTGTAAGGTAATCATCAACGGCAGACGGATTACCCGCATTCTGCAGCGGTACAGATGATTGCGACTGAGAGTCACCGTTTTCGGGCGCCGGCTCCGCAGTATCGCTGGCTGTGCTCTCTGGCGAGGACTGCTCTGCCTGAGTTGCAACTGGCTCATCCATTTTTTCGACTATTTCTGGCTCTGGCTCTGGCTCTGGCTCTGGCTCCGGTGTCGGTTTTGGTTCAGGCTTTGGCTTTGGTTCGGGTTGGGTTTCTTGGGTTGGCTTAGGTGTTGCTTTCTCAACGGGTGCCGGCGCGGACTTGCCTGCAAGCGAGATCTTGATGGCGGGCGCGGTATTCATAGCCGCGTTGCCAAGCGGGTTTAGCTCTATGGTCTTCTCGGGCGCAGCGGCCATTAGAATGCCTGCGCTCAGAACGATGGCGACGGCCAGTAGGCCAAGGCGGATGGCCTTTCCTGAGTCCCTCACGCTTCAGGCTCCGTCAACAGCAGGATTTCTTTATAACCGCCATTTTCCAAAGTGCGCAAAAGGTTTTCCAGATCTGCCATGGTAAGACTGCTGGCTGCGGCAATTTTCAGCGGGGTTTGTGCATCGGGTTCTGGTAGCCGTTGCAGCAGAGCTTGCGCATCCAGATTTTCACCATCTATTCGCCAGTTCCCTTTATTGTCCACCATAAGGTCAGCATGAGGCGATTGTTGCTCGCTGCTTGCGGGTGTAGCGGGCAGATCAGGTAAAGGGTCATCAGCAAGCTGGCCAGCCACGATAAAAAACATCAGTAACAGGAAAACCAGATTGATGAGTGGCAGAAGAGCATCCTCTACCCGCTCCATCAAAGACTTGCCGGAGGTAGAGGGAGGTGGAAACAGTTCGGTCATGGGGATTCTTTTGTTGCGCGTTGCCAGTGGGCCTGAATGCCGCTCTGCGATAATTCACCCAAGGTGGCTGTGAATAGGCTTAGTTGGGTATCTGGTGCGGTTGTAAGATTTACTTCAGTAATGCCTGCGTTGCGAAGTACGGGCAAGAGGTCGCTAACGGGTAGATTGCGCTCTTGCCACATAACGTCTCCGCCTTTGGTAACCGTAAGCAAGGGAAGTGGCTCACCGGTCACGGTGCTGCGGCCGTCTGTATTATTGGCGAGTTCCAGATGATCCACAGGCAGTAACCTGCTGGTCAGCATAAAAAACACCAGCAGGATAAAGACCACATCAATCAGTGGCGTGATACGGATTGGAATGGGTCGGCTGGGCCTGAGTTCAACCAGTTGCATGGGCGAACCGCTGTCTGCTGTGGGATGCTGATTCCGGTTCGTCTTGTGCCTTTGGCCGGGGTTGGCTGGGGGCAGGCTCGACCGCTTTAGTGGTCGCCTCGCTTGCGGCTTCGGTTGCCACGGCAAAGGCTTGTGCCGAAGCGGTGAGCACAGTAACCAAACTGCTGTTAACAAGCTTATGGATACGTCTTAACCGGAACTCAATCCAAGCCGCCAGTGCCGCAAATGGAATAGCGACCAGAAGGCCAGCTGCGGTGGTGGTCAAAGCTTCGTAAATGCCGCCACTTAACTGAGAAGCATTTGCTCGGCCTTCCGTAGCCGCCATGGCGCTGAATGCTTCCATCATTCCCAGCACGGTTCCCAGCAAACCGAGCAATGGCGCCAGAGCAGCGATTACTTCAATGATTTTAAGGGGGGCTTCAAAGGGCTCAAGAGCTTGCTGTGCGTCCCGTGCTACGGTTTCGCGGATCTGCCCGTCGTCTTGCTGGTTTTGTCGAGCTTCAATGGTGTTGGTTATTAAGCCATGGAGAGGGTTAAGTTTCGCCCAGCGGCTGGTTTGTTGGCGAATGGCTTGCGGATTTACGTCCGCAGGGCTGTGTTGCCAAAGTGTAATCACATTTTTAAGTTTTTTGGACAATCTCGGAGCGTACACCGCGCCCACGAGTATCAGGTAAATAAACGTAATGAGGCCCAGAACTGCCATCACAAGCAATACCATCATGACAGGGCCGCCCATGGCGAGTAGCTGGTTAATAGGGCCGTCCGTGAGTGCGGAATCGAGAGGTGCTAGCCCGGATTTCTCATGAAGGGATAAAAAGAAGCGGCTAAAAGTGCTATGAT
>JBQCZX010000171.1:0-7949 GCA_052089485.1 Marinobacter sp. | reverse complement strand
TTCGCGCGATACAGGTTGATATCATGCTTGAACTTCGCGGCGCACCCGCGCTCTCCCCATTCCGCTCTCATAAACTGTACGCCAGGATTCAGGCCATTGTGCCCGAAGTTGAGCATGTTTATGCCGAATTCATGCACTTTGTGGATATGGAGGGCGCGCTTTCCGATCCCGAGCAGGTCGTCCTTGATCGACTTCTAATATATGGGCCCAGAGTGCCGGCTGAAGAGCCAGGCGGTGTGCTGTTCCTCGTTGTGCCGCGCCCGGGAACCTTGTCTCCCTGGTCTAGCAAGGCAACAGATATTGCCCGTAATTGCGGTTTGCGCCAGATTAAGCGCATCGAGCGTGGTACGGCGTTTTATATCAAGTCGAGTAAAAAGCTTGGCTTGGATCAGCGCGAGAAGGTTGCCGCACTGCTGCACGACCGCATGACTCAGAAAGTCTTCCACGAAATGGGCGGCGCCCAGTTGTTATTCAGCCATGAAGAGCCACGTCCTTTGGAGCGCGTTTCTGTATTGGCCGCCGGTCGAAAGGCACTGGTGGATGCAAACCGGCGTCTTGGTCTTGCGCTGGCAGATGATGAAATCGATTACCTGGCGAAATCGTTTGTCGATCTTGAGCGAGACCCGACCGATGTTGAACTGATGATGTTTGCCCAGGCAAACTCAGAGCACTGTCGCCACAAGATATTTAACGCCTCCTGGGACATAGATGGCGAAGGGCAGGAGAAGTCCCTGTTTGCGATGATCCGGAACACCTTCGAGATGAACAGCGAGGGCGTGCTGTCGGCATACAAGGATAACGCCTCGGTTATTCGAGGCAGCCGCGGTGGTCGCTTCTTCCCGGATCCGGTAACCGGTGTTTACGGTTACAGCCAGGAAGACATTCACATTCTTATGAAGGTGGAAACTCACAATCACCCAACTGCCATTGCACCCGCTGCAGGTGCGGCAACCGGTTCTGGCGGTGAAATCCGTGACGAAGGTGCAACCGGTCGCGGCTCCAAGCCGAAGGCTGGGCTTTCCGGCTTTACCGTCTCCAACCTCAATTTGCCCGATGATCCCCAGCCTTGGGAGATCAACTATGGCAAGCCTGAGCGAATCGCTTCTGCTCTGGACATCATGATTGAAGGCCCCATTGGTGGCGCCGCATTCAATAACGAATTTGGTCGCCCCAACATAGCCGGCTACTTTCGGACATTTGAAGAGAAAGTTGCCGGCCCGGCTGGTGACGAAGTGCGTGGCTACCATAAGCCCATTATGATTGCCGGCGGCCTGGGTAACATCCGCGCAGAGCATGTGGAAAAAGGTGAGATACCGGTAGGCGCCAAACTTATCGTGTTGGGCGGGCCTTCCATGCTTATCGGCCTTGGAGGCAGTGCTGCCTCTTCCATGGATTCTGGCTCCAGCAACGAGAATCTCGATTTTGCCTCCGTGCAGCGGGATAATCCGGAGATGGAGCGCAGGTGTCAGGAAGTGATTGATCGCTGCTGGCAGATGGGTGAAGCCAACCCCATGTGCTTCATTCACGATGTCGGCGCTGGCGGTCTTTCTAACGCCATGCCGGAACTTGTGAAAGACGGTGGCCGTGGCGGGAAGTTCCAGTTGCGGGATATCCCTAGCGACGAGCCTGGCATGTCGCCACTGGAAATTTGGTGCAATGAATCCCAGGAGCGCTACGTTATGGCTGTTGCTCCTGAAAATCTGGAGCTGTTTGATGCAATGTGTCGCCGGGAGCGCTGCCCCTACGCCGTAATTGGTGAAGCGACAGAGGCTCATTACCTAGAGCTTGGCGACTCATACTTTAACGACAAGCCCATTGACCTGCCGATGGATGTGCTCTTTGGCAAGCCGCCCCGCATGCACCGGAGCGTTAAAAGAACCTCTTTTACCAAGCCGGTATTTGATTCCACTCGGGTTGATCTGAACGACGCGATCCGCAGAGTGCTGCGGCTGCCCTCGGTTGGCTCCAAAAGCTTCTTGATCACCATTGGTGACCGCACGATTACCGGGCTTGTGGCCCGTGATCAGATGGTTGGCCCGTGGCAGGTGCCGGTCAGTGACGTTGCCGTTACGGCAAGCTCGTTTGATGTGCTGACTGGTGAGGCTATGGCCATGGGCGAACGTACGCCGGTCGCAACCATTGACGCGCCTGCCTCTGGCCGGATGGCAGTGGGTGAGGCCATCACCAACCTGGCCGCCGCTGCCATTGGTAAGCTTTCAGATATTCGATTGTCGGCTAACTGGATGTGTGCTGCAGGACATCCGGGTGAGGATGAGAACCTTTACGAAACAGTGCGTGCCGTTGGCATGGAGTTATGCCCGGAGCTCGGGATTACCATTCCCGTGGGTAAAGATTCCATGTCCATGAAAACCATGTGGGAAGAAGATAGTGGCGAGCAGAAAAGCGTGACTGCGCCGCTATCACTAGTTATCAGTGGTTTTGCTCCAGTTACCGATGTTTCGCGAACCCTAACGCCGCAGTTGGTAACGGATGCGGGCGAAACCGACCTTATCCTTCTGGATTTGGCCGCAGGGCAGAATCGCTTGGGCGGATCGGCTTTGGCCCAGGTGTACCGTACCGTTGGTGCGGTGGCACCAGATTTGGACGACCCCGAGGACATCAAAGCATTCTTTGCTGTTATTCAAGGTCTTAACGCCGACAATAAGCTGCTTGCTTATCACGACCGTTCCGATGGCGGCCTCTTCGTGACGCTCGCAGAAATGTGCTTCGCCGGTCGCACCGGTGTAGACATTAAGCTGGACGGTTTAGCAGACGATTCTAGCCAATTTGCTCGCGAGTTGTTCAACGAAGAGCTGGGCGCGGTTATTCAAGTGCGCCGAGGGGATACTGATTTTGTTCTACAGCAGTGCTCAGCTGCTGGTTTGGGTGATCACGTTAATGTGATTGGTACGTTGAATGATCAAGATCGCCTGCGCCTGATGTTTGAGGGTGAAGCGGTTGTAGATGACTCGCGAACAGAGCTTCAGCGCCTGTGGTCGGAGACTAGCTACCGTATTCAAGCTATCAGGGACAATGCAGACTGCGCCGTTGAGGAGTTCGATAACCTGCTCGATACGGACGATCCGGGGCTTCATGCAAAGCTCTCCTACGATGTGAACGAAGACATTGCGGCGCCTTACATTAATAAGGGTGTGCGTCCAAAGGTTGCCGTTCTGCGTGAGCAAGGCGTTAACGGTCAAGCGGAAATGGCTGCTGCCTTTGATCGGGCCGGTTTTGAAGCATTCGACGTGCATATGAGCGACCTGCTTTCCGGGCGGGTAAACCTGGAAACGTTTAACAGTCTTGTGGCCTGCGGCGGCTTCTCGTACGGCGATGTATTGGGCGCCGGTGAAGGCTGGGCGAAGTCGATACTGTTCAACGACCGTGTCCGTGATCAGTTTGCAACTTTCTTCGACCGTCAGGACACGCTTGCGCTGGGTGTGTGCAATGGCTGCCAGATGCTTTCCAACTTGCACGAGTTGATTCCGGGTAGTGACGGGTGGCCACGCTTTGTTCGTAACCAATCGGAGCAGTTTGAGGCGCGGTTGGCGATGGTAGAAGTGATGCCGTCACCCTCTGCTTTCCTGGAAGGCATGGAGGGTTCGCGTATGCCCATAGCCGTAGCTCATGGCGAGGGCAGGGTAGAATTCTCGCATAGCGCATCTGCTGCAGGTCTGGCGGGAAGCGAGCGAGTAGCGTTGCGTTTCGTGGATAACCGAGGCCAGGCAACGGTGCGTTACCCATATAACCCCAACGGCTCACAAGATGGCATTGCAGGCGCTACCACCCAGGATGGTCGCATCACAATTATGATGCCACACCCTGAGCGCGTATTCCGTGCTGTCCAACACTCTTGGCGCCCGAAAGATTGGCAGG
The DNA here is from genome assembly GCA_052089485.1 of Marinobacter sp. GTDB lineage: Bacteria > Pseudomonadota > Gammaproteobacteria > Pseudomonadales > Oleiphilaceae > Marinobacter. Next base: position 4,073 of record JBQCZX010000171.1, on the reverse strand, counting down.
AAGATGGCTCCTGGATTCGCATGTTCAGAAATGCGAGGCGCTGGTTCAGCTGATAGAAGCGTTGAGCAAAAAAGCCGACTTTGGTGGGCCCCGATAGGGTTGCTTTCCGGAGTCGGTTTTTTTGTATGCGCCATTCGGGGATTTTAGTGTTTTTCAAGCGGAAAAAGTCATCATTTTCAAAAAATACTCCTTGACTCATTATTTTTATGCACATTTTGGGCGAGGCTTTGAGTGTTCTGTGAACAGTGCAGTGTATAGAGGTTCATTTTTTGCCCATAACCTTTAACTGTTTGAAATTAAAGGCTTAATTTTAACGGGTGAATTTGTCACCAATTTAACCTGAGGGCAGTAAATACGGGGTTTATAGAGGTGTTCCCGAAAATTTTCCCCAGAGTTATCCACAGATTCTGTGGGTAAGTGGCTAAGCCCTTAATCTGTACAAAAAATATCCGGTCCTGAGGAGGGCATCATGTACAAAGTATGTTATTTCGTCCCCGAAACGCATCTCGAGAAAACCAAGCAAGCGCTCTTTGACATAGGTGCAGGATGCATCGGAAATTACAATTCTTGCGCGTGGCAATGTCGTGGGCAGGGACAATTTCGCCCGCTTGAGGATAGCAATCCTTTTCTGGGGGACAGTGGTGTGCTGGAAATTGTGAATGAGTTCAAGGTTGAGCTGGTTTGCAGGGATGATCTGATTAGGCAGGCGGTTGATGCGCTTAGGCAGGCCCATCCATATGAGGAGCCCGCCTATGAGATTTATCAAATGGAGATATTATAGGTTGTCCTTGCTCCGAGTGGCGGCCATAGGGTGTCGTATGTCCCGAACGTGAACGCCAAAGGAGTCGTTTTTCAGATCTTCGAGAAATAGTTCCAAGGTCTTGCGCACCGTAGGGAAGGAAATGTCGTCCCAAGGGATGTCTTCCAGAGCGAACAGGCGAGTTTCAAGTGACTCTTCGCCCGCACCAAATTGTCCATTTTTCAGTGTCGCCCTATAGAACATGTGCACCTGATTAATATGGGGGACATCAACAATCGAATAGAGCCCGTCGATATTAACCTCGGCCAAGGCTTCCTCCAGGGTTTCTCGTTCGGCAGCTTCGACGGTTGTTTCCGCGTTCTCCATATACCCTGCGGGAAGGGTCCAGTATCCATAACGAGGCTCAATTGCCCGACGGCAAAGCAGAATCTGCCCTTGCCACACCGGCACGGTACCCGCAATGATGCGTGGGTTTTGGTAGTGTATTGTGCTGCAGTTAACACACACATAACGGTGACGATTGTCGCCCTCGGGGATACGTTGTTCAACCAGATGGCCGCATGTGCTGCAGTACTTCATGTTTTTCCCCGTATACTTGAATTGTTAGAGCGTTCAGCATAATGATCCTTGCTGTCGCTGTCTCATTCAACACCGGATTTGCCCAGGAGTTCCGATTTGCGTGATTTACTTGCTCAGCGTTTAACAGGCTATGCGCCCCGGAAGCTTGATCTGAAGTACCCCGAAGCAGGCATTCTTGTTCCGGTTACAGACGATCCTGGCAATCCTGAAATGATATTTACGTTGCGCTCAGCGAATATGAGCACTCATCGTGGGCAAGTCGCCTACCCAGGTGGGAAACGTGACCCGGGAGATTTATCGTTGGCTGCTACGGCCTTGCGTGAAACCCATGAGGAAATAGGGTTGCCCCCCGATCAGGTGGAGATTATTTCTCCGCTGAGTCAGGTGACGTCGCTTCACGGGATTCTTGTCTCTCCATACGTTGGTGTTGTGCCCCAGGGGCACCCGCTTGAGGCTAACCCCGATGAGATCGATAGTATTTTCCGTGTGCCTCTTTCCTTCTTCCTTGAGGATCGACGTGAACGAACTGATGCGATTCCATTTCAGAACCAAACTATTCATGTGCCTTGCTACCGTTGGGAACGATATCAGATCTGGGGGTTGTCGGCTGTGGTTCTGGTCGATTTTTTAAATGCTGTGTACGATGCCGACATAGACTTGCTAAAACCCAGGCCATAATAAGGAAAATTCAATGCTTTATGAGCTAGATGGCGTTGCTCCAGAGTTACAGGGCGACAGTCAATTTGTTGCCGAAAATGCAACCGTGATTGGTAACGTTGCCCTTCACGAGAAAAGCAGTGTCTGGTTCAACGTAGTGATCCGCGGCGACAACGAGCGTATTACGATCGGCCCTGAAACAAATGTTCAGGATGGTTCTGTTTTGCATACCGATCCGGGTATGCCACTGACTTTAGGTAAAGGTGTCACAGTTGGGCATAAAGCTATGCTGCACGGCTGCGAGGTGGGAGACTTTTCGCTGATCGGTATTAATGCCGTTGTTCTTAATGGGGCAAAGGTAGGGAAGTATTGCCTGATTGGTGCGAACACCCTTATTCCCGAGGGAATGGTCATTCCTGATGGCTCCTTGGTGGTGGGTGCACCGGGTAAGGTGAAGCGGGAGCTGACCGAGCAACAACAGAAAATGCTTGAGCTGAGCGCAGCGCATTATGTGCACAACGCGAGTCGCTATGTGGCGGGCTTGAAGCCCGTAAAAGACTGAGGCAGATACATTATGGCTGCTGAGGATAAAGTTCGATCGCCGTGCGTGAGTATATGCGCTCTCGATGAGCGTGATGTATGCATAGGGTGCCAGCGTACCGGTGATGAGATTTTGCGCTGGACCTCAATGACCAGCTGTGAACGCAAAGCCGTACTGGTAAAGGTTGCTGAGCGAGAACAGAAGGTTGCACTTTAATCAGGCGTAAATATCCCGGAAAGGGATCTGGCGCTGACTGGAGAATGTGGTTTGAATGATGCTGGCAAGGTAACGCTGGGTACGCCGCTTAAAGCAAACGCTTATAGAGTGTTGCTGTGTGGTTCGGGGGAGCTTGGTAAAGAAGTAGCTATTGAGTTGCAGAGGTTTGGCGTTGAGGTGATCGCAGCAGATCGCTACCCAAACGCCCCCGCTATGCAGGTGGCCCATCGCAGCCACGTGATTGACATGCTTGATGCACAAGCACTGCGCAAAATTGTTGAGCTTGAGAAGCCTCACCTTATTGTCCCCGAAATTGAGGCGATTGCGACTGCGGAGCTAGTCAAGCTAGAGCAGGAGGGTTATAGGGTTATTCCTTCAGCCAGAGCGGTGGATCTCACCATGAATCGGGAGGGGATCCGTCGCCTGGCCGCAGAACAGCTTGGGCTGAGTACGTCGCCTTACCAGTTTGTCGATACTAAAGAGCTGTTCGTTGATGCTATTAAGGCCATCGGGCTGCCGGTTGTTGTGAAGCCAGTGATGAGTTCTTCTGGTAAGGGGCAGAGCACAGTCACCGAAGAGAGCCAGATTGATGCAGCGTGGGATTACGCCCAGACTGGTGGTCGTGCTGGCAAAGGGCTGGTCATTGTTGAAGGTTTTGTGACCTTCGATTATGAAATAACCTTGCTGACGGTGCGACACTCTGGGGGAGTCAGTTTCTGCGACCCGATAGGGCATCGCCAGGAGGATGGCGACTACCGTGAATCCTGGCAGCCACAAGCAATGAGTGCTAAGGCACTGGAGCGGTCTCGCGAAGTGGCTTTGAAGATCACCGAAAATCTTGGTGGATATGGAGTGTACGGTGTCGAGCTGTTCATTCACGGTGATGAGGTCTACTTCTCTGAAGTGTCGCCGCGCCCTCATGATACTGGCCTGGTTACACTCGTGTCCCAGGATTTATCAGAGTTTGCTTTGCATGCCCGGGCGGTACTTGGTTTGCCAATTCCTGCGATCCGTCAGCTGGGCCCTTCGGCGTCGGCGGTTATCCTGCCTGAGGGAGATTCCAAAGAAGTGGCTTTTTCCGGGTTGGGGCAGGCGCTTTCTGAGAAGGATGTACAGTTAAGGTTGTTTGGTAAACCAGAGCTTTCAGGACGCCGCCGGATGGGGGTTGCCCTGGCCAAGGGTTCTACAATCGAAGAAGCTAAACGCAAGGCTGTAGCAGCGTCTGCAGCGATTAATGTTCATCTATAGATAAAAAGATTCAAGATGCCGTTGACACCGTCGCTCAGCTCTGTAGAATGCGCCTCTCGCTTGAGGGACACG
>JBQCZX010000170.1:0-8046 GCA_052089485.1 Marinobacter sp. | reverse complement strand
ATAATTCTCCATTTCTTAATAACGCTGACGATAAAAAACCGGATATCGGGTAAAATCGCTCATCCGGTCAGTGAATACCGCCTGATTTTCCAAAAACGGAAGCTCTGGCGGGCAAAAGTGGCATGATAACAGATTAACCCGATGGCTGACCAAGCTTCACTTATCCACGCGAACGATTCATGTGAGGGAGTTCCCACACCCTATGAGCCACAACGATCTGCAAGCCAGAATGGACGAGCTGGAAACGCGGCTTGCCTTCCAAGACGATATTATCAACACCCTGAGCGAGCAGGTGGCGAAACAGGAGATGGATATCCGCGAGCTCTGGAACGCAAAGCGCCTACTGCACAGCCAGCTGAAGGAAGTTTCACCTTCCAATATGAAGCTTGAAGAGGAAGAGACCCCTCCGCCACACTATTGATCGCCTGAAGTAAAAAGCCGAAGCAATGGCTCCGGCTTTTCATGCTAATCCGTTTCCGAATAGATCGGTCAGGCTAACAGTTCCACTAGGATTTGCTCGTAGATTTTGGATAACGTATTCAAATCCTCAGCTTTCACGCACTCGTTCACCTTGTGAATGGTGGCGTTGATTGGGCCCAGTTCCACAACCTGCGCTCCGGTGGGTGCGATGAAGCGCCCGTCTGACGTGCCGCCTGAGGTGGAGAGTACGGTTTTACGCCCGGTCACGTTGCGGATCGCGCTCTGGCTGGCAGACACCAGCGCACCTTTATCGGTAAGGAAAGGTCGGCCGCTAAGGTGCCACTGTAGATCGTACTTGAGGTTGTGCCGGCCAAGAATCGCCACTACCCGCTCTTCAAGGCTTTCCGCTGTATTCTCTGTGCAGTAGCGAAAATTGAAATGCACCAGGCACTCGCCGGGAATGATATTGCTGCCGGTGCCAGCTTCCACTTTCGTGATTTGAAATGTGGTGGGTGGAAAGTAGTCGTTGCCGTTATCCCAAAATTCGTTCGCTAATGTATGCAAGGCAGGTGCAACCGCATGAACGGCGTTCTCTGCCAAATGTGGGTAGGCCACGTGGCCCTGAACCCCTTGTACCGTCAGGTAACCGTGCAACGAGCCGCGTCGGCCGTTCTTGATTACGTCGCCGACTTCCTGAGTGCTGGAAGGTTCGCCAATCAAACACCAATCCATTTTTTCAGAACGGGCTTCCAGGGCTTCAATCACCTTTACCGTGCCGTTCTGGGCTGGGCCTTCTTCATCGCTGGTAATCAACAAGGCAATGGAGCCGCGATGGTCAGGATGGGCGTTTACAAACCGCTCGCAAGCGGTGATGAAAGCCGCAAGGCTGCCCTTCATGTCAGCAGCGCCACGGCCATGTAGAAATCCGTCTTTAATGACGGGGTCAAACGGTGGGTGCGCCCAGTTTTTCTCAGGCCCAGTGGGAACCACATCGGTGTGGCCGGCAAACGCTAGCACCGGGCCCTCTGAACCTTTGCGGGCCCAGAGGTTGTCGGTGTCGCCAAAGCGCATGTGGTCGCCAGCAAACCCCAAGGGGGCCAGCCGAGACATCATCAGTTCCTGGCAGCCAGAGTCAACGGGTGTGATAGATGGTCGGCTAATTAGGTCAATGGCCAGTTCAAGCGTAGGTGAAAGTGACATATCAATCTCTATAGTTATAAAACTCCCCCTCTCCCCAACCCCTCTCCCGCAAGGGGAGAGGGGCTAAAACACTATCCGCTCTCCCGCAAGGGGTGAGGGACTAAAACACTATCCACTCTCGCGCAAGGGGTGAGGGACTAAAACACTATCCGCTCTCCCGCAAGGGGTGAGGGGCCAAATCACTATCCACTCTCTCGCAAGAGGTGAGGGACTAAATCACTATTCCCTCTCCCCTTGCGGGAGAGGGCTAGGGAGAGGGGTGAGTTCGTACGAATTAATTATTCGCGTGCAGCGCCTCATTCAACTCAATGGCCGACTGGTGAGTCTTGCACTCAACCGCACCGGTCTGGCTATTGCGGCGAAATAACAAATCTGGTTTGTTGGCGAGATCACGGGCTTTGATGATTTCCACCAACGTATTGCTGTCATCCAGCAGAGCCACTTTGGTGCCAGCGGTAATGTACAAGCCTGCTTCAACTTTGCAGCGATCTCCCAAGGGAATGCCAATACCTGCATTGGCGCCGATCAGGCAGTTTTTGCCAACGGCAATAACTATGTTGCCGCCGCCAGATAGGGTGCCCATGGTGGAGCAACTGCCGCCAAGGTCAGACCCTTTGCCTACCATCACGCCCGCAGAAATGCGGCCTTCAATCATGCTGGTGCCTTCGGTACCGGCATTGAAGTTGATAAAACCCTCGTGCATTACGGTTGTGCCTTCACCTACATAAGCGCCGAGACGCACGCGGGCAGTGTCTGCAATGCGCACACCTTTTGGCACCACGTAATCTGTCATCTGTGGGAACTTGTCTACCGATTTTATTTCCAGCGTTCGGCCTTCCAAGCGGGCCTTAAGTTGGCGCTCTGGCAGTTCGTTCAGGTCGATGGCGCCTTCGTTAGTCCAGGCCAGATTTGGTAGTAGGCCGAAAATACCATCGAGCCGCAGGCCGTGTGGCTTCACCTGCCGGTTAGAAATCAGGTGCAGCTTTAGGTAGACCTCTGGTGTGCTGGAGGCGCTGTCGTCGGTTTCTAGCACAGTGACCACTACCGGGCGTTTGCTGTTGGCTACTTTTTCCGCGAGGGATGCCTGGTCGGTCGCATCGGTTTGGCGCAGAGCACTGGCAAGCTGCGTGAGTTGCTCGGCGGTTGCATGAATAGCTTGGTTGCCACCTTTATAGTTGAGGGCAGTTTCTACCACATCGATCAGCTCTGTTTCCGGTGTCATGATTGGCTGCGGATAAAATACCTCCAACCATTCGCCCTGATTGTTTTGGGTGCCAATACCGATACCGAATGCAAAGCTCATGTGGCGCTTGCTCCTGTTTAGTTGATTAGTGTTGCCCATTCGTTGGCGTTAAAGCCGACAGAAACCGAGCCCTTATGTTCGACTACGGGCCGTTTAATGATGGAGGTGTTTTCCAGCATGATGTCATGGGCAGATTGGGCGTTAATGTTATCACGATCCTCGTCACTGAGTTTGCGCCAGGTAGTGCCACGGCGGTTCAGCAGAGTTTCCCAGCCTACGGCTTCTTCCCATTGCTTGAGTTGAGCCTCACTAAGGCCATCCTTTTTAAAGTCGTGAAACTCGTAGGACATGCCCTGATCATCCAGCCATTTCCTGGCTTTTTTGACGGTGTCGCAGTTCCGGATCCCGTATAGCTTCATAGCTCAGTTTGCCTTTACAAATTCAACAATGCGCTTTGCGGCTTCAACGCAATCCTCTAGGGGCGCAACCAGTGCCATGCGCACTCGGTTTTGCCCTGGGTTGTAGCCGTTTACTGTGCGTGACAAATAACGGCCGGGTAGAACATGAACGTTCTGTTGTGCTGATAGTTCCCTGGCAAAGGTTTCATCATCCATGGGCGTGACTGGCCAGAGATAGAAGCCAGCATCGGGAAAAACCACATCCATGACTTCACGCAGAATGGGCACGACAGCTTCAAATTTAGCCCGGTAAGCTGCCCGATTTTCACGCACATGCTCCTCATCCTGCCAAGCCGCAATGCTGGCCAGCTGATTATGAATAGGCATAGCGCAACCATGGTAGGTGCGATAGCTCAGGTAGCCTTTTAAAATATTCGCATCCCCCGCAACAAAGCCGGATCTTAGCCCCGGTAGATTGCTGCGCTTTGAGAGGCTGTGAAAAACCACACAGCGCGCAAAGTCGTGCCGGCCTATAGCTGCGCAGGTCTGCAGCAAGCCTTCGGGCGGGTTGTTCTCATCGGGATAAAGCTCGGAATAGCATTCGTCTGAGGCAACAATGAAGTCGTGTTTGTCTGCCAGTGCGATAACCTTTGTTAGGATTTCTCGGGGCATGACGGCGCCACTGGGGTTGCCGGGGGAGCAGAGGAATAACACCTGGCAGTTCTGCCAAGTGGATTCCGGCACTGCATCGAAATCCGGAACAAAACCATTGGAACCATCGCAGGGTAGATAAACCGGCGTGGCGCCTGCCAAAAAAGCCGCCCCTTCATACACCTGATAAAACGGATTCGGGCTCACAACCGTTGGCTGCTTGCTCGCATCAACTACGGCCTGTACCAGCGAAAATATGGCCTCCCGGGTGCCATTCACCGGAACAATGTTGTGGTCTGGGCTCAAGGATCCGGCTTGCAGTTGGAAGCGCCGCGTGGCCCATTGGCTGATCGCCTCCCGTAGCTCGTCTAGGCCTCGAGTGGTGGGGTAGTTAGCTAGCCGCTCTAGATTGTCGGCAATCACCTGTTTCACAAAATCAGGGGATGGGTGCTTGGGCTCGCCGATACCCAGGGATATGGGTGACAGGTGATCTGGCGTAGTGGTGCCCGCCTTGAGTTTTGCCAGTTTTTCAAAAGGGTAGGGGTGGAGCTTATCCAGGTTCGGATTCATTGAACGTCATCCAATATTTTGCATAGATCCTGCTGCAGCGAGTGGCACACAGAGGAATCGCTGATCGGCTCGCCTTGTTCGTCAGTAACAAAGAACACGTCTTCCACCCGCTCGCCCAGGGTGGCGATTTTTGCATTGCTCAAGCGTATACGATGATCCAGAAGCACTTGCCCAATCCTGGCCAGAAGGCCGGGGCGGTCTGGGGTGATTACTTCAATCACCGTGCGTTCGTTGATGGTGTCGTTGGAAAACAACACCTCCGTTGGAAACGCGAAGTGCCTCAGTTGCCGTGGTGTGCGCCGGTGAATAATGTCGGGGTAGTCTTCTGGGTCGTCCAACTCTTCTATTAGCCGTTTACGTACCCGCTCTTTGCGGGCCGGATCCACACCCAGCGGTTGGCCTTTTTCGTCTAGCACCACATAAGAGCTGATTGTATAAGGGCCTTCGTTTGAACTGATGCGCGCATCAACAATGTTCAGGTTGAGCTGTTCCAGCACCGCAGTTGTGGCGGCAAACAGGGTGGCCCGGTCGTTCATGAACATGGTGATCTGAGAGTAGCCGTCACTAGGCCCGCCAAGAGTATCCCGGATAAGCACCAGCGGCCCGGGCGTATCGCCATGGTTGATGATGGCTGCCGTTTGCCAAGCGATATCACCCGTAGAGTCCTGCAGGAAGTAATCCTCATCAACCGTGTTCCAGATGGTATCGATCTGCTCATCGGTAATGTTCTGGGCATGGAGGATTTCACGGGCCTCAGACTGCGTCGCCAGAACCCATGCCTGGCGGTCGACCGGGACCTCCGTGCCACGTCGTAAGGCGCGCTTTGCTTCTATATACAGCTGGCGCAACAGGGAAGCCCTCCAAGTATTCCAGAGCTTGGGGTTCGTCGCACTAATGTCGCACACGGTCAGAATATACAGGTAATCCAAGTGTGCCTGGCTGGGTACTGCGCGCGCGAAGGACTGGATGATATCCGGGTCAGAAATGTCCTTGCGTTGGGCGGTCATGGACATCAACAAATGATTTTCCACCAACCAAGACGCAAGTTGGGTGTCGCGCTCACCAAGGTGATGGCGCTGGCAGAAAGATTCAGCATCCTGAGCGCCCAGTTCAGAATGATCTCCACCCCGGCCTTTGGCAACGTCGTGGTAAAGACCGGCAATATAGAGCACTTCGCGCTTGGGCAGTCCGTGAATCAGTCGGGCCGCCAAAGGGTAGTCTTCGACGGCCTCTGGATTACCGAGCCGTACCATGTTCCGGATAACCCGCATGGTGTGGGCGTCGACGGTATAAATATGGAAAAGATCGTGCTGCATTTGGCCGATAATTTGGCCGAACTCTGGCAGATAGCGGCCCAGTACGTTGTATTTTTTCATGGCGGATAGAGTTTCATCCACCGCGTGGGGCGTTCGTAGCAGCTCCATGAACAGGGATGTCACGGCCAGGTCGGCCCGAAAGGCGTCGTCAATCAGATGCCTGTGCGCTCGTAAAGATCGGATGGTGGTGGCGCGAATACCCTTTATTTCCGGGTGCTGGGCCATCAGCACAAAGATTTCCATAATCGCGTAGGGCGAGTAGGCAAATACCTGGTTGTTTACCGCTTCTATATAGCTGCTGCGAACCTGGAAGCGGTTGTTAATGGGCTGAATGTCGTCTTCTGTGCCTGTGCCGAGTATCGCCTCGTCGTAGTACTGCAAAATAACGTCGGCAAGCTCTGCCAGAGCCAGCACGGCACGGTAATAGGATTGCATCATCAGCTCTACATCGAGCCTTTTCCCTTCATCTTTGTAGCCCAGCATTTGTGCAAGCGCGCGCTGATGATCGAACAGCAGTCGGTTTTCATTTCGATCGGCAATGAGCTGGAGCCCGTAACGTAATTGCCACAGAACCGTTTCGCCCTCGAACAGAATCTGGTGCTCTTCGTCAGTAAGGATGCTGAAGCGCGTAAGATCTGCAATGCTCTGCAGGCCGAAGTGTCGTTTGGTAATCCAGCCGATGGTCTGGATATCCCGCAGGGCGCCCGGGGAGCTCTTCACGTTGGGCTCTAGGTTGTACTCGGTGTCGCTATATTTTTTATGGCGCCGCTGCTGCTCTTTACGCTTGGCAATGAAGTAGTCGCGATCGGTGATGATGTTGTCGGAGTAGGCCTGTTCGCTAAGCTCTTTGCGTAGCTCGTCCGGACCCGCAATAGTACGAGTTTCCAGCAGATTGGTCAGGGTTGCGACATCGACCCGGGCCGCAGCTTTGCTTTGTGCAATGCTGCGAACGCTATGGCCGATGTCGAGCTTCAGATCCCAAAGCAGCGTGACAAAGGCACCAAGGTCTTCCTGCCAGTTAGGTTCGGTGCCATTGCGAGTCAGGATCAGTAGGTCGATGTCTGAATGGGGATGTAGCTCACCGCGGCCGTAGCCGCCAACGGCTATTAGCGCAATATCGGGTGAGCTAGAGAAAGGGTAACGGTTCCAGATTAGCCTCAGTACGGTATCAATGGTGTCGGCTCTGGAATGAACCAGAGCTCTTACATCCGCGCCCTGCCGAAAAGCTTCAGCATCTGCGTTGTAGCGCTGTTTTAGCAGCTCCCTGGCTGCCATCACAGGGGATGGGTCTCCACTGATTTTGGCCTCCAGCTCCGGGTGCTTCACTTAGAAGGACTCCTCCGATCGCTTGGTTAATACTTCATGACCATCGGCCGTCACCAAAATGGTGTGTTCCCATTGCGCCGAGAGCTTGTGATCCTTGGTGACTACGGTCCAATCATCCGGCAACAACTTTGTGTGGTACTTGCCCTGGTTGATCATAGGCTCAATGGTGAAAATCATGCCTTCTTTCAACTCCAGGCCGGTGCCCGGTTTGCCGTAGTGCATAACTTGCGGCTCTTCATGAAACACCTTGCCAATGCCGTGGCCGCAATAATCCCGTACAACAGAAAAACGGTGTTTTTCGGCGTGTTGCTGAATAACATGGCCAATATCCCCCAGCTGTGCACCGGGCTTTACCAGTTTAATACCTTTATAGAGGCATTCCTGGGTAATTTTGATCAGGCGCTCTGTACCGGGTTTTGGTTTGCCCACGATCCACATTTTACTGGTGTCGCCGTGATACTCATCCTTTATAACCGTGACATCAATGTTCACGATGTCGCCATCTTTCAGGATCTTTTTCTATGAGGCTATCCCGTGACAGACAACGTGGTTGATCGAAATGCACACTGATTTTGGGAAGCCTTTGTAGTTCAGCGGAGCGGGAATCGCTTTTTGCTCGTTCACGATGTATTCGTGGCAGATCTGGTTGATCTCTTCGGTTGAAACGCCAGGCTTGATGTAGTCCCCAATCATTTCGAGAACTTCAGCCGCTAGGCGGCCGGCGACGCGCATCTTTTCAATTTCTTCTGGAGTCTTTATTGAGACTGACATTGGGCTTCCCGTTGATAAGTATCAAACGGTCATTTTAAGGGCCCGGCGCTCAGGGTACAAGGCAACTGAAAAGCAAAAGTAATAGCGCGAGGCCTGCATTTTGTGGTATAAACGCGCCCGCTGGAAACAAATCCGGCAAATTCGCACACGT
>JBQCZX010000169.1:0-8055 GCA_052089485.1 Marinobacter sp. | reverse complement strand
CGACCACCATTGGTGATCTCATCAAGGAACAAATGCAGCAGCAAAACACCAACAAGGACTAATCTCCGGTTGGTATGAAAAAAACGGGCTCTAAGAGCCCGTTTTTTTTGTGTTTTTTTCTGATTTGGCTAAACTAGGGGGGTGGAATTCGGTAATCAATGGCCGAATAAAAAAGAATAGAGGGAAGTGCCTCATGACGAAGTCTGAACTGGTCGAATTAATTGCCTCAAAACAAACGCAGCTTTCGGTTAAAGACGTTGAGCTCGCGGTCAAAACAGTTATTGAGCATATGTCCCAATCGCTAGCTAATGGGCAGCGGATTGAAATACGAGGGTTTGGCAGTTTCTCCCTTCATCATCGGGCGGCCCGCACAGGTCGGAACCCGAAAACCGGTGAAGCCGTGCAGTTACCCGCAAAGCATGTTCCTCACTTCAAGCCCGGCAAGGAACTGCGAGAACAGGTGAACGACAGTTTGAAGCAGGGATTTTAACCGTTTTTCATTCCTGAAACAGAACACCTATCATTCGGGCACTTATCAGCGTTTGGGAGAGCTAAGGTTATGGCAGGGTTACAGAAAATCCTACTGATTTTGTTGGTGCTGGTCCTGGTATTACTTGCGATTGTGTTCTCGCTGAACAACCAGATGGCCGTTGCGCTCAACTTTTTGGTGTTCGAGACCAAGCCTCACGGGGTTGCCGTGTGGGTTATCATGTCTTTTGTCATCGGCGCACTGATTGGGATTTTAATGACCATTCTTGCCACATTCCGAACGTCGGTGTCCCGTCGTACCCTTCAGAAACGACTTGATCGCTCCGAGCAGGCATTGGAGAAATCCAGGGCCCAGAACGACCAGGCTATTTAATGGACATAGTGTTTCAGTGGCTGCTGTTGACGATTGCAGTTGCCGTTGGCTGGTTTGTCGGCCGGCTAGGTAGTGGTCGTAGCCGGACCCGAACGAAAATTGCAGACGAAGAGTCTGTTAAAGACCGGATGCAGTTCCTCTTTACAAACTACTCAGACGAAGCTGTCGACAACTTTGTGCAGTCACTGGCTGTTAACAAAGACACCGTAAGCCTCCATCTTTCTATTGGCCGGCATTTTCGTAATAAAGGCGAAACAGATCGCGCCATTCTGGTTCATCAAAACCTGCTCGCAAGACCCGAACTGCCTCCACGTTTTTCCCCCCAGGTAACGCTTGAGCTTGCCATGGATTTTCTTAACGCTGGCTTGCTGGATCGCGCTGAGGCGTTGTTGCAGCAGATGATGGGGGATCGTGAATACGGGCGAAAAGCCTCCCGGCAACTGATCGATCTCTATCAGCAGGAAAGGGAGTGGGGTAAAGCATCTGATGTTGCTCGAACCCTGACTAAAAACGACGCGGATCCGGCTATGTACAAGGATCTGGCATACTTGACGTGCGAACTGGCAGAACAGTCTCTTGGCCAAGACGATCGCTGGACGGCCCATAAGCTTGCCAAGGAAGCGCTAGACTACGATCGTTCCTGCGTTCGGGCCACGCTGATATTAATGAAAATTTTGATCCGGCAAGGCAGTTACCGGGAGGCCGGCAATCAGGGCTTGAAAGTGTTTGACCAAAGCCCGGATTTCGGGCCTGAATCCATTGATCGCCTAATGAAGCTTGAGCACGAGCACGGTGATATTGGTCGATTGGCCAAAAAATTGCGCAAGCTTTACGGGGCTTATCCGAGCACCAGTTTGCTTTTGGCTCTGGTGGAATCGGTTGAACGAGTGTCCGGCCGCCCCGCTGCGATTGATCTTCTGCGCCAGGAACTCGAAATTCGCCCCAGTGTGCGAGGCCTTTTGCGGATGGTAGAAATGGCCGGCTATGAAAAGGGCATGACCACCGACGAAGGTCGCTTGGTCAGCCGTATTGGCCTTCTCATCCTGGCCAACCGCCCGGTTTATCGCTGCGTAAGCTGTGGATTCTCTGGTCAACAGCTCCATTGGCTGTGCCCAAGTTGCAAGCAATGGGAAACCGTTCGCCCGATTCAGGGCGTAGAGGCCGAATAACCATGTATCGACACCCTTACTGATTTTCTTATCGACATTCTGCAGGACATTTCAACGTGCAAACTTCTAACGACCCCAAGATCATAGTCGCTCTCGACTTCCCTGCTGAAAACCCGGCTCTGGAGCTGGCAGGCAAACTGGATTCCGCCAAGTGCAGGCTAAAAGTTGGCAAAGAACTCTTCACCCGTTCTGGTCCCCAGCTTGTTGAGCGTTTGCAGAAGCTCGGTTTTGAGGTTTTTCTGGATCTGAAATTTCACGATATTCCCAACACGGCGTCAGCCGCTGTGGCGGCGGCTGCTGATCTGGGTGTGTGGATGGTGAACGTGCACGCTTCTGGTGGTGAAAAAATGATGCTGGCTTGTCGTGAGCGCCTGGACAGCTTTGGGACGGATAAGCCGCTGCTGATCGCCGTTACGGTTCTCACCAGCATGGGTGTTGAAGATCTTGCGGGTATTGGCATTACCGATTCACCAGAAGCGCAGGTTTCCCGCTTGGCCACGCTTACCAGAAACTGTGGCCTGGATGGCGTAGTCTGCTCCGCGCAGGAGGCCCCCAAACTCAAATCAGAACAGGGCAGCGACTTTAAACTGATTACCCCTGGCATCCGACCACTAACTGCCGATAAAGGCGACCAGCAGCGCATCATGACGCCCAGAGAGGCCTTGAAAGCCGGTTCCGACTACCTTGTTATAGGTCGACCCATTACCCAAGCTGCTGACCCTCTGGCTGCGCTGGAGGAGATTCATTCCGAAGTGATTGGTCTTTAGGTTTGTTAAACGAAAAAACCCGCTAACTCAGAGAATTAGCGGGTTTTCGTAATAATGGCTCCCCGAGCTGGGCTCGAACCAGCGACAAACGGATTAACAGTCCGTTGCTCTACCAACTGAGCTATCAGGGAACGTCGTCATGTGACGAGGCGCGTATATTAAGATTACCTTACCGCCTCGTCAACCCCTTACCGAAGTTTTTAGCTCAGGGCCTTCTGCAAACGCTCAATTGCCTGTTCCAGGTTGTCCATGCTCGTGGCAAAACTCAAGCGCATGTGGCCGGGGCAACCAAAGGCTGAACCGGGAACCAACGCAACGCCAGCTTCGCTAAGCAGCTTCTCTGCGAACTCTACATCATTGCTAATGCTGGAATCTGAATCAATCGCGCCCTGGAAGCTTGGGAACACATAGAAGGTGCCGTCGCCTTCGAGGCATTCAACACCTGGTAGCTTATTTAAAGCTCCTACCAGCCAATCGTGACGTTCTTTGAACGCTGTGACCATTTCACCCACGCACGCCTGGTCACCCTCTAGCGCAGCGGTAGCGGCTGCCTGGGAGATGGAGCAAGGGTTAGAGGTACTTTGAGATTGAATCTTCTTCATGGCGCCGATGATCTTGGCAGGGCCTGCGGCATAGCCGATACGCCAGCCAGTCATTGAGTAGGCTTTGGATACACCATTGAGAACAAAGGTACGACCGTAAAGCTCTGGAGTAGCATTCAGGATATTGCAGAACGGTTGTCCGGTCCAGAGAATAGGCTCGTACATGTCGTCTGTGGCGATCATGATGTTCGGGTGCTTCTTCAGCACCTCACCAATGGCCTGCAACTCTTCCAGGGTGTAAGCCATGCCGCTGGGGTTGGAGGGGCTGTTGATCACAAACAGGCGGGTACGCTCAGTAATGGCGTTTTCCAGTTGCTGCGGGGTGATCTTAAAGCGGGTGTCTGCACCGGTTTCGATGATAACCGGTTTGCCTTCAGCAACCAGAACCATATCCGGGTAGGATACCCAGTAGGGCGCAGGGATAATCGCTTCATCGCCAGCGTTAAGCGTAGCTAGTGCCAGGTTGAAAAAACTCTGCTTGCCCCCACTTGAAACCAGTATCTGGTTTGCGTCGTATTCCAGGCCGTTGTCTCGCTTGAACTTCGCAATAATCGCTTTCTTGAGAGCCGGCGTACCATCAACAGCGGTATATTTTGTCTGGCCGTTTTTGATGGCCTCGATGGCTGCCTGTTTGATGTGGTCTGGGGTATCGAAATCCGGTTCGCCAGCACCAAGACCGATTATGTCTTGGCCTGCTGCGCGTAATTCGGCAGCTTTGTTAGTGACTGCGAGGGTCGGGGATGGCTTGATTGCCTGTACACGGCTGGAAAGTTGAAGGTCCAAACTTACGCTCCTTAAAGCTGCGACTGTTAGGTCTGTGACCGGCGGGGTGTCTGAATCCTTGCCATATGGCGACTGATTTTCGCCCAGCCGTCGATCGAGTTGATGGTACCATGAAGCCGGCGTAACAATAAATTTCTCTCTCGGGCCGTGTCCCGCACACGCAGGATCTGGCCCGGATACATATGTTGAGTCAGCGGAGGGTGTCTGCCAATTATGGCCAGTAACGATTCCAGCAGTTCGGGTAAAAGCGGTGTCTTCAGAGTGGATTCGCCATTTCAGCCTGCGGGCGATCAGCCCAAAGCGATTGAAGGCCTAATCGACGGCATCCATTCCGGCTTAGCCCATCAAACATTGCTCGGCGTTACCGGCTCGGGCAAGACCTTTACCGTTGCCAAGGTGATTGAAGACATACAGCGGCCGACTATTGTTATGGCCCACAACAAAACCCTGGCTGCCCAGCTGTATGGCGAGTTCCGTGAGTTTTTTCCGGACAACGCCGTGGAATACTTCGTGTCCTATTACGATTATTACCAGCCAGAGGCTTACGTTCCGTCGTCTGACACCTTCATTGAGAAAGACGCCTCCATCAACGAACACATTGAACAGATGCGGCTGTCTGCGACCAAGGCACTGTTGGAACGCCCGGATGCGATCATTGTGGCGACCGTATCGGCCATTTACGGCCTGGGTGATCCGAAATCCTATCTGAAAATGATGCTGCACCTGGATCGCGGCGACAAGATTGATCAGCGGCATGTGTTGCGTCGGCTGGCTGAACTGCAGTACACCCGCAACGATATTGAATTCCATCGCGCCAATTACCGCGTGCGTGGCGATGTGATTGATGTGTTTCCGGCGGAATCGGAGAAGGAAGCTGTCCGTATTGAGTTGTTCGATGATGAGGTGGAAAACCTCAGTTACTTTGATCCGCTCACCGGTGAAGTGTTCCGCCGCGTGCCCAGGGTTACGATTTACCCCAAGTCTCACTATGTAACGCCGCGCCAAACCGTGCTTGATGCGGTGGAGCATATAAAGGTTGAACTAGACGAACGCTTGAAACAAATGCGCGATAACAATCGTCTGGTTGAAGCGCAGCGGTTGGAGGAACGCACTCGCTACGACATGGAAATGATGAGCGAGTTGGGCTACTGCAACGGCATTGAGAACTACTCTCGCTACCTCTCGGGTCGGCCTCAGGGTGAAGCGCCACCAACGTTGTTTGATTATCTGCCGGAGAACGCGCTGCTGGTGGTGGACGAGTCTCACGTGACGATTCCACAGATCGGCGCTATGTACAAAGGCGACCGTTCACGGAAAGAAACGTTGGTGGAGTATGGGTTTCGCCTGCCATCTGCACTTGATAACCGCCCCATGAGGTTTGATGAATGGGAGCGTATTGCGCCGCAGATGATCTTTGTCTCAGCCACGCCAGGCAACTATGAGGCAGAGCACGCAGGGCAGGTGGTCGAGCAGGTTGTAAGGCCAACTGGCCTGCTAGACCCCATTATTGAAGTCCGTCCTGCGTCCACACAGGTGGACGACCTGCTCTCGGAAATCCACTCCCGAGTGAAGGCCGAAGAGCGGGTTCTTGTGACCACGCTCACCAAGCGCATGGCGGAAGACCTCACGGACTTTTTGATGGAGCACGATGTTCGCGTGCGCTATCTGCATTCGGATATAGATACTGTTGAACGGGTGGAGATTATTCGGGACCTGCGCCGAGGTGAGTTTGATGTGCTGGTAGGCATCAACCTGCTGCGAGAAGGCTTGGACATGCCTGAGGTATCGTTGGTCACCATTTTGGATGCCGACAAGGAAGGCTTCCTGCGTTCTGAGCGCGCACTGATTCAGACCATTGGCCGTGCCGCACGGAACCTTAACGGCAAGGCGATCCTTTACGGTGATCGAATTACCGGTTCCATGCAGCGTGCCATCGACGAGACGGATCGCCGGCGGGCCAAACAAGCCGAGCACAACGAGACTCACGGCATCACGCCTCAAGGCCTGACCAAGAAAGTGTCAGATATCATGGAGGGTGCCAGCGGTGGCCGCGGCAAACTCAAATCCAGCAGACCTGGCAAAAAAGCAGCGGAAGAGGCTGAGCATTACCGGGCCAAGATTGGAGGCCGGTCTCCGCAAGAAGTGCTTAAAGAAGTCTCGCGCCTTGAAGATGACATGTACAAGGCGGCATCAAATCTGGATTTCGAGGCGGCCGCCCGCCTGCGGGATGAAATTTCAGAACTGAAAGAAGCGGCGCTGCGCACTGGGTAGTCTCAGCTATCGCTGGCGACCCAGACCCTGGCACTGCCAAACCAAGGATAGCCTTCCAGGTGGTGCCGGACGTTTTCAGGGGTAAACACCGTCTCAGAGTTGGGCTCGTCCAGAAAAATCTCCAGGTGCAGCTTGTTTCTGAGATAGTGCAGTCTTAAGCGGCTGCGCTGGGGGATCTCTCCCAAGTGCTCTGCAATAATACTCGTCACTTCTGCTCGGGAAGGCAGTTTTTTAGTGGTCGGGAACTGATCCTCATCGTTTTCGGCATCAATGTGGAAATTGATATCGAGGATATTGTCCAGTGCACCGCGCATGCCGGCCACCACCTGCATGCCAATCTGGTGTCCTTCCGATACGCTGATTTCTGGCCGCACCACAAGGTGGATATCCAGCAGAATATCTTGTGCCATGCGACGGCTGCGCAGTTCATGCACGTTGAGAACGCCATCTGTACCGCGTGCAATGGTTATGAGCGTTTCGGTATCTTCAGGGGAGAGCCCGGTATCGACCAACTCCTGGACGCTATCCCAGGTAAATTTCCAGCCGATGTGAATAATGATGCCCGCGACGACAACCGCAGCAAGCACGTCTAGCCACAAAAAGCCCAGCATTGCGCCAGCCGTCGATGCGAGAACCACTACAGAAGAAAACGCATCGGTGCGGCTGTGCCAAGCGTTGGCAATAATAAGATCCGAACGGATGGTCTGGCCGATGTGCCGGGTGTAACGGAAAATCCACTCCTTACTTACAACAGAGACCCCCGCAGCCACTAAAACTGGCCACTGCGGAATGGTGTCAACGCTGCCTTCAATCAATCGGAGGGTGTTTTCCCAAGCGAGGGCTGCGCCTACCGCAATCAGAATGCTACCGAGTACCAGTGTGCCAAAGGTTTCAATGCGCTGATGGCCGTAGGGGTGATTTTCATCCGGCTCCTGACGAGACAGTTTCATCGCGCCAAGTACGACAAGATCGGACGCTACGTCAGTAAAGGAGTGTATACCGTCAACAAGAAGAGCCTGGGAGTGAAAGAGGGCGCCGGCAATAACTTTAATGATTCCCAAGAAGGCGTCGAGAATCATTCCTATAATAGTAACCCGCGAGGCCGCTTTCATTTCTATCGCGAGATTTTCACGATGCTGCTGGGCCGGTGAGTCGGGTTTTTGCATTGAAAAACTCCGGATTTTTCCTAGTTCCTGCTTGATTTATGCACATCATAGCAGTATTGCCTTTGAATGACAGATCGCTCAGGTTTTCTTTTGTTTAAAGCGAAAACATAATAAGTCACTGAAAATAAAGTAAAAATAAACTGATCAAAAAATGATCAATTTGTAGATTGGCGCCGGTCACAAGGGATTGGCAGCGTTGCCCCGCGATTTTCAACAGGGTTATCCACAGATTCCGTGGACAAGCTCCACAGAGCTCAATGATACAGATGTTTAGCTCTGTTTTTTGTGTAACTGAGTCGTTGTGGAAAACTTCCGGTATACTCGCGCTCACGTTTTTTGAGGAGTTTTTCAGATGTACGGCGTTATCCGCAATCTGCTTTTCCGGTTATCACCCGAGCAAGCCCATTCCGTTGCGTTGAATGGCTTGGATCTGGC
>JBQCZX010000168.1:0-8076 GCA_052089485.1 Marinobacter sp. | reverse complement strand
AGAAGCTGGCATCACTCACGCCTCAGCAGTTCCGCGTGTTGGGTATGTTGGCAGAAGGGCTGCTGAACAAGCAGATTGCTTACGATCTGGATGTGTCTGAAGCGACCATAAAAGCACACATCACAGCGGTGTTCCGCAAGCTTGGGGTTCGCAACCGAACGCAGGCGGTGATTGCGATACAGCAGATGGAGATTGACCCCTCGACGCAATCGTTGTCGGGAAGCTGAATTCGAGCCTTTCTGGGCAGAATAGAAAAATGGGAGCCCGCAGGCTCCCATTTTTCTATCTGGCTACTTACTCCCAGCATACCCCAGTTCTTTATTGACCAGATTGAACAGCTTGTCGCCGCTATCCCAGCGGTCAAAGTTGTCCAGGAACTGATCGGTGAGGGCACGCTTCCAGCCGACAAAATCACCGGCCATGTGCGCCGTCATGGTCACGTTTTCCATGTCCCACAGAGGGTGATCTTCCCGTAGCGGCTCCTCTTCAAACACATCAAGCCCGGCGCCCGCAATTTCGCCACTGTTTAAGGCGGCAATCAAATCATCGGTTTTAACAATCGGCCCTCGGCCAATATTGATCAGGCGCGACGTATTTTTCATGGCTTTGAAGGCCTTCTCATTAAACAGCCCTTCCGTTTGCGGCGTCAGTGGTGCAGCGATAACCACGTAATCAGCATGCCCCAGTTGATCGTACAAATCGTCGTTGCCATGTACCGCGACAAAGTCCGGGTCGTCCGTGCGGGCCGTTCTGGCAATGCCATGGGGCTTCAAGCCCGCAGCCGCAACCAAACGGCCAATTTGGCGACCAATGGAGCCAGCACCCACCACTAGTACCTGCTTACCCTCTGCTCGTTCCGTATCCCTGTGCTTCCACTGATGCTTCATTTGCAAACGGATAGAATTTGGGAAATCCTTGGCAAACATCAAAATGGTGCAAAGCACGTATTCGGCGATCGCTCGGTCGAAGATGCCTTTGGCATTAGTCACCACAACATTGCCTTCGGTAAGGGCGGGGAACATGAGTGCGTCCACTCCGGCACTGGTGGCGTGAATCCATTTCAGTTTGTCCGCGCAACCCCAGGCGGCCTCAAGTGCCTCGGTACGAAAATCCGTTATCATCATCACATCGGTACCCGGCAGGGTGCTGCGCAGGGTTGCTTCGTCACTGGCGAATCGCACCTCGGCGCGTGCCCGAAGTGAATCCACACCCGGTGGCTCCTGCTCGCCGGGTGCGGTGAGAACGGTTACAACAGGTTTGTTGCGCTGAGACATTGAACCTCCGCCGGGTTAGATGGCTAGTTATAGTGAGTGGTTTATACAAGGTTATACAAGGCCTGTCATACCCGCTGCAAGGCCTTCGTGACAGTCTGGTAGGCAGATGTCATTGGGTCAACCTCGGCCAGATTTGGTTGCGATTATTTTCTGGAGTGTCTCTAATCCAGCGGCGCAAATCGTGCGCAAAAAGAGTATTTCAGGCGGTCCCTTGTATGCCCTGACCATACTGTCTAACCTGCAGTGGTAGTTATGTTTTTGCCCCCGTTCCCGCTGCAGGAGGTTGTTATGGCAGACGCCAACAGAGATACCGGCCAGGATAAACCGCGGAAGGTGAAGTACCGGAAAACCAAGGCCAGTTGGAACCCTGCCATGCAGGCAGTTCCGGTGCCGGGTATTCGGCGTATGGTCAATATGGCGGCCACCATGAAGGATGTTATCCATCTTTCTATTGGCCAGCCGGATCTGCCAACACCCAAGCATATTATTGATGCTTATATCGACGCTCTTAATGCAGGACAAACCGGCTACACCATGGACGCCGGGTTGCCTGAATTACTGGTAGCGCTTAGGGACTATTACGGTAAACGTTATAATCGCAAACTCACCAGAGATAACATTCTGGTCACCAGTGGTGCTACCGAGGCCATGTACCTTGCCATTTCGGCGACAGCTGCGCCGGGCCGTCAGTTCATTGTGACGGATCCATCTTTCTTGTTGTATGCGCCTCTGATTCGTATGAATGGCGGCGAAGTGAAGTTTGTGCCTACCCGGGCGTCGAACGACCATCAGCTTGATCCCGACGAGGTGATTAAGGCAATGGGGTCGCGTACCTTTGCCCTGATACTCAATAACCCAAATAACCCGACCGGGGCGGTTTATCCCCGCAGTACCGTAGAAACTATTTTGGAAGAATGCGCCTACCGGGGCATACAGGTTTATGCCGACGAGGTGTACGACCACCTGATTTTTGATGACGATGATTTTGCCAGTGTCCTGAATTGTTCTATGGATCTGGACAACATTATGTGTATCAGCAGTTTCTCGAAAACTTACAGCATGGCTGGGCTGCGTATAGGCTGGGTGATATCCAGCCAGGCGGCGATCAAATCCTTGCGGCGGTATCACATGTTCACCACCTCGGTTGCGAATACGCCGTCTCAGTTTGCGGGCGTGGCGGCATTGACCGGTGACCAGCAGTGCGTAAGGGACATGTTGGGTATCTATAGGGAGCGCCGTGACAAAGTGGTGGAACTGGTCGACCAAACGCCTTACATGACCGGGTACAAACCAGGGGGCGCTTTCTTTTCGTTCCCGGACCTTCCCGCACATGTTGACGGGTCGGATTTGGCGCTGCGCATGCTTAAAGAAACCGGTGTGTGTTTGGTGCCAGGGGACGCATTTGGCGAGGGTTGCACCAACGCTGTGCGCATCAGCTTCTCGACTACCTGTGAGAATCTTGACGCGGCGTTTGACCGCATCATTCCGTGGATGGCTAAACAACAGTTCTGAGGAGTGCCTATGTCGGCTCTGGATTCTGTACTTATCCAGTGCCCATACTGCTGGGAGACGCTGGACATCAGCGTCGACCCTTCAGTGGTGGAGCAGGAATATGTTGAAGACTGCCAAGTATGTTGTCATCCCATTTTATTGCGGGTTGTTTTCGATGATAATCTCACCCCTCATGTAGAAGCTAGGGCTGAAAACGAGTAAGTAGCCCGAATTCTGACCAATTATTAACCCGCCAGTCTTGTTCCGCTTTTCGTGCTGCCGCAGGATAGGCGCTCAATCCACGGAGAGTAAACAATGAATAAACTACACCTTAGTAGCCTTTGGGGCGTGGTGTTGCTCGCGCTTGCCCTGTCTAGCGGTTGCGCTAGCCTTTCCCCTTATTCAATATCGGAAGGAGAGCTGGAAAGACACCTGCAAGACGCTGTGAGCAGCTACGATCGCAATCAGCTGAAGAGTGGGTCGCCGCTGAGCCTCAACCTGGACGGTGCAGATATTACACTTGGGCCGGACGGCCGCGATGTTGCCGTGATTGATTTGAAAGGGCAGGTGGCGCTGAATGTATTGATGGCCAAGCTCCCGGTTGATATTGCCTTGAAAGTTGAAGGGGCGCCTGTCTACGATAGCAAGGAAAAAGCGATTTTTATCCGCCGGGTAAAGTTGTTGGAAAGCAACGTTGATGCAGGCTTTTTTAAGGGTGACCTTGGGCCGGTTACAGACAACGTGATGCGGGTGGTGGCTCAAATGCTGGAAACCATGCCGGTTTATCGACTGGATGAAACCAGTATGGCCCAGCGAATGTTTGGCATGTTGCCCACAGATGTTCGTGTGGCGCCCGGCCGTCTCGAATTTGTGATGGCTGATTAAAACACCCGAGTGAATAAAGCAAAGCCAGAAAACGTTTTCTGGCTTTGCTGCTTCTGCTTTTTAGGTTGATAGTCGCAGGCAGATCGCTTCGCCTATCTCCTGTGTTCGCCGTCGCGCGCCGGTATTTTCCGCCAGGTCTGTAGCCACAGCATCGAACAGCTCCTTGCCAGCTGCCGCCATAACAGGGTCTTTACGGCCCAGCCATTCAAGCATGCGTGCAGAGGTAAACAGCATGGCTGTTGGATCAGCCAGACCCTGACCGGCAATGTCCGGAGCACTTCCATGAGTAGGCTCGAACATGGACGGCATACTTGGATCCGTGGGGTTCAGGTTGCAAGAAGGCGCCACACCCATGCCGCCAGACAGCACAGCGGCAAGATCCGTGAGAATATCCCCCTGCAAGTTGCTGGCAACCACCACATCGAAAGCCCAAGGGCTTTGTACAAACTTCATACAGGCTGCATCTACCAGTTCGTGGTGGGTGGCTACGTCTGGAAATTCTTTGCTGATTTCTTCAAATGCTTCGGTGTACATATCGCCCCAATAGCGCAGGGCATTGCGCTTGGTGATCACGCACACCTGACTTTCACAGCTGCGGCCATCCAAGGTAGGGAAGTCCCGGGTACGGCCTTCGTTTGCACGCTCTGCCGCCCGAGTGCGGGCCTGCTCGAAACCGTAGCGAATAATGCGATTGGTCGCTTTGCGGGTGAACACTTCCATTTGGGTCGCAATTTCATCCTCAGTGCCTTTGCGCAGGCGGCCACCCTGGCCTACATACTCGCCTTCGGAGTTTTCTCGGATCACCAGCATGTCTATGTCTTTGGCACGCTCATCGGCCAGATACTGACGGGCACCAGGTAAAAGACGGGCAGGGCGCTCGCAGACCCACTGGTCAAAGCCCTTTCGCATATCCAGCAGAGGTGCCAATGAGACGCTGTCGGTTAGTAGATAACGATTTGGGTCGCCCAAAGGGCCAGGGTCGCCCAGTGCGCCAAGCAAGATGGCGTCGTAAGCTTTGAGCTGCGCCAATGCATCGTCAGGCATGGACTCGCCATGCTCTTGATGCCAGGCATGAGAAGGCCAGGGGAAATGCGTCCATTCAAGCGCCAGGCCGTGCTTAGTGCGCAGGGTTTCCAGGCAGCGTATGGCTTCACCTACAACTTCCGGGCCAATGCCGTCACCCGGAGTTACTGCGATTCGGGTAGTTTTGGGCATTTATGGAGACTCCTTTTCAGATTGACTCGTATAGATAACAATCCCAGTCTAGTCACCGGAACAGAGGTTGCCACCACCAAAGGAAATAAAGCTGTTTTACCCGCCCGTGGTGCAAGGCTATAGTATGTTTCGCAACGGACGCATTAGCGTTTGTTATCTGCCTAATCGACAACAGGACGGCAACCTTGTTTTACCGGCTTATCACCATTATTGGCGGCATAGTTTTTGTCGTCGCCTTGTTTGCACTGGTTTGGTTCTTCTGCAAGAAGTTTCTTGAGCACCATGGCGTGACAGATCGGGTATCAGAGCGCGCCACTGAACTCGCCACCTGGACGTTTGCGGGTATCAGTGTTGGGCTGGTATTTGCGGTGATCGGTGCGTTTGTACTTGGCCCCTGGGCATTTTACCGTGCTCTGCGCGGCCATGATGTCGCTGTTTCCGATGGCGCCGCCGTCTGGTGGGGGTTTGGTATTGTAGTGGCCTCATTGGGTATTACGGCGGTCGCGTTTTTCGGCTTTCTTATGGCCGTTGGGGCCTACTGAATGGCGTTGAGTTGTTCTCGAAACCAGATCAGTGCCGGCTCTTGTCCATAAGCCTTGTGCCAGTATAAGTGCACATCCAATGAGGGCAGGTCTGTCGGTGGGTTCATGATGGTAATATTTGCCCGTTCTGAAATAATCCTGGCGTAGGTTTCTGGCATGGTCAGCAAAAGATCGGTTGCTTCCACTACCCGGCAGGCCGCGTAGTAATGCTGGCAGCGCAAGCGGATGCTGCGCTGAACACCCAATCGTGATAGCTCAAAATCCTCAATTCCAGGCCCCTCGGTGCGCGACGATACCAGTACGTGGCGCGCAGAAAGATACCCTCTCATGTCCAATGCCTGTGATGTCTTTGATATTAGGGGATGGCCCACTCGGGCCAGAACCACCAGCCTGTCTCGTCTTAAAAGCTCGTGAGATGTCTGGCTGCTGACCGGCAGCAGAACATCCACAGAAAAGTCCAATTTGCCTGCGGCTAGTTGTGTTTCCATCTCCCGTCGTGGAATGCGTTTGCTGACAATCTCCAGCTCTGGATAGGGGGCTAGACGTTGCATAAGCGGTGGCAGAAACGTTGATTCCAGAACATCTCTCAGGCCGAGTGAATAGGTTTTGCGTTGGTTTGCGGGATCGAATGCATGAAACTGATTGACCGCGCCCTGGATCTGGGTAAGCGCGGGCTTCATAGATTCAAGAAAGCGGCGAGCCAAAGGGGTGGGTACCATCTGGTTACCCTGACGCGTGAATAGGGGGTCGTCAAAATGCTCCCGCAGGCGGGATAGGGAATGACTGACTGCCGGCTGGGTTAGGTGCAGTGACTTGGCTGCGCGGGTAAGGCTGCCTTCCCGGTATATAGTGTCAAACACATGCAAAAGGTTGAGATCCAAACGTGCCCCGGCCATAGTCAGTGTGTCTCTTTAAATTAGTTTCACTAATAGTAAACGATAAGAATAATTCAGTCGCGTAATAGTTTAGGCAATCTTAGACTGACCCCAATGTGCTTATATTCACTGCACCAGCCTGTGCAATTTCTGTGAGGAATCGGCAATGGATTTCAGTATCTCCGAAAAAGGTCAGGATTATCTCAAGCGTGTTAAAGCGTTCATGGCGGAAGAGATTTTCCCGGTAGAAGCTCAATACAATAAAGAGCTGGCATCCCTTGAGAATCGCTGGGTTGTCTTGCCGATCATCAAAGAGTTGAAAGAAAAAGCCAAAGCCCAAGGGCTATGGAACATGTTTTTCCCGGATGAGAAGCACGGTTGTGGCCTGCTTAATTCCGACTACGCTTTAATTGCAGAAGAAACCGGTCGCAGTTTTATTGCGCCAGAAATCTTCAACTGCAACGCGCCGGATACCGGCAACATGGAAGTGCTGATTCACTATGGTTCTGAGGAGCAAAAAGCCGAGTGGCTGCCCCGCCTGCTTAGTGGTGAGGTTCGCTCAGCGTTTTGCATGACTGAACCGGCCGTCGCGTCATCCGATGCCACCACCATGGAAGCAACCGCCGTGGTGGAAGGCGATGAAGTGGTGTTGAACGGCCGTAAATGGTGGAGCACCGGCGTGGGCCACCCGGATTGCAAGGTCGCCGTTTTTATGGGGCTATCTGACCCTGACGCGGATAAGCATCGTCGCCATTCGATGGTGTTGGTGCCGATGGATGCGCCGGGTGTAACCGTTGAGCGCATGCTTCCGGTGTTTGGCGAATACGATGAGCCTTACGGCCACGGTCAGGTTTTGTTCGATAATGTGCGCCTGCCCAAGAGTGCTTTTATTGCCGGGCCGGGGCGTGGTTTTGAGATCGCACAGGGGCGTTTAGGCCCAGGCCGGGTGCACCATTGCATGCGTGCTATTGGGGCAGCTGAGCGTACACTTGAGTTGCTGATCAAACGGGCGACAAGCCGTGAGGCGTTTGGTCGTCCGCTGGCGAAGCTTGGCGGGAATCCGGATATTATTGCCAATGCCCGCATGTCGATTGAGCAGGCTCGTTTACTGACGCTCAAATGTGCTTGGGCGTTGGATACTAAGGGTATTGCGGGAGCCATCCAGGAAGTGGCGATGATTAAGGCGGCTATTCCTGTAATGCTACAGACTATTGTGGACCAGGCGATTCAGGTTCACGGCGGTGCGGGTGTGAGTGATGACGACTTCCCGCTGACTCAGTTGTTTGCCTATGCTCGTGTTCTGCGGCTTGCGGATGGGCCAGACGAGGTGCATCGGGCTACGGTGGCTCGTCTCGAATTGCGCAAATACAAAAACTGATGGAAAACACTATGACACAGAGAGTATTCGTAACAGGCGGCGCAAGCGGCCTTGGTCGGGCCATTGCGCTGCGCTATGCCAGAGACGGCGCCAAGGTGTGTATCGGTGACATTAACCCGGAGCAGGGCGTTGGTGTTGAGCAGGAAGTCAACAACGTCGGGGGGGAAGGCTACTTTGTTGAATGCGATGTTCGGCGGCTGACCGATCTGGAAAAGGTCTGTGCTGATCTTACCCAAAAGTGGGGCGGTATCGATGTGGTGGTGAATAACGCCGGCGTAGCGTCTGCCGGTTCAATTGAAGATACCACCATGGCAGATTGGGAATGGATTATTGATATTAACGTGCTGGGCGTTGTGCGCGGCTGTAAGGCGTTTACGCCGCAGTTCAAAAAACAGGGCTCGGGTACGTTTGTGAAT
>JBQCZX010000167.1:0-8145 GCA_052089485.1 Marinobacter sp. | reverse complement strand
CCTGACACCCAGGGAACTGTGGGAACATGAAACAATCCATTCTTGTTGTTAACTGCGGCAGCTCCTCTTTAAAGCTCGCCCTATTCGACGATAATGAAGAAAAGCTCGCATCCGCAATAGCAGAACGCCTTAACCAGCCGGATGCATTTGCACGAATCGATGGCGACGACCGATCTGTTGCACTCTCTGCCGGCGCCAATCACAAGCAGGCATTGCAGGCGTTGGTTTCGGCTTTTCGGGAGCGCCAACTCATGTCCGGGGCACCCACAGCTATCGGCCACCGTGTGGTCCATGGTGGGGAAACCTTTCGCGAAGCCGTTTTGATTAATGACAGTGTCGTGGCGGCAATCAATAACTGCGCCGGGCTTGCGCCTCTTCACAACCCTGTTAACTTGGCAGGGATCGAAGCGACGCGAGAGCAGTTTCCCGAGACGCCGCAGATCGCCGTGTTTGATACCGCCTACCATCAAACCCTTGCGCCGCGAGCATTCCTTTATGCGCTGCCAGAAGCCTACTACCGTGATTGGGCTGTGCGGCGCTATGGCTTCCATGGCATAAGCCACTTTTTTATGGCAAACGAAGCCGCTCGGCGCCTTGGCAAGATTCCCGAAACAACGTCTATCATTTCAGCCCACCTTGGTAACGGTTGCAGCATTACTGCAATTGAAGATGGCCTGAGTGTCGATACCAGCATGGGTCTTACCCCGCTCGAAGGGTTGGTTATGGGCACCCGCAGCGGCGATATCGACCCAGGACTTTTTGAATACTTGCACACGCGCGGCGTTGCTTTGGAGGATGTGCACACGGTCCTTAACCACAAAAGCGGGCTGCTCGGAATTTCAGGGCAGACCAACGATATGCGCACCCTCTGTGAGCTAGCCGATAGCGGTCACGAGCCTTCCGCTCTTGCCATCGAGATCTTCTGCTTCCGCCTCGCAAAGTACGTAGGCGCTATGATGGCCTCGCTAAGTCATCTGGATGCATTGGTGTTTACCGGTGGTATCGGAGAAAACAGTATGCAGGTGCGCGAGAAAACCCTGAGCCATCTAGGGCTATTAGGGTTTGATATTGATACCGATAACAACAAGTGCCATGGTCGCCAAACTGAAGGCCGAATAGAACACACCGATTCGCGCTTCCCGGTTCTGGTCATCCCGACCAACGAAGAACTGGTCATTGCTCGCGAGGCTGGGCGCTTGGCCCACGTATCCTGAGCGATATCCATCGCTATGCCGTTTAAAGCAACACTTTGCCAAACTATTTACCGAACTTTTCACAGAACTTTTACAGAACTATCGGAACTCCTTTATGGCTAAAAGTCTATTTATTGCCCCGACCTCCATGGGGTCAGGGCTCACATCCGTTTGCTTGGGCCTACTGCGCGCCATGGAACGCGTGGGCATCAGTGTTGGATTCTACAAACCCTTTTGTCAGTCGGTTAATCAGGCCGAGTCCCAACACAACAACGGCAAAGACTCTTCCGTTACCTTTGTCCGCTCGCGCAGCCACTTACAGCCACCGGAACCATATCCATTAAAAAAGGCCCAGCATTTGCTGAACCGCGGAAAATCCGACTTTTTGATGGAGACCGTTGTCGGCGAATATCAAAAAGTCGCCAAAGATGTTGATGTGGTAATCATAGAGGGGCTGGTACCCGATCGCAGTGAAGCTTACATAGCACGACTTAACGTAGAAGTGGCCCGCAACCTCGGTTCCGAAGTGGTGCTGGTCAGCACGCCGGGAAAATGCACCGCTGGTGAACTGGATGAAGACCTGGACTTTTCTGCGCGCTTGTTCTCGGATGTATCCGCAAAAGCTGTGATTGCCGTTATCCTTAACAAGCTCGGTGAACCAGAAAGATCAGGGCTGGAACCCCATAGCAACATCAATCAAACACCCTGCGAAACCACTGATTATGAAACCGCCTGCAGCGTCTTTCGAGATGGGCGTTTTCGGCTACTGGCAGGAATTCCCTGGCAGCCGGATTTGATGGCTCCCCGGGTATCCGATATTGCCAGAGAGCTTGATATCCCCGTATTGCACGAGGGCCAGATGCTCACCCGCAGGGTTCAAAAAGTGTCCGTGTGTGCCCGGTCGATCCGCAATATGACGCAGACCCTGAGCCCCGGCACCCTGATGGTTACGCCGGGAGACCGCGAAGATATTATTGTGGCCACCGCTGTAGCAGCCCTTAACGGCGTACCACTTGCCGGCCTCATGCTGACGGGCGGCCTTATGCCAGATCAGCGCGTGATCGATTTGTGCTCACGGGCATTGAATACAGGGTTGCCGGTGTTGAGCTCGGACACCAATACCTATGAAACGGCGCATATGCTGGCAAACCTTTCCGCTGCGATTCCCACCGACGATCCGGATAGAATCGAGAAAGCCATGGAAACGGTAGCGACAAAAATTGATACCGATTGGCTTCAGGAACACCTGCGCGTTGCGGTTCAGACCCGTTTATCGCCTCCAGCATTCCGTTACCAACTTTCTGAACGCGCCCGGGAAGCTGACAGGCGAATTGTACTTCCAGAAGGTTGTGAGCCTCGAACAGTGCAAGCGGCCATTATTTGCCACCAACGTAAGCTTGCTCGTTGCGCGCTGATCGGCGACGAAACGGAAATCCGAAACATCGCCGCCTCTCAAGGCCTGGAATTGCCCGCTGACATTGAAATCATCGATCCCGCCAAGGTGCGCAAAAACTACGTCGCTCCGATGGTAGAGCTGCGCCAGCACAAAGGATTGGCGCCGGATATGGCAGAAGCCCTGCTTGAGGACAACGTGGTAATGGGTACCATGATGGTTGCGCTAGATGAGGCCGACGGCCTGGTTTCCGGTGCCATCCACACCACCGCCAACACCGTGCGCCCTGCCCTACAGCTGATTAAAACCCACGACAAAGCCAAGGTTGTCTCCTCGGTATTTTTCATGCTGCTGCCACAGCAAGTTGTGGTCTACGGCGATTGCGCCATAAACCCAGACCCAAATGCCGAGGAACTAGCAGATATCGCCATACAGAGTGCGGAGTCTGCAGAAGCCTTTGGTGTTGAGCCAGTCGTTGCCATGATCAGCTATAGCACCGGCGAATCCGGAACTGGGCACGACGTAGAGAAGGTAAGGGAAGCAACCAAAATAGCCCGGGAGCGCCGGCCAGACCTGCTTATAGATGGCCCTCTGCAATACGATGCCGCAGCCATCGAAAGCGTTGCCCGCAGCAAAGCGCCAAACAGCAAGGTGGCAGGTAAAGCGACGGTGTTCATCTTCCCGGATCTCAACACAGGCAACACCACCTACAAGGCGGTTCAACGTAGCGCTAATGTGGTGAGTATCGGGCCGATGCTTCAGGGCTTGAGAAAGCCGGTTAACGATTTGTCCCGGGGTGCGCTGGTAGAGGATATTGTGTTTACCATTGCACTAACTGCGGTACAGGCAAAGCAGGTAGAGGATGCGGGGCTGGCTTAAGCCGCCCCGCTCGGCAAAAAGACCTGTCAGCGCTTGGTGCTTTTCTGGCGCGTTCTCTTCACACGGCGCCCTTCTTTCAGATCATTGTCCTTTTTGACCTTCTGGCGTGGCGTCTGCAGATCAACTTTTCCGGCAAAAGGGTTCTCGCTGGATTTGAACTCAAACCGAATAGGCGAGCCGGTCACCTTCAGAACCTTACGGAACGTATTTTCGAGGTAACGCTTATAGGAGCCCGGCAATGCCGCTGTCTGGTTGCCGTGAACAACAATAACAGGAGGGTTAGAGCCGCCTTGGTGGGCATAACGCAACTTAATCCTGCGCCCGCGAACTAGCGGCGGCTGATGCTGAGAAATTGCATCCTCAAGGATGGTTGTAAGGCGGTTAGTCGGCCACTTGGCCATGGCCGATTCATAACAAGCTTCCACCGACTCATACATAACACCCACACCAGATCCGTGGAGTGCAGAAATATAGTGTTTATCAGCGTAATCAAGAAAATCGAGGCGACGCTTTACCTGCTCTTTTACCTTGGCGCGGTCTTCGGGATCCATGCCATCCCATTTATTAACCGCAACGACCAGCGAACGACCTGCATCAAGAACGAAACCGATCAGATGCAAATCCTGATCAACCAGGCCCTCACGTGCATCAATAACAAGTATCACCACATGGGCATCATCGATGGCTTTCAGTGTCTTGATAATCGAAAACTTTTCCACAGCCTCATTAACATTCTTGCGGCGCCGAACACCTGCGGTATCAATAAGCGTGTATTGCTTGTCTTGGCGCTCATAAGGGATGTAAACGCTGTCCCGAGTGGTGCCGGGCATGTCGTAAACAATAACCCGCTCTTCGCCCAGCATCCGGTTAACCAGTGTAGATTTACCAACGTTGGGGCGACCAACAATACCTATGCGGATGCCCGGGTAACGGTCAGCCCGATCGGCTTCAACCCGATCTTCCTCAGACGGCAGTAGCAGCTCCAACATTGACCGGATGCCACGGTTATGGGACGCCGCTACCATGAACGTTGATTCAAACCCAAGGCTATAGAAATCAGCGGCTGCGATGTCGGGATCCTGGCCATCCGTTTTGTTAACCACCAAATGGGCCTGCTTGCCTGATCGTCGCATATGATCGGCGATCAACTCATCCCCCGCCGTAAGGCCTGCGCGACCATCAACCAGAAACAGAACAATATCTGCCTCTTCTACAGCCTGCATGGATTGCCGGGCCATCTCGGCATCAAGCCCTTTTTCTGTGCCCGTAAGACCGCCGGTATCAATCACGATGAAGCGCTGGTCTTCGTACGTGCCCTCACCGTACTTACGATCCCGGGTCAGGCCGGGAAAGTCCGCCACCAGAGCATCTCGGGAGCGCGTCATCTGGTTGAACAATGTCGATTTTCCGACATTTGGCCGGCCGACAAGGGCAATTACTGGGGTCATAATGGTTCGCTATACAATCGTTTTAGGCTCAGCGTGCGGCAGAGCGTTGAGGGAGTGCGGATCAGTTCCGCTCCTTCAGTTGGAATACAGACAGTTTACCGCCATTTCCGAAAACCATTAGGTTTCCGTTGGCCATGCGCTGCAATGGAACCCGCAGGCCATCACTGTCATAACTTTTTTGGCCTACGAGGCTTCCATCATCCGCCGAAAGCACGTGTAGGTAGCCTTCATAGTCGCCAACAACCAGATAGTTCTCATAAACCGCTGGCTGGGTCAGTTGGCGCCAGGACAACCGATCCTGAAGCCATAGCTCCCTTCGATCAGAGCCCCGGTAGGCAATCACATCGCCGTTTGCAGAAGACAAGAAAATGTTACCGCCCCCAACCATCGGGGCATGCAGGCTGGACGCCTTGCGACTCCAGATTTCCTGACCGGTACGGACATCAATCAGAGCCAACTTGCCCTGGTATCCCGACACCATCACCGCAGTGTCTAGAACCAATGGCTGACCCGCGATATCTACCAATCTTTCAAGCTCCGTGCGGCCTTGAGGTTGCCCCACTTCGTACTGCCAGAGAGGTTGGCCTGCATCGGCTGACAACGCAATGAGTTTGCCGTTGGAAAACGAAGCCAGTACAACATCACCACCTACCAGTGGGGCTGCTGCCGCCCGCAAGGAAAGCGCCGGCACCACGCCATCATATTGCCAGCGTTTCTCGCCAGTTGCCGTATCAAAAGCGAGGACTCGACCATCGGTGGTTTGGGTTACCACCAGCGCCCCGTTCGACTGGGGGGCAGCCAAGGCTTCTGTGGGCAGCGCACTGCGCCACAATTCTTGGCCGTCTTCGATGGACAGAGCAACCAGATCGGCTTCACGGGTAACCAGATAAAGCTGTTCCCGATCGCCGCCAACGCCGGCGAATATCCGGTCTCTCAGACTCCGCTTCCAGCGCAGTTCCCCGGTCTCCGCATCCAAAGCGGCCAGCTCGCCATCAGCAGATGCCGCGTACACTGTATCGCCGGCGTCGAGTGGCGACAGGTACAAAAAGTCGTCATCGTGCCCGTCTCCGACCGACATACTCCACACTGTTTCGAACTCTACAGTGCTGTCGACGTCGGGAACCGGCACCGGCTGTTCAAAAGTGTCGGTTGTGCTGCATCCAGAAACACCCAGTGCGGCCACCAAGACTGAAAAAATGCCAGCCTGAACCAGCTTGTTGCCAGTCAAACGCATCAGGCCTCCTCTCCGACACCAAGGTCAGACAACTTCAGCTCCAGAATGCCGCTACGACCTTGCTGGCCCTGCTCCCGAGCAGCCAGATAGGCATCACGCGCACCTGTTTCGTCGCCCTGGGCCAAGAGGATGTCGCCCCGTAACTCAGAGAAGATCGCCGCAAACGCATCTGCGCCGTCTACGCTTCCTGCGTCATCAATTGTCGCCAATGCATCGTCGTAAAGCTCAGCAGAGAACTGGGCGCGGGCAAGGCGGTTACGCACTACCAGCGCCAGCGCCTTGTGCCCTTCGGCTTTTTCAAGTGCCCACTCAAGTGACTCAATGGCCGCCTCTGCATCCTGGTCTTCAACCAGCTGCTGACGAGCCAGAACCAAGTTACCATATACCGCATAGGCACTGTCGGTGTAGTCATCACGCAGGGTTTTCGCTACAAAGGCGATAGTCTCGCCTGCGGTGTCATCTGCTTCGCTCCCGGCGGCGCCCAACAGGGTGGCGAATTGGTTTGCGGCCTCGGCTCGCTCCTGATGCTGGTAGTTCTGCCAAGCTTGCCAACCAAACACGATCGCTAGCGCGGCACCGATACCAATGACCAGAGAACTGCCATTTCGCTTCCACCAGTCCTTAATCGCCTGTACCTGTTCGTCTTCGGTGTTCAATTCCGCCATGTTGACTCCGGTAATGTACTTTTAATTTTGATTGGTGCGATTCAGTTCGCCAGGGCTTTCGCAAGCACGGCAGCCAGATCACTCTGGGCCACATTGTTCTGATCTTCATCTGAACGCAGCGGTTTAACGCCAGCCGTTGCATTCTCTAGCTCGTTGTCTCCCAGGATTACAGCGTAACGGGCGCCACTTCTGTCCGCCTTTTTCATCTGGCTTTTGAAACTGCCGCCGCCACAATGGCTAACAATCACCCGCCCCGGGAGCTCGTTGCGCAACGTTTCTGAAAGCGCCAGGGCGGGAGCGACAGCAGCTTCGCCCATAGCCGTCACGTAAACATCTGCGTTACCGTTGGCCTCTTCGGGCACCAGCCCAAGTGTATCCAGCAACAGAATAAGGCGTTCTAGCCCCATGGCGAAACCAACAGCTGTGGTCGGCTTACCGCCAAGCTGCTCTACCAAGCCATCATATCGACCACCTGCACAGATCGTTCCCTGGGCGCCAAGGCTGTCGGTAACCCACTCGAAAACGGTTTTGCCATAATAGTCGAGGCCGCGAACAAGAGCCGGGTTAACGGTGTAGGCAATGCCTGCCGTATCCAGCAGTGCTTTAAGCCGGGCAAAGTGCTCTTGAGATTCCTCATCAAGATAGCTTTCAAGACGCGGTGCATCTGTAAGTAGCTTGCGCGTACTCGGGTCTTTACTATCCAAAATACGAAGCGGGTTGGTCTCAAGACGTCGCTGGCTGTCTTCATCAAGCTGGGCTCTGTACTGCCCTAGATAGTCTACCAAGGCGCCACGGAACTCTTTGCGAGCAGCCGATGAGCCAATCGAGTTAATTTCGAGGCGCGCATGGTCGCCCAGCCCCAACTCTTGCCAAAGCCTGGCTGTAAGAATCAGCAGCTCTGCATCAATATCCGGGCCTGGAATGCCAAAGCACTCGACACCAATCTGATGGAACTGGCGATAACGCCCTTTTTGCGGGCGCTCATGCCGGAACATAGGCCCGGTATACCAGAGTCTGCGGGTTTGATTAAACAACAATCCATGCTCTTCTGCGGCACGGACGCATCCGGCGGTACCTTCAGGCCGAAGGGTCAGACTGTCGCCATTGCGATCCGCAAAGGTGTACATTTCCTTTTCGACGATGTCCGTCACTTCACCAATGGAACGTTTGAACAGATCAGTCTGCTCCACCACCGGCATACGGATTTCTTGATAACCATATTGCCGCAGCACTTTGCGCGCGGTGGATTCCACAAACTGCCAAACCGGTGTCTGTTCCGGCAGGATATCGTTCATCCCGCGTATTGCCTGAATCTTAGCCAATGTAAACCCTT
>JBQCZX010000166.1:0-8215 GCA_052089485.1 Marinobacter sp. | reverse complement strand
CTAGCTCTGAAACCCGAATCCGCGGCGGGCTGAAAGTACTGACAGATCGATTCAATGTCGCGGAGTTAACTCAAGCTGGCAAGCAACTCTTACTGCCGATGGTCGGCATTCTAATATTTCTCGGCTTCTGGCATTTGGCCGCACCTCAGGTGAACACCTCGCTGGGCACATTTCCGGGGCCGGTGCAGGTCTGGGAGCAAAGCGGCCAGCTCTGGCAGGAGCACCTCAATCAACGGGAGCGTGCGGATAAATTCGTGACCATGCAGGAGGAACGAAATGCTCGTATTTTAGCTGAAGATCCAAACGCTAAAGTTAAGATCCGGGGCTACCCCGGTGCCCCGACGTTTCTGGACCAAATTGCCACCAGCTTGGTTACCGTCATGGCCGGCTTTCTACTTGCGACGGCAATCGCGGTCCCACTTGGCATAGTACTGGGTCTCAACCGACACCTTCAGGCAGCGGTCAATCCACTGATTCAAATCTTCAAGCCCGTTTCGCCTCTGGCTTGGCTGCCGCTGGTTACGATGGTGGTCTCCGCTACTTACGTCAGTGACGATCCGATGTTTGAGAAGTCGTTCCTCACCTCAATGATCACCGTCACCCTTTGCAGCCTTTGGCCCACCCTGATCAACACAGGTGTTGGGGTGGCTGCGGTGAACCCCGACTTGCTGAATGTCTCCCGAGTTCTGCAACTATCATTCTGGACCCATGTGAGAAAAGTCGTTCTACCGTCGTCCATACCCATAATCTTCACCGGGCTCCGGGTTTCGCTGGGTATCGCCTGGATGGTGCTGATCGCAGCCGAAATGCTGGCTCAGAGCCCAGGGCTCGGCAAGTTTGTCTGGGATGAGTTCCAGAACGGCAGCAGCCAGTCCCTGAGCCGGATCATGGCGGCCGTGTTGGCTATCGGCTTTATCGGTTTTGT
The DNA here is from genome assembly GCA_052089485.1 of Marinobacter sp. Lineage (GTDB taxonomy): Bacteria > Pseudomonadota > Gammaproteobacteria > Pseudomonadales > Oleiphilaceae > Marinobacter. The sequence continues at coordinate 7,290 of JBQCZX010000166.1, read as the reverse complement.
GCTGGATCGAATCATGTTGGTGATCCAGAAGAAAATTGCCTGGAATGAATAACGGAGATAACCATGACTAAACCTCATTTGGAGCTGACCGGCGTGGAAATGGCCTTTGATACACCTAAAGGCTCCTTCGTCGCGCTGGATAACATCAACCTGAAGATCAAAAAGGGCGAGTTTGTCTCTCTGATTGGTCATTCTGGCTGCGGCAAGTCCACAGTACTGAACATCGTCGCTGGTCTACTTCAGGCCAGCAAAGGTGGATGTATTCTGGATGGCCACGAGATCAACGCACCGGGACCGGAACGGGCGGTCGTATTCCAGAACCATGCCTTAATGCCCTGGTTAACGGTTTATGAGAATGTTGAATTGGCTGTACAGCAGGTGTTTCGCAAAACCCTGACGAAGCAGGAGCGTCGAAGCTGGATTCATCACAATCTGGAACTGGTGAATATGGCCCATGCCGCCAACAAACGACCGGGAGAAATCTCAGGAGGCATGGCACAACGGGTAGGGATTGCCCGGGCGCTGGCAATGAAGCCAAGCGTCTTGCTGATGGACGAACCTTTCGGCGCCTTGGATGCCCTTACCCGGGCTCATCTGCAAGATTCTCTGATGAGCATTCAACAAGACCTTAACAACACCGTGATCATGATTACCCACGACGTAGACGAGGCCGTACTCCTGTCTGATCGTATTATCATGATGACCAACGGACCGGCTGCTGCCGTCGGCGAGGACCTATACATCAACCTAGAACGGCCTCGCAACCGAGTCACTCTAGCGGACGACCCCACTTACGCGCATTACCGGCAGGAGGTTCTGAAATTTCTTTATGAGAAGCAGCGCAAGCTGGAAAACATAGCACCGCACCGGAATAAAAAGGCCACCAGTGCAACCACCAATCCCTCTGCCCAGACAGCGAAAATCTGAGAGCGGGAGCTACGTTAATATATCCGCCATAGACACCAGTGCCCGGGCAACCTCGGGCAGCTTTTTACCCTGATCCATGGCCAGCTTTCGAAGGACCCGGTGGGCTTCGTCGTTATCAACTTTGCGGTGACGCATCAGCAACAAGACCGCTTTTTCCTGAGTTCTCCGATCCTCCAGTGCATCCTCAGCACTCCTTAGATCCTCACTCATTTGCTGCAACCGACGCGACTGTTCCTGCACCAAATCAAAAATTGATCGCCCAGAGTGCTGACCAATACCTTCACTGCTCCACACGTCTCCGGCTTGAACTTCCCCACTAACATCAGACTCGCACAGAACCAAAAGAGGCTGCGCGGGAAATTCCAACTGGCCAAACGAAGCCATCAGTGTTTCACGGTGTGCCAATGCTCGCCGCGCCTCGGCAAACCGCTCCACGCAGCGTCCATGAAAGCTGCTCTCCACTGACTCCTCGACCTCTTTGAGCCCATCCATACGTTCGCTCATCAGTGCAAACCAGTCATCGGCTGCGTCCGGGCCTATCGTTTTGTACCGGCCAACGGAACACGCCAACTGCCGTAAACGCTTAATCTCATTTTCCCGCCCATGTGCCCGTAGATTCAGCAATAGCTCACAGCTTTGCTCATCTGCGAAGCTGAGAAACACCTCAAAACACTGCTCCTGCGTTTCAATAAGGTGCGCTATGCGCTGGGTCAGTGCATTGTCAAAGCGCCCTTGTGAAAACCCCGCCGAGCCTACTGCGCGCTCCTGGCCACAAAGTTCCTTGCCATTCATCAGATGCACCATGGCCACCAACAAGCGCACAAGTGACGGGTCTACAGCTGTATCCGCTGCCCCAAGCACCACGACAATCAGGCTTTGAATAAGGGCGCTGTAGGATTCTGTTGCCTCCGACACCGGCAACGACTGGGCTTTCACCCGCGCACGCAGCGCTGTCAGGCCCTCCAATCCGTGAAGGGCGCTGGCAATATGAGCCAGTAAATGACTACTCACCAAATGCGTTGTCAGTTCCTCATGAATCTCAGCCAGAGCCTGCTCGAAAACACTATATAAGCGCGTCGATTCCGCCACCGTTAGTGTTCGCTCCGAGCCAAACTTCTCGCCCTTCGACCCAAGAAACATAGTGCACGCCCCACGCTCTCGCTGCAGACCGTGCACAAGGTTACCGATACTCTGCACCAGCTTTCCCATCTGCAAGAAGTACTGGAGGTTCCTCAGTTCACAGCGCCTGGATGCGATCAAATACTCCTCAGCCGAGGGGTGGGCAGAATTACCTTGATGTTTACTGTGGTCCATTTCAAAGCTCCGGATGTTGCCTCACTCTTGTGTTACCGGTGAGTCCAGCAATTACCGCGCCAGCAAAAAAAGCATCAAAGTCGTGCAACCTGCACCGCCAAAGTGCAAAAAAAGCCGTACACCTAAGCAGCACGCGCGCCATCAACAACAAATATCTGATTTTAAAAAGATTTTAGAATTGGCACGAACATAGCTTTATACAATTCAAGACTAACCTTCCCAGCCACGAATTCGGCTGGGTACCAGATCACTGATATTGGCATTGGCGCCGGACCATCAACTCCTTTAACGGACGAGATGCTCCGGCTTTTTTGGTTCTAAACGGGGTGGAGGTGCAAAGATGATCCAAAGAACGAAAGACACATTGATCGTCTGTGGCCACGGAATGGTAGCGCAGCGATTCCTTGAAGAGTTGGTGAACAAAGCATCAATACCCTACCGGAACATCATTGTGTTTAACGGTGAAACAGCTGCGGCATACAACCGAGTTCAGCTTTCAGCTCTGCTCAGTGGAGAAACCGATGAAGAAAGCCTGCCCCTGAAGCCGGACGCTTGGTTTGCCCGCCACGGTATTCAGGTTCATCAAAGTGAAGCGGTTCGTGCAATAGCACCCCACAACAGTACGGTGACCACAAGCACTGGCAAAGTGTACAGCTATAGCACGCTGGTTATCGCAACCGGTGCTAGCCCAGCCCGCTTAGGGATTCCCGGGGAAGAGCTAAACGGCGTTATGAACTTTCGGGATCTCAACGACACCCGCGCCCTAATTGAGTTGAGCCAAAGTCAGCAGCGGGCAGTCGTAGTCGGCGGCGGTTTTCTGGGGCTTGAAGCGGCGGAAGGGCTTCTGCGCCGTGGCATGGATGTCACCCTACTGCATCGAAGCGGCCACCTCTTGAATCGGCAGCTAGACCCAGAAAGTGGCAAGCTTCTATCTGACGCACTGACCGGTCGCGGTCTCAAAATTCTGACATCAACGTCACCAATCCAAGTGCTGGGGCAAGAGAGCGTCCGCGCCATTCAACTGAATGACCAGACGCTGATTACTACGGATCTAATTGTCATCGCCACCGGCATTACACCCAACCGTGAACTGGCGCAAAACGCCGGACTGGCGTGTGGGCGGGGCATTCAAGTCAACTCGCAATTGCAAACCAGCAATCCACACATATTCGCCCTGGGCGAGTGCTGTGAGTTCAATGGCGAAACTTTTGGGCTTGTGGAGCCGGGTTATCAGCAGGCGAAAACTCTGGCGTGCGTGCTTGCAGGAACAACCAAGGGCGCGGCCTACCAGCCATCTGAAACCGCCACCCGGCTCAAAATTGGCGGCATACCTGTTTTTTCCTGTGGGCTTCAGGCACCCGATGAGCATACCGAATCCCTGATCTCGCAAGACATTACAACCGGCGGCTACAACCACCTTCTGGTTCGCGACAACCGGCTGGTCGGCGCCATTCTAATGGGGAATACCAGCCAGGGTCCTTGGTACCAGGCGTTGATTAACGACAACGTCGACATTCAATCGTTTCGAGCCCAATTGCCCTTTGGCAAACCGTATTGCGAAGCAGCAGCTTGAACCGCTGCCCATGAAAGAGGACATCACCATGAGCAATAAAACCCTAATCGTGATTGGCAACGGCATGGTAGGCCATCACTTTCTAGAGCAGTTCGTTGCCAGCCCGGCTGCGTCGGGCTATGACATTCTGGTCTTCGGTGAAGAAAAGCAGCGAGCCTACGATCGCGTTCATTTGTCGGAATACTTCACCGGCTCAACGCACTCAGATCTCGCGATGGGCACCGCAGACTGGTACTCAGAACACGGTATTCAGCTACGGTTGCATGAACAGGTAACGGCCTTGAACCCTGATCAGCGTAATGTCACCACGCCGAAGGGCGACTATGGCTATGACGAACTGGTGCTGGCAACCGGCTCCTTCCCTTTCGTACCGCCGATTGAGGGCCGGGAGCATCCTCACTGTTTCGTATACCGGACGCTGGAAGACCTTGACGCCATTCGCCACAGCGCCCAGAAAGGCAAGTCTGGGGTAGTTGTGGGTGGCGGTCTACTTGGCTTGGAAGCCGCCAATGCCCTCAAGAGTCTTGGCCTGCAGGCCCACGTAGTAGAGTTCGCACCTCGCCTAATGCCAGTGCAATTGGATACCGATGGCGGAGCGCTGCTGCGTCACAAAATTGAAGAACTGGGCGTTCAAGTGCATACCGAAAAAGCCACCACCTCTATCGTGGAAGGCGAAAATGCTCGCATTCGCATGAACTTCGGCGATGACAGTCACCTGGAAACCGACCTGATCGTCTTTTCAGCCGGTATTCGCCCGCAGGATACACTCGCGCGAGCAAGTGGGCTGAGTGTCGGTGAACGTGGCGGCATCGTCGTCAATGATCAGTGCACCACGTCGGACCCACACATTCATGCCATTGGCGAGTGTGCGCTCTGGAACCAGAAGATCTTCGGCTTGGTCGCTCCCGGCTATACCATGGCCCGCACCTTGGCGGCGGTTCTGAACGGCGATCGTGATGCCGCCTTTACCGGCGCCGACATGAGCACCAAGCTAAAGCTGCTGGGAGTGGATGTAGGCTCCATTGGCGACGCCCACGGCCAGACACCCGGTGCCCGCAACATACGCTTTAACGATGAGCAGGCCGGCCACTATCGCCGCATGGTGGTCAGCGAAGATGGCAAAACGCTGCTAGGTGCCATTCTTGTGGGCGATAACAGCCACTACGATAGTCTTCTGCAGTACGCCCTGAACGGCATAACACTGCCACACAATCCCGAGACCCTGATACTGCCGGAGAATCAAGGCGGAGCCCCGGCACTGGGCCCCGATGCGCTTCCTGAAACCGCATCCATTTGTTCTTGCCACAATGTCACTAAGGGCGATATTTGCTGCGCGATTGATGCTGGCTGCGTTGACCTCCCCAGCGTCAAAGCCGAAACCAAAGCCAGCACCGGTTGCGGCGGCTGTACCTCGCTACTCAAAAACCTGGTTGATAACGAGTTGGAAAAACGCGGTGTGGCGGTCAACAAAGACTTGTGCGAGCACTTCCCGTACAGCCGTCAGGAATTGTTTCACTTGGTCAAAGTCAACGGCATCCGCACCTTCCGCACCCTGATTAGCCAGCACGGTAAGGGGCAGGGCTGTGATATCTGCAAGCCGGCCGTCGGCTCAATTCTGGCGACCTGCTGGAACGAACACATTCTGGCCACCGATCACGTGCCACTTCAGGACACCAACGACACCTTCATGGCCAATATGCAGAAGAACGGCACCTATTCCATTGTGCCGCGCATTCCCGGCGGTGAGATTACGCCCGACAAGCTGATTGTGCTGGGCGAAGTAGCCAAAGAGTACGACCTCTACACCAAGATCACGGGCGGTCAGAGGGTTGATCTGTTTGGCGCTACGCTGAGCGAACTGCCAGAGATCTGGGAGAAGCTCATTGCCGCCGGTTTCGAGACCGGTCATGCCTACGGAAAGTCCCTGCGCACGGTTAAGTCCTGCGTTGGCAATACCTGGTGCCGCTATGGCGTGCAGGACAGTGTGGGCATGGCGATCGTTCTGGAGAATCGCTACAAGGGTCTGCGGGCGCCGCATAAGGTAAAAATGGCTGTGTCTGGCTGCACGCGAGAGTGCGCCGAGGCTCAGAGTAAGGATTTTGGCGTGATCGCCACTGAGAATGGGTGGAACCTGTATGTCTGCGGTAATGGCGGCATGCGCCCACGCCACGCCGATTTGTTTGCAACCGATCTATCTGACGAGGAGCTGATCCGAACCATTGATCGGGTGGTGATGTTCTATGTGCGCACGGCCGACCGGCTGCAGCGCACGAGTGTCTGGATGGAGAATCTAGAGGGCGGTCTGGATTATCTGAAACAGGTGGTGCTTGAGGATAGCCTGAGTATTTGTGCCGAGCTTGAGGAGCACATGAACAGCATTGCAGATACGTACCAGTGTGAGTGGAAAACGGCTGTAGAAGATCCTGAGAAGCGCAAGCGGTTCCGTGAGTTTGTGAACCTGCCAGAGCAGAAAGATCCTGTGCAGCAGTGGACGACTGAGCGGGGACAGAGACGGCCTGTTTTGGAGTCTGTGTAGCCTTCCGGATTCTGGGATGGCGCAAGGGGCACGGGGTACTTTTCCTCTGGGAAAAATAACTCGCTGCGCTCAGACATCTTTTTCCCGGCGGAAAAGTACCCCGCACCCCTCGCTCACCGAACTCGCGAATATCGAAAAACTGAAGACGGAAAGCTAAGGAGAATACAGATGAAAACTCGTACCTTTTGGAACACCATTTGTACCGTTGATGATCTGGTGCCGGAGTCGGGAATTGCGGTCTGGACGGAAGAGGGTCCGGTGGCCGTGTTTTACCTGCCGCACCGGCTACCAGCACTCGTTGCCATCAGCCATAAAGATCCGTTCAGCGGCGCGAATGTTCTGGCTCGCGGCATCACTGGGGATTTAGGGGGAGAACCAATCGTCGCCTCTCCGTTATACAAACAACACTTCAACCTGAAAACCGGTGTCTGTTTGGAAGATGAATCGGTTAGGGTCAAAACCTACTCTGTGCTTCTCGATGGAAATCGGATCCTTTTGGGAACAAGAGAAACACAGCAAGAGGCTGTGGCAGCCTAACCCTGAGGGAGGTTCAATCAACCGATATTGACGGGGCGGAAGCTACCAAAGGCCAATCACTCGCGGGCGACCTGATGTAAGATCAGTTAAACAATCATAAAAAGGAGCCCGCCCGTGAAGCCTCTGAGCCCTACCGACCAGCTTTTTCTCTGGCTTGAGAAGCGCCAGCAACCCATGCACGTAGGCGGGCTGCAGATTTTTTCATTTCCAGAAGATGCACCTGACGACTACGTGTCCAAGCTCGCCGAGCAGCTTCGAAACGATACGGAAGTAACCGCGCCGTTCAATCAGCGGTTGGACAGCCGCTTGGCGCAACCTGTGTGGGTTCATGATGATCATCTCGACCTAGCCTGAATTTCTCATAGTGTCCCAACAAGCGTCGCAGGCCAAGCCAGGAAGTGCG
>JBQCZX010000165.1:0-8273 GCA_052089485.1 Marinobacter sp. | reverse complement strand
AGCCGTTGCTGCTGGTTCCGATTGGTTTTGGTGGCATTCTGGCGAACATTCCGGAAGCTGGGCTAGCCCTGTCTGCCGCTGAAAATGCGATCCATATTGCGAACCCGGATGCGCTTTTAGCGCTTGCGAGTGTTCTTGATGTGGGCTATCAAGCAGGCCAAGTGGTCACCCCTGAGGTGTTAGACACGTTCAGGGAAGCCTATAAGATGGCAGATTATGCGACGGTTCAGCAGGCCGGTGTGCTTGCCCAGACTCTGGGTTATACCAACGGTATGCTTTACAACTTCTACTCGGTTGCTATCGCCAGTGGTGCTGCCCCGCTGATCATCTTCATGGGTGTGGGCGCCATGACGGACTTTGGTCCGCTGTTGGCTAACCCGAAAACACTGTTGCTTGGTGCAGCTGCTCAGTTCGGTATTTTTGGTACCGTGATTGGTGCGGCACTGCTCAACTGGAGCGGTGTTATGGACTTCAGCATTCTTGAAGCGGCGGCTATTGGCATCATCGGTGGTGCAGACGGCCCAACCTCTATCTACGTATCAAGCATTCTTGCGCCGCACCTGTTGGGTGCCATCGCGGTTGCTGCCTATTCGTATATGGCTCTGGTTCCAATGATCCAGCCACCTATTATGAAGGCGTTGACCACGGAGAAAGAACGTTCGATCAAGATGTCGCAGCTGCGACCAGTGAAAAAGACGGAAAAAATTGTCTTTCCGATTGTCGTACTGGTTGCGACTGCGCTGTTCCTGCCAGATGCGGCACCGCTGCTGGGTATGTTCTGCTTCGGTAACCTGATGCGTGAATGTGGTGTGGTCGAGCGTTTGAGCGACACCTCCCAGAACGCGCTGATTAACATTGTGACCATTTTCCTGGGTCTGTCTGTTGGCTCCAAGCTGGGCGCAGACAAGTTCCTGGATCTGCAAACACTGGGCATCCTGTTGCTGGGTATGGCAGCCTTCTGTGTGGGCACGGCTTGCGGTGTTCTGATGGCGAAGCTGATGAACAAGTTGACCAAGGAGCCGATTAACCCGTTGATTGGTTCGGCTGGCGTATCGGCGGTGCCGATGGCAGCGCGAGTGTCCAACAAGGTTGGTCTTGAGGCGAATCCCCATAACTTCTTGCTGATGCACGCCATGGGGCCGAACGTTGCGGGTGTTATTGGTTCGGCTGTTGCTGCGGGTGTGATGATTAAGCTGCTTAGCTGATCGTTTCTTCGTAGTGCTGAAAACCCCGCCTTGCGTCAGCTTGGCGGGGTTTTGTTTTTTCAGGCCTGTTAGATTGGGCTAAGAGTCAGTGTGAACATTCCTGAAAGGAAGGCTCACACTGACTCCATCAACTTTTGGGTTGTCGCTCTGAAACAGCTAGTGAAAATCCCGGGAGTTGACCGGGAGAGTCTGTATAAGATGGCTCAGGTCCGATAGTTTCCCCGCCATAACATGAACAATCTCCCCCTCTCTTTCCAGAATGCCTTTTACGTGTAACAGCCTTGCGGTGATTAACGGTTTGCGTTGCCTACGGGCAGTTTCCAGCCAGACGATGACGTTTACGTTGCCGGTTTCGTCTTCCAACGTCACAAAAGTAACGCCAGAGGCGGAGCCGGGGCGTTGGCGGCCGGTTACCAGGCCGGCTACTTGTACGGGAGTACCGGCTTTTGCGGTTTTGAGTTGTTCGGCGTTGAGGCAGAACTGTAAATGGCCCTGTTCTTTGAGTAAGGCTAGCGGATGGCGTTGGAGAGTTAGTCCTTGGCTGGCGTAGTCGGCTAATACGTTCTGGCCTTCGGTGGGTTCTGGTAGTTGGTCGCAGGGTTCCAGTTTGTAGTTTTCGTTTTCTTCTGCTGTTTCTGCCACCGAAAAAAGCTCGGCGGGTTTTTCATGGCCCAGTAACTGCCAGTAGGCTTGGTGTCGGTTGCTGGCGAAGGCGGGCATGGCGTTGGCGCCGGCCAGCAGTTCCATTTCGCGCTGGTTGAGATCTGCCAAACGCCGTAACTCGGCGGAGGAGTTATAGCCAGTTTTTGGGCGATGCTGGCATAGACGCTCGGCGGCGTTTTTTGGGAATCCTCGGATGATTCGAAGGCCCAAGCGTAACTGATGGTCAGGGTTTTCTAGAGCGTGATCCCATTGGCTGCTGTTTATGTTTGGCGGTAATGCCAACACGTTATGGCGTTTGGCGTCTTGTACCAGTTGGGATGGGGAATAGAATCCCATGGGCTGGCTGTTGAGTAGGGCGCAGTAAAAGGCGTTTGGGTGGTGCCGTTTGATCCAGGATGAGACGTAAACCAGTAGGGCGAAGCTGGCTGCGTGGGACTCGGGAAAGCCGTAACCGCCGAAGCCGCAAATTTGCAGGTATAGGCGTTCGGCAAAGTCGGCATCGTGGCCGCGTTCGAGCATGCCGTTGATGAGTTTTTCTCTGAAAGGCGTCATATCGCCGTGGGATTTCCAGGCGGCCATGGCCCGGCGGAGTTGGTCGGCTTCGCCAGCCGTAAAGCCGGCGGCGACCATGGCCAGTTTGATGACCTGTTCTTGGAAAATGGGTACGCCCAGGGTGCGCTCAAGTACACCTCGAATGTCGTCGTTGGGGTAATTCACCGGCTCCAGGCCGTGTTTTCGGCGTAGATAAGGGTGCACCATGTCGCCTTTGATAGGGCCGGGGCGAACGATAGCGACTTCAATCACCAAGTCGTAGTAGGTTTCGGGTTTCAGCCTTGGCAGCATGTTTATCTGGGCTCGGGATTCCACCTGGAACACACCAATGCTGTCGCCTTTTTGCAGCATGGCGTAGGTGGCCGGGTCTTCCTGGGGTATGTCTTGCATCCGGAAGGGCTGGCCTTTTTGTTGGCTGATCAGCTCTAGTGCTTTGCGAATAGCGGTGAGCATACCTAGTGCGAGGATGTCCACTTTCATTAACCCCAGGCTTTCCAGATCGTCTTTGTCCCACTGGATAACGGTGCGGTCGGCCATGGCGGCGTTTTCTACCGGTACCAAGTCGGCCAGTGGCCCTGCGCTGATCACAAAGCCACCCACATGCTGGGACAAATGGCGGGGAAAGCCGAGCAGGGTGTTCACCAGGGCAAAGAACTGATCGGCGACTTTCGGGTTGCGGGTCAGGCGCTTGTCGAGAATCTGCTGGCGCCAATTGGTAGCTTGGTCGCGCCAATCTATGCCCTCCAATAACTGTTCCACCAGTGCCGGATCAAACCCGAGTGCCTTGCCAACATCGCGAATGGCGCTGCGGGGGCGGTAGCGGATAACCGTTGCGGCTAGCGCGGCCCGCTCCCGACTGTACCGCCGGTAAATATACTGGATAACTTCTTCCCGGCGCTCGTGCTCAAAATCCACGTCAATATCCGGTGGCTCATTTCTATCCTTGGAGATAAACCGTTCAAACAACACCTCTACCCGGGCCGGGTTTACTTCGGTAATACCCAGGCAGTAGCACACAGCAGAGTTGGCAGCAGAACCCCGGCCTTGGCAGAGAATGCCGCAGCTGCGGGCAAAGGCAACTATGTCGTGAATAGTGAGAAAGTAGTGTTCGTACTTCATCTCTGAAATCAGGCCCAGCTCTTTGCGGATCAGAGCTTGAACGGATAACGGAGTGCCTTCTGGATAACGCTGCCGTTCACCTTCCTGAGTTAATCGCTTCAGGTAAGCCGCCGGGCTTTCTCCCTCTGGTACAAGATCCGGAGGGTATTCGTAGCGCAAGCTGCCCGGCTCAAAGGTACACTGTTGGGCAATCTGCAAAGATTCTTTCAGCCAAGCTTCGGGAAACAACCGCTGCAGTACCGTTGGCGGGCGCAGGTAACGTTCGCCGTTCTGGAACAGGCAATGGCCCGCATTCTCCAGGCTGGCGTGGTTGCGCAAAGCGGCGAGCACGTCTTGCAGTGGTTGGCGTTCCCGACTGTGCATGTGAACTTCGCCGGTGGCTGTAATCGGGCAGCACAAGTGTTCAGCAAGCCAGCGAACACGGGCCAGTTGCTGTTCCTCGCCGGATTCCAGGGTGCGGGCAGCTGCAATCCAAAGGCGGCGTTCAAACAACCGGAGTAACCATTCGCCGCAACACAAAGCTTGATCTGCATCGGCTTCAGTCGGTGAGGGCGGCAGCCACAAGCATAAGCAGTCATCCAGGGCGTGTGTTTCCACGTCCCCATGGAAAAGCTGATATTGCCCTTTTTCTGCGCGGCGCCGAGCGGTGGTTATAAGTTGGCAAAGCTGCCCATAGCCTTTGCGGGTGCGAGCCAGAAGAATAAAACGGGGCGTGCTGGCACCGGGAGGGGCATCGTCCAGCTCAAACCAGCTCCCGGTAATCAGCTTTACGGAGCTTTCTTTCAATGCCGCCCAGGCCCGGGGGATACCTGCCACCGAACAAGCATCGGTGATCGCCAGAGCCGTATATCCAAGCTCTGCCGCACGTTCCGCAAGCTCATGGGGGTGGGATGCCCCGGTCAGAAAGGTGAAGTTGCTGAAACAGAATAACTCGGCGTAAGAAGGTTCATTCATCAGCCAAACCATCCGTGTATGAACCAGCCATCCCGTACATCTCGAAATACCCAGGCCAGCTGGCCGCTATTCAGCTGAGCGATGTAATAATCCCGGTGTACCCGCTGACCGTCCCACCAGCCGCCGCTGATTCGTTCGGGGCCGGTAAACCAAGCTTGCGGGGGTTCTGTAAGCGGTTGTGGCCCCTGCAAGAGCCACAGAGGTCTGCGGGGCAGTTGGTCAAGTTTTGTTGCCGCTGCACGGCCTGTTCGTCGCACTTGTGACGTGCTATAAGCCCGTTCGGGCCGGTGATCTGCTCGGGGTGCGAGCTGCTTCAGTGCATTATCCCCAAGCCTTGCCTGTAGGCGGCTCATCAGAGTGTGCCAGGCTTCGTTCAGGTCTTGGCTTTCGCCCAACAGATCTTGGCCGCTGGGGGCTTTCCGCCCAATAAATCGTTTTACGGACAGTTGCAGTGATACAACCGGAGCCTGCAATGGCTGCTGCTCAAACCGCAGGCTGATCAGGCTGAGAAACGCGTCCGCCCGGTGTTCCGGGCCAGAGGTGCGGATGCGTAAAGACGTTGGCTCTGAATGTCGGTACCGAAGCACTAGCAGCAGGCTATCGGTATCCTGTTGGCGCCAGCACAAGTCCTTTTCCAGTTCAGAAAGCATGCGCTGTAGCGGAAACAGCAGCCCCTGTGACTGTTCAATTTCCTGCACAAAATCGGCCTGTTGCCGGAAGTAATGAGGCGGTTGCCAAGATACCTGAGGGTCTGGCCTGGAACCCTGAATCTTTTGGATAGTCGCCAAGGTTTCTGGAGAGAGCCTGCGGGCCATCTCTGCTGGTGGTAAATTGAATACTTCTCCCAGGGTATTCAGCCCAAGCCGCTGCAAGCGGGTGCAGGTGCGCCCGTCAAACTCTGCAGCCACCAACGGCATTAAGCCAAGGGTGCGAAGAATGTGACCTTTGTCAGACGTGCATTCTCCCTTGCCATTACGTGCAATCAGGCGCGCGGCCTGCGGCGTATGGCCAATGCCGGGCCAAGCAGTAAGCTGGCGCTCGTGCAGCACTTCTTCCACTGTTTGCCAGACCGCTGGAAGGCCACCGTATAGCCGTTGCAAACTACCAATTTCAGCCAGCAAGCCGTTTGGCGGAACCAGAACAATGTGAGCGGCGTAACGGTACAACCAGCGGGCTTGGTCTTCTAGAATCCGGGCTTCTTGCTGCTCATCCGCACGGATTATGCCCAAATCTGGCACCAAGCTGATGGCCGTTTTCAGGCGCATGCCAGCGTTCACGCCCAAATCCCGGGCAGCTGGGCAGGACTGTATTACTTTTTGCCCGAAACCCTCCACAATCACCAGCGCAGCCGTGTTTTCACTGGAGCGGCGAATATGATCCAGCAGCAGGTGGGGGAAGTGCAAATATAACCAAAGCATAGAAAATTACCGGGCCGACGTGGGCCAGGGGCCCTGAACCACACGGGGCGCTTCGCGATAAAACAGCCCCGCCCGGTGAGCCATGGCAAGCGAACAACGCTGGCCGGGCCAACTGCCTCGGCGTTTTATTACATTCACTTTCAGGCTCTGTTGATCGTCGGGCTCCAGCTCAAGGCGCAGGGCAGCTGGGGAGTTTTGTTCAGCGTAGCGTCGCTCACGGAAAAGCACACACACATTGCTGCCGGCTTCTGCCGCTAGCTGCAAACGCCGAATGTCACGAGCTGCTAACCTGCTCGGCCAGGCCATTACCAGACCCGTGACCGGAGAGCGTAGGCAGTTTTCCAGAGTCCACAGGAAATCGCCTTTGTCTTCGGTGTGGATCATGATCACCTGATCCAGATTGATTTCTTCCCGCGCCAATGCTGGGGCATAAGGCGTGTGCGGAGGGTTCAGCCAGAATACGGTTTTACCCGCCTGCGACAGTCGCTGCATCAGCGGCATCAATAGATTCAGTTCGCCAATGCCGGAGGCATTCAGCAGGCATTCACTTAAAGCACCCCGGGGCCAACCGATGCCGCCAAGCTGGTTGTCCAAAACCTGGTAGCCAGTTGGCTCTGCCGGTTGCGTGGTCTTGTTGTGTTTGTGTCCCTGCCAAACACGGGCATCCTGCATTAGCGTGTTAAGAATCTCGCTCATGGTAAAATCTCGGAATACTGTTTAAATATACAGTATTCCGAAGAAGAGCTAATTTCAAGAAGCAGGTTGATAAAATGAGTAACCGAATCCACGATTGTACTAGAGGTAAGACTGGAGAATTCTAAACATCAGGCTTGGAGGTTATACATGAGCGGACTGGCCGAACAGCATTGTGAAGCGTGTAACGCAGGCACCTCTGGGGTAAACGATGATGAGAAACGCAGGTTGCACAAAGGTGCCCAAGGCTGGGACATTCTTACAGTGAACGGCGAAGAGCAGTTACGTAAAGAGTTTAAATTCAAAAACTTTACCCAGGCGCTGGCGTTTACCAACAAAGTTGGCGAGCTGGCTGAGGCTGAAAATCATCATCCGGCCATTTTCCTAGAATACGGGAGAGCAACCGTGAGTTGGTGGACCCACACAATCGGTGGGTTGCACCAAAATGATTTCATCATGGCCGCGAGAACAGACTCGGCTTACCATTGATCGTCAGCTTTTTCCTGCGCCTCAAGCTCGGCTTTACGCTTGCGGACTTTGTCTAGCTTGTCTTCCGGGATGTGCATCTTCCTGGCAGACTTCCACAGCATTAAAAGGCTGCCAGCAACTAAAGCCAATGCACCCAGCAGAAAAATCCATCCTATTGCCGACATACGTATAACTCCCTTGTTGGGATGGTTGTCTTTATAGTGGAGCACACACAATCAGATTGGCGGAGTATTACTTCGCTTTTCTTCATTATGGCAGTGTTTGTCGAAAATTGGAGTTCAGTCAGATGGCAAAATTATTACAGATCGATTTTCCGTTTAATGGCCCATTTGGTGCCGAAATGGCTGAAGCCTTGAAAGAGCTTGCTGTTTCCATCACTGAAGAACCTGGGTTTATTTGGAAAATCTGGACAGAGAACGCTTCTGAAAAAGACGCGGGCGGCATTTACCTTTTTAAAACGGAAGAAGCAGCCGAAGCCTACCTTGAAAAGCACACAGCAAGGCTTAAAGGGCTTGGCGTTGATAAAGTTAACGCCAAGATTTTTGATGTGAACGAGGCACTGTCAAAAATTACTGGTGGCCCAATTTAACCTTCTAATTTTGGCATAGTCAAAACCGCTAACAAGCAAACAAGGAGCCTATAATTATGAGTGATCCAACCTACACGCCGCCAAAAGTCTGGAAGTGGGATTCTGAAAGCGGTGGTGCTTTTGCCAGCATCAATCGCCCCATTGCTGGCCCCACCCATGAGAAAGAACTGCCCGTTGGCAAGCATCCTTTCCAGCTCTATTCGCTGGCCACCCCAAACGGTGTAAAAGCCACGATTATGTTTGAGGAATTGTTGGAGCTTGGCATCAAAGAAGCTGAGTATGACGCCTGGCTGATCCGCATCAATGAAGGCGAGCAGTTCGGTAGTGGGTTTGTGGGCGTTAACCCTAACTCCAAGATTCCGGCGCTGTTTGATCACTCTCAGGATCCCGCTGTTCGGGTGTTCGAATCTGGCTCCATTCTGTTGTACCTGGCGGAAAAATTTGATCGGTTTTTGCCTTCGGATTTGGCCGGCCGTACCGAAACGCTTAACTGGTTGTTCTGGCAGATGGGCAGTGCAGCGTTTGTGGGTGGCGGTTTTGGGCACTTTTATGCCTACGCACCCGAGAAGTATGAATACCCCATAAACCGCT
>JBQCZX010000164.1:0-8439 GCA_052089485.1 Marinobacter sp. | reverse complement strand
AAAGGCCTTTACGCTCAGCATAGTCCTCAACCTGATCTACGCCAATTTTACCCACCGCAAAAAATTTGGATTCGGGGTGCGAGAAGTACCAGCCTGAAACGGCTGCCGTGGGGAACATAGCAAAACTTTCGGTAATCTCGATGCCCGTTTGTGCGGTTGCATTCAGCAATTCGAACAGTGTCGCTTTCTCGGTGTGGTCAGGGCAGGCAGGGTAGCCGGGCGCGGGGCGAATACCGTGATAGCGTTCTTTAATCAGGTCTTCGTTGCCTAGTGTTTCATCGCTGTTATAACCCCAGAACTCTTTGCGTACTCGCTGGTGCATGCGCTCAGCAAAGGCTTCCGCCAGGCGGTCGGCCAAGCCTTTGACCATGATCGCGTTGTAGTCGTCGTTGGCATCTTTGTATTCCATCGACATTTCTTCTGCACCTATGCCGGTGGTCACCGCAAAACCGCCAACATAGTCACAGTGCTCCGTGCCTTCTTCAGCCACAAAGTCGGACAATGTCATCATGGATTTATTTGGGGCTTTATCATCCTGCTGGCGCAAGTGGTGAAGGGTGGTCAGCTCTTCGCTGCGGCTTTCATCCTTGTACACAACAATGTCATCGCCACGGCGGTGTGCAGGCCAAAAACCGATGACACCTGAAGCAGTTACGCGCTTTTCATCAATCATTTTACGAAGAATGATTTGGGCGTCGTCAAACAGATTTCGGGCTGCTTCGCCACGCTTGGGATCGTCAAATACCTGCGGGTATTTGCCTGCGATATCCCAGGAGATAAAGAACGGCGTCCAATCTATGTAGGGCTCCAGCTCACTTAAATCGTAGGACTCGAATAACTTGGTACCGGTGAAAGCAGGCTTGGGCGGCACATAGTTTTCGAAATTGATTTCCGGAGCCCGCGCGCGCGCTTCTTTCAGGCTGACAAGTTTGGTACGGTCGCCTCTTTGCTTACGACGTTCGCGGATTTTGTCGTATTCCTCGCGCGCATCGCTTACCAGCTTGGGCTTGGCCGTCTTGCTGAGCAGCTGTGAGGCAACGTTTACGCACCGGGAGGCATCTGACACGTACAGGGCAATATCGTTTTTATAGTGGGGCTCAATTTTTACGGCAGTATGCGCTTTCGACGTGGTGGCGCCACCAATCATCAGGGGAAGGTGAAAGTCGAGGCGCTGCATCTCACGCGCCACGTGAACCATTTCATCCAGTGACGGGGTAATCAGGCCGCTTAGACCGACGATATCCACGTCGTGCTCTTTGGCAGCGGCGAGAATTTTATCGCTGGGCACCATAACGCCCATGTCGATAACCTCATAGTTGTTGCACTGCAACACCACACTCACGATGTTTTTGCCGATGTCGTGTACATCGCCTTTTACCGTGGCCATCAGGATTTTGCCTTTCGCCCGCTGGTCTTCAGACTTCTCCGCTTCAATGAACGGAATAAGATGCGCCACCGCCTGTTTCATCACCCGGGCACTTTTAACCACTTGGGGCAGGAACATTTTGCCATCGCTGAACAGGTCGCCAACCACGTTCATGCCGTCCATCAGCGGGCCTTCAATCACGTGAATCGGGCGCTCGGCTTGCTGACGACACTCTTCCGTGTCTTCAATAATGAAGTTGGTGATGCCTTTAACCAGCGAGTGCTCCAAACGCTTAATTACCGGCCATTCACGCCACGCCAGGTCTTCCTCTTGGGTTTTGCCACCTTTGCCTTTGTAGCGTTCGGCAATTTCCAGCAGACGATCGGTGGCATCTTCGCGGCGGTTGAGTACAACATCCTCAACCAACTCCTTCAGCTCCGGGTTAATTTCATCGTAAATCACCAACTGGCCGGGATTCACAATGCCCATATTCATGCCGGCTTTGATGGCGTAATACAGAAAGACCGAGTGAATGGCCTCACGCACAATGTCGTTGCCACGAAAGGAGAAGGAAACGTTACTCACACCGCCTGAAATAGACGCGTGAGGCAGGTTGTCCCGAATCCACTGTGCGGCGTTTATGTAGTCCACCGCATAGTTGTTGTGTTCTTCGATGCCCGTGGCGATAGCAAACACGTTCGGGTCAAAAATAATGTCACCGGGGTTGAAGCCAATGCCAACCAGAACGTCATAGGAGCGCTTGCAGATCTGAGTTTTGCGCTCATAGGTGTCTGCCTGTCCGTCTTCATCAAAGGCCATGACCACTACTGCCGCACCATATCGCATGCAGTCTTTGGCGCGTTTGATGAACTCCTCTTCGCCTTCTTTCAGGCTGATGGAGTTCACCACAGCCTTGCCTTGAATGCAGCGCAGCCCAGCCTCAATCACCTCCCACTTGGACGAGTCGAGCATAATCGGCACACGAGAGATATCCGGCTCGGAGGCAACCAGATTCAGGAAGATGACCATCACCTCCTTGGAGTCCAACATGCCTTCGTCCATGTTGATGTCGATAATCTGGGCGCCGTTTTCAACCTGATCCCGAGCGACACTCAGGGCTTCTTCGTACTGCTCTTCTTTAATCAGGCGTAGGAACCGCTTGGAGCCAGTTACGTTGGTACGCTCACCGACGTTGATGAACAGGGTGTTCTCATCGCCGGTAAAGGGCTCAAGACCTGAAAGGCGCAGCGCTTCCGGGCGCTCCGGTATTTTACGTGGTGGGTATTTGGCCACGGCTTTCGCGACCGCTTCTATGTGCTCCGGGCGGGAACCACAGCAGCCGCCAATGATGTTCAAAAAACCATCCCGCGCAAAACCTTCAATGGTTTCTGCCATTTCTTCAGGCGTTTGGTCGTACTCACCAAATTCGTTAGGTAGGCCCGCGTTGGGGTGTGCGCTAACATAGGTGTTGGCTTTGGCTGACAGCTCTTCCACGTAGGGTCGTAATGCATCCGCACCCAGAGCACAGTTCAGGCCCACCGAAATCGGGCGAGAATGGGAGATGGAGTTCCAGAATGCCTCAGTGGTTTGGCCAGACAGCGTGCGGCCAGACGCATCCGTAATGGTGCCGGAGATCATAATCGGCAGTTCAGTGCCACTGTCGATAAAATACTGCTGGGTGGCGTAAATCGCGGCTTTCGCGTTAAGAGTATCGAAAATGGTTTCGATGAGGATGATGTCGCAGCCGCCTTCAACCAGGCCTTCGACCGATTCGTAATAATTGTCGACCAGGGTTTGAAAGTCAGTGTTTCGAAAGCCCGG
Organism: Marinobacter sp.; assembly: GCA_052089485.1. Taxonomy (GTDB): domain Bacteria; phylum Pseudomonadota; class Gammaproteobacteria; order Pseudomonadales; family Oleiphilaceae; genus Marinobacter. The sequence goes on along the minus strand of JBQCZX010000164.1, from coordinate 5,252 downwards.
GTCGTTTACATCGGGAGATAACGACGCAGTTTTTGACGTGGGGCCAACAGCGCCGGCTACAAATCGGGGCTTAGAAGGATCTTTGGCGGTGTATTCATCTGCCACCTGTCGTGCCAGCCTTGCAGCGGCCACGTTCAGCTCTTTGGAGACCTCTTCCAAACCATAGTCAGACTGAGACACGCGGGTCGAGTTGAAGGTATTGGTTTCAATAATATCTGCGCCAGCATCCAGGTAATCGGCGTGGATGTTCCGCAGTAGGGCGGGCTGGGTGATATTCAGCAGGTCGTTGTTGCCCTGAACTTCACGGTCATAGTCGGCAAACCGATCGCCCCGGAACGCTTTCTCGTCCAGTTGCAGGTTCTGGATCATGGTTCCCATACCGCCATCAAGAATCACAATGCGTTCTTTCAGAGCGTTATGGAGTTGTTCCAGGCGAGTATTGCGATCGGTCATAGTCAGTATTCCGGATGTCGGTATTAACGGCGTATTTGGTTCAATGGAGCGGAATTATACCAAAATTGCCGGTGCTCGTCGTAGTGCTGGTGGTAGTTATTCTTTACTTGCGTCAAGTTAAGTGCGCAGGGCACGTGGCAAGGGAGGCATTATTTCTCGGTGAAAGACCAACTAATTTACTTGGTCTTTCATGTTGCCGCGAACTGCCTTAAAATGAACCTAAACTTACCAAGGGGTTGAAAACATGGCATTGGTTACTGTGACAGATCCCGCACGGGATTATCTTGCGCAACTTATTGAAAAGCAGGATGTGAAAGGCATGGGCGTGCGAATTTTCGTAACGCAGCCAGGCACAAAGAATGCGGAAACCTGTTTGGCTTATTGTCCGCCCAACGAAATTGTGCCCACTGATGAGCAGGTTGAACTGGATAAATTCACCTTATATTTGGACCACAACTCCGTACCCTTTCTGGAGGAAGCGTATGTGGATTACTCCAAAGATCAGATGGGTGGCCAGCTAACAATCAAAGCGCCGAACGCGAAAGTTCCAAGCGTTGATGAAAACGCGCCCCTGCCAGACAGAGTGAATTATGTGCTGGCTTCGGAAATAAACCCTAACCTGGCTTCCCATGGTGGCGAAGTGTCATTGGTAGAGATTGTTGATGAGTCAGTGGCCGTTTTACGTTTTGGCGGCGGTTGTCAGGGCTGCTCAGCGGTAAGCCTGACTTTGAAACAGGGTGTTGAAACGACGCTCAAGGATCGGGTACCGGAAATAACAGCGGTTCGCGATGTGACTGATCACACTCAGACTGAGAACGCGTATTACCAGTAAGCCGGCTGGAGCTTCAAACATACCTCGGCAATAACGCTACCCCTACTTGCTGAAGAGCAGTGGCGGTTCGGCCAATGCTACAAAACCTTGGCTGTCGCATGATCTGCTCAACAAATAGAGGCGGTAGCTACAGGCCCGCCCGACTAAAAATGACATAATCTGCAAATTCTCCATTTGCATGTGTATAACCGGGGTTCCACTTGTTTGACGCTGCGCTCCTGTCCGTGCCCATTATGGCCGCCTTGGTTGGTTGGTTTACTAATTGGCTCGCCATACAGATGTCTTTCTACCCAGTACAGTTTATGGGGGTTGGCGTCATCGGCTGGCAGGGCGTTATCCCGCGTAAATCCGAAAAAATGGCTCATATCAGCATCGACCGAACGCTTCGGCAATTCGGCGATTTGAATGCCGTTTATCAGAAGCTCGAACCCCAGCGCATTATTGAGCAGGTGGTCTCCCAAGTAACACCGAGGCTGGATGAGTATATTGATGAAGTCATGTACGAAATCCAGCCGGTACTTTGGGATAATCTGCCCTTATTTCTGCGCCGACGAATTTACCAATGGGCCCGGGAGCAGTTGCCGGCGCGGGTTGAGGATCTGGTCGATGATTTTGGGGATGATCTTGATGGGCTTGTCGACTTAAAGGCGCTGCTAAGCCGAGAGCTGAAACAACATCCTGACCTGATGAATCGCATTTTCCAGCAGGCGGGCTCGATTGAGCTCAAGTCGGTCATCAATCGTGGGGCCATTATTGGTGGGATTCTGGGCTGCGGTCTCGCGCCGGCCTGGTCAATTTACCCGACGCCCTGGTTGCTGCCAGTTGGTGGGTTTGTGGTCGGTTTTATCACAAACTGGCTTGCCATCAACCTGATCTTTGCACCGCTAAAGCCCCGTCGGTTTTTGTTTTGGAAAATTCAGGGGCTGTTTTTACGACGCCAGCCAGAAATTAGTGATATTTGGGCAAAGCTGGTTGCCGAAGAATTGATTACGGTGGATAAAGTGGCTGACGCCATGATTAACGGTAGCCGGGGCGATCGCACTCGAGCCATTATACAAAAGCACCTGAGGCCTTTGCTGGATAACTCTGTGTTGCTGAAGCTCGGTGCCCAAGTAACCGTTGGGATGAGCGGCTATGCCGAGCTAAAGAAAGCGATGAACGAACAGGCGATACTGGCCACTCACGATGTGTTCAGCGACCCGAGCTTCAATATGGAACGCGCACCGGTTGTTGCTGGGGTGCTATCCGGGCAAATGAGAGCACTCCGGCCGGCGGAGTTCCAAGATATCCTTCGCCCCGCCTTTCGCGAAGAAGAAATTCAGCTCATGTTCATCGGCGGCATATTAGGCGCGCTGGCTGGAGCCGCTCAGTTTTTCGCACTGGCCTATCTGCCAATATAGGCGCCAAATACACCTTAAAGGCAGTTTGTTGGCCGTGGCAGGCCAGCTATCCGGCACGCTGTTTTTGCGGGGGTGCCAGGAAACAGCTGCATAAGATAAATACTGTTTCCCTTGTCCTCACCTAAAGCCTCCTTCACCGCTTTAACGAACAGCCGGTTGGAGGGCGGCGACATCTCATGTTCTTTATAAAATAAACGCAGAAACTTAATGATTTCCCAGTGTTTTTCATTCAGATCTATGTGGTCGTCTTTGGCGATAACCGCTGCAACTACCGGTGTCCAGGCGTGTGCGCTTTCGAGAAAACCCTCATTGTTTCTTGCGGGCATTGTGGCGTCTGTCATGGGTCACCAGCTGATTACGTTTTGGGCTTGAGCCGTTAAGTTAACCATGTTCGAGTAATCCACCAAGATGGCCTCGGTGGTAAATTGTCCAAGGCCTCGGGCCACGGCATCTGGCGCCAAGGCATAAACAGGAACGGTGGGCACGGGGCCGCCTGACACACACAGGGCCAGCACCGCGCTCTCAGTAAGCAGCAGGGCATCTTCTGGCCGAAGCGCAAGCCTGCACTGGGCCGCGCGAGGGTGACCGGGCACCTTGTTCAGAATATGAAGAGTGTGAATAGGTGTCATAACGGGTTCCGGCTCTGCTAGAGCGTGTTTGAAAATCAACCGGCAAAGGCGGTGTGGGTATATTGGTGCAGCAGTCCGGCACTGCTCTCGGTCATGGCTACGCCTGCCACCATATCATTCAGGGCAAGCCCATAGTGGGCACAGGCGGCTTCGTCTGCGTACATGGCCTCCACACCGAAAATAGGCGCTGCGGAAAGGTTCTTTTCCACGGACTTTTGGTTAATCTCGGTTGTGTCTTGAGCTTTTCGAAGCCAGTTGACGCCCGCTCCCATAAAAAACAGCGATACGGATTGGTCAAACGCAGCCAGAGAAAAGGCCATGTCGAGGGCTTCGCGGCCCGCCCAGAGTCCGTATGGAGGTTGGTCAATCACAATCAGCGTGCTCATGTTCAGCCTCCTGCATGAAAATATATAACCCGTGACGACGCCATAGTGCCTTCAACCCACTCGCCAAGCCCGGCAATAATGAAGGGCTCTAGGAGGTTGCTCGCCGGCAGTGTATAGCGCTTTTTCTCTGCATCATCTACCAGTCCCCGCCTTAGCGCAGAGGCGATACAGGCGACCCCGGGGATAGAGTTGTCTTTCAAGAACTTCGCCCACTCAACTGGCCAATGGGTTTCGTCTGACGGCGGCGCGCAGAGTGCGGAGGCAAGATGAACCCCGTCACCGTAGAGAAATACTCGATCCAACGTATGACCGGCAGCAACCGCGGCCTGAGCGAACGACAAAGCCGTCTGTGGCGCCTGGGAAGAATAGGGCGCTCCGGTGATGACTAGGGTGTAGTTTTGTAGTGGGATAGCAGCCATGGTTTCAGTTTTTGCCTGAGTGCAGTTTCAGCCTGAGATACGTCCAGTGTACCAATAGCAAAAACCCCGGCAAAGGCCGGGGTTTCCGCAAACTGAGTGGCGCGAAGCACGCCGTATATTAATCGTTGCCGGAGAAGGCACCGATGAGGTGCAGCAGGCTCACGAACAGGTTGTAGATGTTCAGGTACAGGCCAGTGGTTGCCATGATGTAGTTGGTTTCACCACCGTTCACAATGCGGCTTGTGTCATACAGAATGAAGCCGGACATCAGGAACACGATTGCAGCGCTGATGGCCAAGCTGATTGCAGTGATCTCAACACCGAACATTGCAGCAACCATGGAACCCAGGGCCGCAACCAATACCACAACAAGACCGGCAACCAACATGCCACGCATGAAGCTGAAGTCTTTCTTAGTGGTCAGCACATAGCCAGACAGGGCGAAGAATACCAAACCAGTGCCACCCAGGGCCTGCATGATGATCTGTCCGCCATTGGAGAACTGCAGGTAGTAGAGCAGGATAGGGCCGAGGGACATGCCGAGTAGGCCAGTGAAGGCAAACACAACCGCAATGCCGGCGGAGCTGTTGGCTGTGCGCGGCAGTACGAACCAAATCAGACCGAGTGCGCCCAAGCTGCAAACGAGGCTTGCGCCTTGGCTGAGGCCGATAGACATGGAAACACCCGCCATGGCAGCACTGAACACCAGGGTCATTGCAAGAAGGGTATAAGTGTTGCGCAAAACCTTGGTCGCCGAAGCACTGATGGGTGCGGTAGCGGATCCACGGGCAATCATGCCTTTGTGGTTCTGCTGAGCATTGTACTGTCTGTTTTGCATTCTGATCTCCGGTTTAATCCAGCTTATTTGGTTGCCGGCGTCAGGCGCAGAGCCTAATAAACGCCAATCACCTAGAATTACACTCTATAGTAATGTCGAATTCTGAACTTTCAATCATTTACGACATGAAAGTAGCCCGTAGATTCCATTAAAAGCAGTTAATGTTTAAATGTCTATGGAATTTTGAGCAGGGCGTTGACAGCACAGGCAATTACGGTATGATGCACCCCGCTGTCGCTTGGCAGCAATGGAAAAACGGTGGGCTGGCAGAGTGGCCGAATGCAGCGGTCTTGAA
>JBQCZX010000163.1:4387-8588 GCA_052089485.1 Marinobacter sp. | reverse complement strand
CGCCACCACCAGCATCTGCGTCAACTATCCCCAAAGTATTCCCCGAAAACTCCACACCGTAATCGGTGCCAGAATTACCCTCGGAGTCGGTGCCGCCATTGTAAAAATTGTCAATATTGGCATTGCTTCCTACGCCTTCGAAATCCAGCACGACCGGAACCGCCATTACTGGCGCGGCAAGGGTAAACACACCCGCCGCTAAACAAGCTCTCGTAACTTTATTCATGAGTAATATCCTTGACTATGTGTATTGTTTGGGACTGCACATAAAATCAAGCAAGTCATATGCCCATAAACATAAATTTCAAATACAAGAAAACAATAACTTCTAACTACAAAGACATAGAAGATTACGGAAAAAACGTCCAATCCGGGAAATACAACTTACGTTCATTGGGTGTAAAATTAGTCGACAACTTCCTGCTTCGATAAGACAATTAATTTGCGTTTGGCAAACGCCAAATATCGACTCGCAAGCTATCTACTTATTACCTAAAACATATACCGAACAAGGCCGGCAGCAAGAATACCCGCCGCAATGGCAGGGAGTGGCTTCTGAAGAATAAGCATTACAACGGCGGTAACCAACAAGGCCGCAAGCGCGCCAGCATCACCGGCAAATGCCATGGGCACGATGATGGCAATGAGTACGGAACTGGCCATGGTGTTGATAAAGCTTTCAATACGGGGGCTTATTCGCACGAAGGACATAATAAACACGCCCCCGAATCGAGTTGCCAAGGTAACCAACGTCATGATCAGTATCAGCGCCAGAACGCCTGCGGTGTTGGTTTCAATGGTCATGCTGGATCCTCCCCAACTTCTCCGTTATCCGGCTTCTTTTCAAGCCAGAAGAACCCAACCACACCACCGGCAAGGGCTCCGGCGACCACGTGTGTATTCGCAGGTAGCCATTTCCATGCCGCCAGCGAGGCTGCGGCTGCCAGCGCCCAGGCAACCAGCACTCGCAGGTTCTTTTTGCCGCCCAAGGCCATGGCCAACAGGAAACAGCCCAGAACCATATCCAGCCCGAGGCTCTTCGGGTTCTGCAAAAGCCCACCGAAATACACACCCAGCCAGGTGCCGATAATCCACGCTAACCAGAGTACGAGGCCGCCCCCGAGAATCACCTCAAGGTTGCGCCTACCGTTTTGATACTCCTGAGCAGCCACTGCCCAATTGGCGTCTGTAAGAAGCAAGATAAGGCCATAGCGTTTAGCAGGTGAGACATCCTTCAACATGGGGTAAAGCGAAGCACCCATCAGGAGGTGTCGTGAATTAATAGCGAAAACCACGACCATAACGGGGATAACAGAGACTTCGGCGCCCCACATATCAATCGCGGCAAACTGAGAAGCCCCAGCAAACATCAGGATGCTCATCAGTATAGAGTCAAAAGGTGCCAGCCCTTTTTGTACCGCCGCCAAGCCAAAGGCAGCGCCAAACGCCACCACAAACAGCGAAATAGGAAGCATCCGGATCAGTTCGGAACGAACCTTCGCGGGCTGAAACTGGTAGGGATATGACGCATTTTTCATCTACGCAAGCTAAGGAAATTCCTCCTGCGCGCGTATCAGTACTTTCCGCAGACATGGGCTATTTACCTGGCTACGACTGGCTGAGTTATTGGCTGGGGGCCATGTCCGAGCCGTCTAACAGCTGTGCCCGAACGCGAGGCAGGTATTCCGGATAGTGATTCTGAACAAAGGCCACCAGTCCTTCCCGCACCGCACACCGAAGATCCCAGGCCTGACTTGAATCCGGGGCGCCCATCAGGAAGCGTATCTGCAAGGCCTGCTCATTGGAGTCGGTGACCTGCACCGTCTCTGTTTTTGCGTCCCACTGAGGCGACTGCCTAAGCAAACGCCCGAACTCCTCGCGCAGCGGCTGCAAGGGTATGGCGTAATCGAGCCAAAGAAAAACCGTACCCTTCATGTCAGTGGTATTGCGTGACCAGTTCTGAAACGGGTTCTCGATAAACCATTGCAATGGCACGATCAACCGGCGCAGATCCCAAACCCGTAACACCACGTAAGTTGCGGTCACTTCTTCGACCCAACACCACTCATCTTGAATATGAAGCACATCGTCGATGCGGAACGGCTGGGTCAGCGCGATCTGCATGCCTGCCAACAGATTACCCAGTACGGGGCGGGCCGCAAAACCCAAAACAATGCCACCGATGCCTGCGGAGGCCAGCAAGCTACCCCCAACGTGGCGCACGCCTTCAAAGGTCATCAAGGCCGCCCCCATTCCTAATATCACAATCAGTATATTGAGCCCGCGAACAAGAAAACGGGTCTGTGTTTCGACTTTACGAGCACGTATCCATTGACCTTCCAGCACCGGGTTGAGCGTGACAATAACGTCACCAATAGCCGATGTGCAGCGCACGGCCGCCCAAGTCAGCGAGAGGATCAGCAACAGCGTGGCGAGATGCTGCATTTCCGCCAGCAGGAGAAGGTTTTCGGATGCGGTTTCCAAAACCCCATTCAGCACCAGCAGACACAAAACAAAGCCCAGAGCGCGAGCAGCCGCGTCGAGAAAGATGCGGGGGACGGCCTTTGAGCGGGAAAAACGCCGGATCAGCGCCAACGCAAGCCGATAGGCAGTGTAGGTTGCCACCAGTGCCAATAACGCAGTCGCCCCTGGCAAGAGCCACGCACTGAGACCGGCCTCGATCGACTCCAACATCCTGTACTCCCAGGTCAATGACTCTGAAGCTTTCAAGTTAGCGTATGACCACATGTGCTGGCAAAGAAAGTGAGCTTGTCCCGGCTTTTTGGAATCGTCAGAGCCCATCCAGGCAACACATCTACAATTGACCTCTGCGCTCACAGCGATTAGTTTACATTCAGTCCAGCCCCACAAGGGCTCTCCCCTTCGGGAGATTTGGACATCTGAAATCAAACGCTGGCCACAAGCCAGACGACAAGAACAACACCACTGTCGCCGAGATCCGGCCTGGTGAAGAGGATTTCAAAATGTTTATATCAGCACGCCCCCAAGACGTCCTGTGCAATGAACAATTGCACCCGTCTGTTAAGGTCATCGCCTTTCATTTCCACAGGGCAGTCACCGCCCAAGCCACGGAAAAGGGAGGTAAGCCGCAATGAATGTATTCAGCCATCCCGAATTTGATAACCACGAGCACCTTTCTTTTTTCTGCGACCCCGAAACCGGGCTCAAAGCTATTGTTGCCATACATAACACCTCTCGCGGGCCGGCTCTTGGCGGCTGCAGGATGTTTTCCTATGCCAGCGATGAAGAAGCCTTGCGCGATGTATTGCGCTTGTCACGGGGCATGACTTACAAGTCCGCGCTTGCCAACCTTGATTTGGGTGGAGGTAAGTCGGTCATAATCGGCGACCCCCGTGAACACAAAACCAAAGCCTTGCTGGAAGCTATGGGGAAACATCTGGAAGGTCTGGGTGGTCAGTATATTGCCGCCGAAGATTCCGGTACCAGCGTGGCAGACTTGAAAGTCATGGGTCGCCATACCAAGCACGTTGCGGGCATTGTCGAGCGTACCGCATTTGACGGCCAGACTAGTAATGGTGACCCCTCCCCCACCACAGCCTATGGCACCTTTGTTGGCCTGAAAGCTGCGGTAAAACACAAGCTTGGCCGCGAAGATCTGACCGGACTCAAGGTTGCGATTCAGGGCATTGGTAACGTGGGTTATCGCTTGGCGCGCCACCTGAAAGATGCTGGGGCAGAGCTGTGGGTATATGACATACATCAGGAGAATATGCAGCGTGCAGTTGATGAACTGGGTGCCCATGCTACAACGGCTGAGGACGTTCTGTTCCTACCGGTAGATGTGATCGCACCCTGTGCCATGGGTGCCGTGCTGAACGACGACAGTATCCCCCGCCTTAAAGCGACGGTCATTGCCGGCGCGGCCAACAATCTCTTGCAGCGCCCGGATCACGATCAGGCACTGAAAGAGCGGGGCATTCTCTATGCGCCAGACTTCGCCATTAACGCCGGCGGTATCATTGATGTGTTCTACGAGCGCACTGGGGCTTTGCCGGAAGACGTGCGTGCACACGTGGAAGGCATAGGCCAGACGCTTGCCGAGATCTTTACGCGCTCGGATAGCAGCGGCATTCCAACCGGCGCGGTTGCCAACACTCTTGCCGAAGAACGCTTCCAGAAACACTCCGGCTTAGCTGAAGCAACTCACGATCAGCCTGTG
>JBQCZX010000163.1:0-4377 GCA_052089485.1 Marinobacter sp. | reverse complement strand
GTGACAGTTTTCGGCACTTGCTCTAAGGGGCCGTGATCACATCACGGCCTCCACTCTTCCAAACAAAAACAAGTATCTGGCAGGAGACAATTATGTCTGAATCAAATGCGTCCTATTCCGGGACGATGGAAGGCTCAAACGCCAAACGGGGGCTCTGGTCTTCCCGTTTAGCTTTTATTCTTGCGGCCACAGGCTCTGCCGTTGGTTTGGGAAATATCTGGAAGTTCCCCTACGTCACCGGCGAAAACGGCGGTGGTGCCTTTGTGCTCGTATACCTTCTATGTATCGCGGCAATTGGCCTGCCTATCATGATGGCCGAAGTGCTTATTGGCCGCCGTGGTGGCCGAAGCCCGGTTAACAGCCTAAGACAAATTGCAAAACAACAGGGGCTCAACCCGGCCTGGCGAGCCGTTGGTGCCGTTGGCGTGCTTGCCGGCTTCCTGATTCTCTCGTTCTACTCGGTGATCGGTGGCTGGGCGGTATCTTATGTGGGTACAGCCGCCAGTGGGCAGCTTGCAGGCCAGTCTGCAGATGCCATTGGTGCCATCTTCTCTGACCTGCTAGCTGATCCTGCCACTTTGCTGATGTGGCACACCCTGTTTATGGCGCTGGTCGTGCTTATTGTGGCAAAGGGCGTTCGTGCGGGTCTTGAGCGCGCTGTGAGCATCCTCATGCCTGCCTTGTTTCTGCTACTTCTAACGGTTGTGGGCTATGCCATGACCACCGGTGAATTTGGCCGGGCCGTGAGCTTTCTGTTTCAGCCGGACTTTTCCAAACTCACCACCTCGGGTGTGCTGGTGGCGCTGGGTCACGCCTTCTTCACTCTAAGCCTCGGCATGGCGGTGATGATGGCTTACGGCTCTTACCTGCCAAAGAACATTTCCATCGCCAAAACCTCCATTGCCGTGTGTATCATGGATACCTGTGTAGCCTTGCTTGCGGGCCTGGCCATTTTTCCGATTGTCTTCGCCAACGGCCTGGAGCCAGCCGCCGGCCCCGGTCTGATCTTTCAGACGCTGCCGCTGGCGTTTGGCCAAATGCCCATGGGCAGCCTATTCGGAACCCTGTTCTTCGTTTTGCTAATATTCGCCGCCTGGACGTCGGGCATTTCCCTGCTGGAGCCCATCGTGGAATGGCTGGAAGAACAAAAAAACATGAACCGCACCCGCAGTGCGTTGGCGGCAGGTTTCGTGTGCTGGGCGCTGGGCATTGCATCGATCCTTTCTCTGAACCTGTGGTCAGATTTTGCACCGCTGGGCTGGATTGGCATGCTTGAAGGTAAAACCATCTTTGATCTGCTGGACTTCTTTACCGCCAACATACTCCTGCCTCTCGGCGGCCTGCTGGTTGCGGTTTTTGCCGGCTGGGTGATGTCACGCAAGGCGATGGAGAGCGAACTTGCGCTCTCGCAGCCCATGTTCCGGCTGTGGTACATCACTGTGCGCTATATTACGCCGGTGGCTGTGGGAACGGTGTTTGTCTACAACCTGCTGGGGGCCTGAGCAACGTCAGGCAAGAAGCCTGCTTATTAATCGACCGGGGAGGCCCTCAGGGCTTCCCCGGCTCGCAACACCTTTGCCTCACTAATTATAGATGATCGTCTTGGCGATCACCGATCAGGCTGCTTGGCCGGCCTCCAAATGCACCACCGCAAGCAACAGCAAGGCCCAGCAGTGACGCAAGGGTCAACCACAAGGCAATCGAGGAAAGCGCGTCGCTTGCGCTCTGCGCGACTTCAATGGCTTTGGCCTGCGCTTCATTGACCGTTTCGCGCAGATTTTTTATCGCCGTATCGATACCGTCCTCAACCGATACCACTACCTGTTCGGCCTCTTGCGGCGTTATCCCCAACCGCTCCTCCAACGTCGTAAGCGCCTGCTGACGATCTTCTTCTGAAATAATTGCATTTGGGCCGCCCACCATATCGTCGGCAAAGGCATCCAGATCGGAACCTATGTCTCCCGGTGAGGTAACCATATCTTGAATCGTGGCTTTAGCTTCAGCCACTGCGGCCTCTTGTTCGCGCTGGCTGAACACATCGCGAAACGCCGCATTTGCTTCGGATCGCAGGTTCTCCTCAGTAATACCGTTCTCACGTAAACTTGTCTGAATTTCGTCTGGCAAGTCGTCAAGTGACAACTGATCAGCCAATTTGGACGGATCAGGTAACGAGATGTTATCCGGTACGACTGCTTTAATAGCAGACGTCGCAGAGCTGGCAGTGCCGCCCATCAACGATCCGGCCGCACCGAACATAGTCCCCGCGCCTATGACCGACATCCAGGCAATAAAGACCGTAGTGACGGCCCAAACCGATGCACCATGCAACAACGATGAAATTGTGCGCGGAATTCCAGCCATCCGGGCAGCAACGAAACCACCTGCACCTAAGGCAATCAACTGCGTCACCACCAGATAAATCCCGGCGGTAATTGATACCCCTTCTCCCAGATTCTGATCAAATTGTGGATCAATAATCGCCGCACCTAGCCCGATTCCAAAAATCGTAAAAAAGGTCATGAGCGCAACAGCGATAACTGCGCCAGCAATGATTGCACCCCAGGAAACCCGGTGCACCGTGCCAGTTCCAGCCACGGGCGCTGAGGCCCGATAGTTCTCGGTAGTATCCATAAGAGTTCCTCTAATATGACAAACCTACGAAGTTGTCCGTATCGCTTAAGTTGTTCGTATCGCTTAAGTTGCGGCAGCCAAAAACATTGCGCGATTGCGTTAATTAGCTGCTTGTAACATTTTAAGAGTAGTCAATTCTGGACAGAGGGCTAAGTTGAATTTAGCTCCACTTAGCGGCAGCACGCCAAGAAATAAACATAGGTCGCTTATAATATTCATCATCACTCTGCTATTATTGTTAACATCAGGATACCATTTACTACTGAACTTTCTGTTTAAAACGCTACGGCCAAAAACCTAAGCCATTGACAAGCAATAGGAAAAACCATGACCTCGATAACGCGTAACATGCACTGGGCTCCAGTGGCCTTGATTGCTTTGATGTTATTATTGTCGGGCTGTAGCTCGAGTGACGACAATAAGAAAAAACAGGACAATCAGGGTAGCCAACCCGCTTCCAAAAAGGCTCAGGTCATGGAAATGGCCAAGCGCAACATTGACTTGGACAAATCCTACTCCGCCAAGTTGGGCAGTGAGCATGAGGTTGTGGTGATCGCGCGCGTGTCCGGTACTTTAGAGCAACGTAATTTTGAGCCGGGAGGCTCGGTTGAACAAGGTACTAGTCTCTACACGATAGAGCCGGTCGTGTATCAAACAACCGTCAATCAGCGCAAGGCAGACGTGGAAAGCGCCAAGGCCAAGCAGCATCGCGCCCAGCAAGACGCCACACGTTTTCAACGCCTGTTGACACAAAACTCGGTTAGCCGCCAGGATTACGATCAGGCCATGGCTGAGTTGCAGGTATCCAAAGCCAATGTGTCCCAAGCACAAGCGGCACTGGAAAGTGCGCAAGTCAATCTGGATTACACGTCTGTTAATGCGCCAGTGTCGGGTATAATCAGCCTGAGCAACGTCAATGTGGGCAATGTGGTCGATGCCGGCACCGAGCTTGCTACCATTACACCAATGAACCCCATAGAGGTGCGCTTTCAGCTTCCGCAGCAGCAGGCATTCGATTTACGCCAACAGCGTAGCCAGCACCAAGACGAGATTACCGCCACACTTCAGTTCCCGGATCTGCAAGAAAGTGACACCCCGCCGCTTGAAGGAAAACTCGATTTTCTCGGTTCCAGGGTCGATCAGAACACAAGTACGGTACAGGCTAAAGCGGTTTTCGAAAATCCAGAAGACAAGTTTCTGCCCGGGCAGTTTGTGCGCGTAAAACTTCAAGGCATGCAGCGCTTTGACGTGATGGCAGTCCCAGAAGTTGCCGTGACCCAAGGGTTGATGGGGCCGCAGGTTTTCGTGCTCGACGAGGATGACAAAGCGCGCACCCGCACCATAACCCTGGGCGAACTCGCGGGGCTACGCCAAATCATTACCGATGGGCTAGAGCCTGGCGATCGAGTGATTGTGAGCGACCCAGGTGGTCTCAAGGCCGGCGACCCCATCGATGCACAATCGTATTCCGGCGACCCGGAAGAACTTTCCACTCCAGAAGATAAGGGTGCTTCCAGCGACGCCGATTCGTCCTCACAGTCGAAGGCCAAGGAACAGGGCGACGACGCATGAATTTCTCCAACTTTTTCATCAGTCGGCCGATTTTTGCCACGGTGCTATCGATCATTATCGTGGTGGTCGGGGCGCTGGCGATCCAGGCTTTGCCAATTAAGCAGTACCCCGACGTAGTGCCGCCCACGGTGTCGGTAACGGCGACCTTCCCGGGGGCCAACGCGGATACTGTCT
>JBQCZX010000162.1:0-8697 GCA_052089485.1 Marinobacter sp. | reverse complement strand
CATGGTACTTGCGGTTCAGGCTCTGGTTACCACCTTTGAAGACACGTTTGATCGCTGGCTGGCACAGCGGCTGGAGGCGGCCTATTACATCGAAGTGCCGACCGGGGCTGACAGCCGCCAGGCAATCGATTGGCTTGCCAGCCAGCAGGGGAGTGTTTCGGATTTGCAGTGGCACCGGGTTATTCGAGGTAGCGCTCAGCTGGCAGCTGCGGATGATGCCGGTGAACCGAACGTAGATGTATTTGCGCTCACTCCCGTAAGCTCTCTGGTGCGCGGATGGACATTGCTGGAAGCAGCAGACCGCCCCTGGGAAGCCTTGGCGGCCGGTGACGGAGTGATGGTCAACGAGCAGTTGGCGCGCAGAGAGAGGGTTGGCGTGGGCGACAGCTTGCAGCTGACTCTCGGCGATCAGCCACGGGTTCTGCCAGTGTTGGGCGTTTATCCAGACTATGGCCGACCTGTGGGTGAAGTTCTGTTGAACGGTGAAACCCTTCCCGACACCTTTAACGTTCGTTTCGAGAGCCTATCCGTTACGCCCGGAGAGCCCGGGATCACGCCCATTACCGATGCGCTTGAGAAAACCTGGGATGTGCAAACGGTCTCTGTGAGGGACAACGGCACAATCCGCGAGTTAGCAACCGGGGTGTTTGATCAAACCTTTGCACTCACCCGCGCCATGACATTGCTCACCCTGATTCTGGCGGCGTCGGCGTTGTTGATGATGGGCTGGGTCTTCTTCTCTACACGGGTCTGGTACTTCCGGTTGCTGGTGGTTTGGGGATTGCCACAAAAGCAGGTCGCAGTGCAGTTGCTGCGACTGGCTCTGTTACTGACGGGCGGCATCGCCGTGTTGGCTCTGCCTCTTGGTATCTGGCTGACTTGGGTGTTAGTGCACCGGATCAACCCCCTGGCGTTCGGCTGGTCGCTGCCTATGGCGGTGTATCCGGCATTCTGGCTGGAGCTCGCTCTTCTAAGCTTGGCCATCGGCCTGAGCATTGCCGCGCTGATGCGCCGGCAGCTTGGTAAGCCCGCCGTTGCGCCCGTATCCGCCAGTGCTCTGACAGGAGGTGAACGATGATCCGGCACGTTGGTCTCTCATTAGTTCTGTTGCTACTGGTCGGGTGCTCCGGAGATGCTGGGGACGAAGGTTTTGCTGGCCTGGCAGGGCTTGAGAAAAACAGTGAAGCCAACACGCCGTATTTGCAGCCAGGCCCAGGAGACCGACTGAGCTTTCCCGCCGATTTTGGGCCGCACCCGCAGCATCGCATCGAATGGTGGTACCTCACTGCCAACCTTGAAACTGCGGCCGGCGAACCCTTGGGGCTGCAGTGGACGCAATTCCGACAGGCACTGCAGCCCAGGGCCGCAGACGAGACTGCGCCAGCGGCAACCGATTGGCCACTGCAAGCCGCCTGGATGGCCCACGGTGCGGTGAGCTGGAAGGGCCAGCACTACTTTGCTGAAAAGCTCGCCCGGGGAGATATGGGCAACGCGGGTGCCACGGCCGTTCCCTTTCAGGTGTGGTTGGATAACTGGCGGCTTACTGGCAATTCCGATCACAATCGCTGGCAACTGCAAGCGGCTGGCGAGGGCTGGAGCTACGACCTGACTCTTAACATTGAGGGCGCCCCCGTGGCCCACGGCAACAACGGATTCAGCGCCAAATCTGCCAATGGCGAAGGCTCGATGTATTTCAGTTTGGTGGATATTGCCATTACCGGCGAAGTAACGCTGGATGGCGAGGTGCTGGCGGTTCGAGGCAAAGGCTGGTTCGACCGGGAATGGAGCAGCCAGCTACTGAAAACCGGGCAGAAAGGCTGGGACTGGTTTGCGCTGCACCTGGATAGCGGCGACAAACTGATGGCGTTTCGATTGCGGGATAGCAGCGGCAGCTTCCAGTCTGGCACTTGGCTTCCCGCAGAAGGCGATCCTGTTCCATTGAGCTCAGAGGAACTGAACCTGCAGGAACTGGATCGGCGAAAGGGTGTGCCCGTGTACTGGCGGCTCAGCGTTCCGGCCTATCAAGTAGATTTGGAAGTGCAAGCGCCCACCGGTGGTTACCTTAACCGGGGGCTTTACCCGTATTGGGAAAGCCCGGTGAGCGTTTCTGGGAGCCATGGGGGGCAGGGCTATATGGAACTGACCGGGTATGCTGATTGAGCGCCAATTTGTATCGGGCTGGCAGTAGATCGCTTGATCCATACTTGTTCATGGCCGCTACCAGAGATCAGAAACCCACATCAATTTAATCGTCCCTGTGTGCGGTTCCGCACCGAACGACGGTGGACGGCGAGAGTATGTTGGAACTGAACATCCCAAGATTTCTTCGATTTTCGATCCCACGCGAAAGGTAATTCTCATGAACAACATCGTCTACATAGTTGGAGCCGTCGTTATCGTCATCGCTATCCTGTCTTTTCTGGGCTTGCGTTGATTCGTTGGGGACAGCTAGCAAACTAGTCCTGGTTTACCAGCCCACCGAAACCAACGGATGCTCGGTGGGCTTTCCCTGAATTCCATGTCTCATGACAATTCAGTTCAGTTCGACTGTCACACCCGGTTCGCAGGAGAATCCTATGAAAATACTACATTCACTTGCCTTTTATGCCTTGGTCACACCGGCCATAGCGTTTAGCTCAAGCGCCGTGTTTGCCGAGCAATCCACTGATCAAGAAGCGGATATGGAAAATCAGGGCATTCAGAGTGACCAGGACGCCATGAAATCCAATACCAAGACTGAGCAAGATGAGAAGGGAATGGCGCAAAGTGAGAAGAAGATGGGCGACCAGCCTGACATGCAGAATAAGGGCTATATGGACGCTGCCCCGGCCGACAGCATGCACGCGAGCAACTTGATCGATGCTAAGATTAAAACCACTGGTGACGAAGACGTAGGCCCAGTGAGTGACCTGATCATTGATCAAGATGGTCAGATCGTCGCTGTTGTCGTTGGCGTCGGCGGATTTCTGGGCATGGGCGAGAAAGATGTCGCCATTGCTTGGGATGACGTAACAAAAACAGGCTCTGCTGATGAGCAGGAACTGCGGATTGACGCGACCCGCGAGGAGCTTAAGTCTGCGCCGGAGTTTGTAACCGAGAAGTAAATCCTGGCGATCTACGAGGCATTCGGCAACTCTACGGATGGCGTGTCAATGTCTCGCAAGTTGTAAACTAATATCACCGCACAGGCATAGCTGGCGTAATTTATCAGATAGCTTTGTTCACCAAGTAATGCTGCCCCAGTCCGGACGGATATCGAGTATGGCCTCGCGTTCAATGGCGTCTTTTTCAATCAGTTCCCTAAGCTGCAAACGTTGTTCTTCCAAGGGTTTGGACAAATCAATGATGATCTCCACGCGCCGGTTCTTTGCGCGGTTCTGTGCAGAATCGTTGTCCACTCGGGGCATTGTGGCGGCCAACCCTTTAACGGCCAGGCGAGTGGGCTCGACATCGCCGGTGGCCAGCAACACGTTTGCCACTGCCGCGGAGCGCGCTGCAGAAAGATCCCAGTTGCTGTAAAAGCGGGATGTTCGTATTGGAATGTCGTCGGTATGTCCTTCCACCGTTAACTTGCCGGGCATATCCGCCAGTATGTTTGCCATCTCCAAAAGCAGGCCTTCAAATTCATAGGTCAGCTCTGCAGAGCCAGAGGGAAACGAGCCTTTTTCTTCTGCGCGGATAACAATACGGTGCTGATCCTGGTCTTTTTCTAAGGTAATGCGACCATCTTCGATAGCCTCCGCAAGAACCTCCTGAATACGGGCAGCGCTGCTTTCGAGGGACTCTTGTGTGGTCTGCTTTACTTCATTAACCAATGTTGGCTCGGGAGGTGCGGGCGAAAATTTATCAAAAATAGGGCTAGTGCCCTGGGGAATTTCCAGCGCCGGTACCTCTCGCTGTACACCGAAGGCCTTTGATAGCTCACCGGCAATTTGCTTGAACTTCATGGCATCGATTTCAGAAAACGACAGCAAAAGTACAAAAAAGCACATCAGCAGCGACATCAGGTCGGCAAAGGTAACAACCCAGGCGGGGATACCCGGTTTTTCCTCTTCTGGCAGCTCTTCCATGGGGCTTATCCGCTGGCGGCCTCCGCCTCAGGCGCTTTGTCACGCTGGCTTGGGGGCAGGTAGCTGGAAAGCATTTGTTCGATAACGCGCGGGTTTGTGCCTTGCTGAATAGCCACCAACGCATCGGTATAAAGCATTTGCAGGCGGGCTTCTTCGGTCATCCGAAGGGAGAGTTTGTCGGCAATAGGGGTGGCGATCATAGTCGCAATCATCGCGCCATAAAGCGTGGTAAGCAGGGCAACCGCCATGGCCGGGCCGATGGATTTTGGGTCTTCCATGTTGGAGAGCATCTGTACCAGGCCAATCAACGTGCCGATCATGCCCATAGCTGGCGCCACATCTGCCATGGCCGTAAACACTTTGGCACCTGACCGGTTGCGATCCAGCGTCATCAGGCGCTCTTTGTCCAAGAGCAGTTTGACGGTGTCACCATTCTGGCCGTCCACCAGCATTTGGATACCGCTGCTCAGGAACGGCGAGGCGACTTCCCGGCCTTCAAGCCCTAGAGCGCCCTCCTTGCGGGCGACATTGGCTACGTCTATCAGCTCTTCAATGCTTTCCTGGGTTTCTGGGAGCTTGAACTTGAAGGCCCGTGCCGCAGCCTTAAAAGCACCAAGAAACTGTGGAACGCTGAATTTAGCCAGCACCACCAGCAGGGTTCCACCCACAACGATCAACAGCGATGCCGAGTTGAGAAAAACATCCGGCGACACGCCGAGAACAACAGCGGATACGATAAGTATTAGGGCGCCAGCAAGGCCAATCAGGGTGGCAAAATCCACGTGCTCTCCGGGGGGGGGTTAAGATTTGAAATGTCAGGCGGTGAGGTTACCTGCGGTTTATTATGCAATCAATTCGCTTGTGACGTTTGCCCGGATTCTTCTCTGTGCTCTTTCCAGGCAGCGTATTGGTGCAGATCGGATTCCACCAGTTTCAGGCACAGAGCCACCACGCCTACATCGTCTACGAAGCCGATACCCAGAATCAGGTCAGGAATGACGTCGAGCGGGTTCATAACATACACCAGTGCACCCACCATGGCGGCGATGCTTCTCCAGGGAACATCGCGGTAATTGCCTTTCCAGTAGTCCCGAATCATCGAGAACATCAGCTTGATATCGGCGCTGAACCGGTTCAGCTTGCCACTACTCTTAACCTTTTCTTCAATGGCCCGCTGTCGTTCTAACAAGGCCTCCAAATCTGCGCGATTTACCTTTTCTGCTTCGGCATCTAACTGCGTTTTTGCGTTCTTCTCGCTGAACAGCGCCATGCACAAGTGTCCTTTGTTAATTGGTGGCGTGGGGTCGACAGATATAATGTCACGAAATTAGCCAGACTGCCGCATCCACCGTGTGCAAATCCACGGGTTGTTCGGCGTGGCCGTGCCAAATTGCTAACGAAGGCGCCGTGGATGCCGGGCGCCTACTTGGTTAGCGCCCGGACATGCGCCGACCTGCACGCAGGTTTACATCTCTTGGGCCGTAGGACGCAAGATGATTTCGTTGATGTCTACGTCCTTGGGTTGCTCAATCGCGTAGACAATGGCGCGGGCAACTGCGTCGGCGTCGATGGCCACTTTGTAGAGTTCTTCCGCGGCTTCAGCTGCATTGGGGTCAGTGATGGTGCTGGTCAGCTCGGTTGCTATCGCACCCGGTGAAATATTGGTGCTACGAATTTCGTCACCGGCTTCCATGCGCAAACCTTCCGACAAGGCTTTGACTGCGTATTTGGTCGCGCAGTAAACCGCACCGCCCGGAAATACTTTGTGCCCGGCTACGGACGACAAATTGATCACGTGCCCGCTGTGTTGCTCCCGCATGGCTGGCAATACCGCCGCAATGCCATACAAAACGCCCTTGATGTTGACGTCTATCATCTGTTCCCACTCGTCTACCTTGAGGGCATCCAGCGGGGCCAGTGGCATAAGGCCGGCGTTGTTGATCAGAACGTCAATACGGCCAAAGGTTTTCTTGGCCGATTCAGCCAGGCTTTCTAGCTGTTTGCGATCGGTGACATCCGTAACCTGCCACGAAACTTGTGCACCTTTTGCCGTCAGCGCGTCGGCCAAAGACTTCAGGCGGTCTTCTCTGCGGGCTGCCAGAAACAGTTTGGCGCCACGATCAGCCAAGCGACGTGCGGTGGCTTCGCCCAGGCCGCTGCTGGCACCTGTGATGATGACAACCTTGCTGTTAATTGGATCGTTGGTGTTGCTCATAGTCTTTCTCCTGTCTGGATCAAAAAATTCTAATCAAGCGTTTGGTTTCAAGCTCTTTCGGCGTGGGTTAGTCTATGTGAGTGACAAGATTGCGTGTATCAGTCGTCTTCATGGCGAACATAATAGACCGGTCGTCTAGAGTCCGTCAAACTCTCAGTATCCGGAATAACCGTAACTTTTTAACTCTAATTCTGCGCAAGGAGATGTCCTGTGATTAAATCCCGTGCCGCCGTGGCCTTTGCTGCCAATCAGCCGCTGGAAATTGTAGAAGTGGATGTTGCACCGCCCCAGAAGGGCGAAGTTCTGGTGCGTATTGTGGCCACCGGTGTGTGTCATACCGATGCTTACACCCTCTCTGGTGCCGACCCTGAAGGCCTGTTTCCCACCATTCTGGGTCACGAAGGCGGCGGCATTGTGGAAGCCCTTGGTGAAGGTGTGACCGGTTTGGAGGTCGGCGATCACGTGATTCCGCTTTATACCGCTGAGTGCGGCAAGTGCAAATTCTGCACCTCTGGCAAGACCAACCTGTGCAGTTCGGTGCGCGCAACCCAAGGTAAGGGCGTGATGCCGGATGGCACCTCTCGGTTCTCGTATAAAGGCGAGCCGTTGTATCACTACATGGGCTGCTCCACGTTCTCTGAATACACCGTGCTGCCGGAAGTGTCCTTGGCCAAGATCCCCAAAGAAGCGCCTCTGGATAAAGTGTGCCTGCTGGGTTGTGGTGTAACCACCGGCATTGGTGCAGTGCTAAACACAGCGAAGGTGGAAGAAGGCGACACCGTTGTGATCTTTGGTTTGGGTGGCATTGGTCTGGCGGCGATTATCGGTGCCAAAATGGCAAAGGCCGGTCGCATTATTGCGGTAGACATCAACCCGGGTAAATTCGAGATTGCTCAGCAACTTGGTGCCACAGATGTGGTTAATCCAAAGGACCACGACAAGCCGATTCAGGAGGTAATTGTCGACATGACCGACGGCGGCGTGGACTACTCGTTCGAGTGTGTTGGCAATGTTCAGCTGATGCGTTCAGCGCTTGAGTGCTGCCACAAGGGCTGGGGTGAATCCATCATCATTGGCGTTGCCGGTGCTGGCGAGGAAATCAGCACCCGCCCGTTCCAGCTGGTGACCGGCCGAGTCTGGAAAGGCTCTGCGTTCGGCGGCGTAAAAGGCCGCACGGAACTACCGGGCTATGTGGAAAAAGCCGAGACAGGCGAGATTCCGTTGGATGTGTTCATCACCCACGAAATGCCGCTGGAAGATATCAACAAGGCGTTTGATCTAATGCACGAGGGTAAGAGTATTCGGACCGTGATTCACTTCTAAGGCCTGCGCTCAATGCTTACGGATCGTTTTCGAACTAACGATCCGTAAGTTTGATCTCAATACGCCGGTTTGCCTGTAGGGCTTCTGGCGTTGTGCCATCAACAACCGGAAAGAACTCGCCAAAACCGGCGGCAGCCATGCGTTTTTGTGGCACGTTTTGGCCGGCCAGGTAACGCACAACCGCCACCGCGCGGGCGGTGGAAAGCTCCCAGTTGGAAGGGAACTGCGGCGTATTGATAGGGATCAAGTCGGTATGGCCGTCAATGCGCAGGATCCAATCAAGATCTGCGGGAATCGTTTCCACCACATCGAGCAGCACCCCGGCTAGTTTGTCGAGTTCGCGTTTGCCTTCAGCTCCAAGCTGGGCGGAACCGGATGCAAACAGTAGCTCGGAAGGCAGTAAAAAACGATCACCTACAATTCGAATGTTTTCATTGGCCTCGAGAATATTCCGCAACCGTGAGAAGAATTCAGATTGGTACTGTTCCAGCTGGTTTACCCGTTCAGCCAATAGAGTGTTCAAGCGCTTACTGACATTCTCCAGCTCGCCTTCTTTGTCCGCCGTCATTTCTTTTTGCAGGTTCAGTGCGGTGGCTATCTGCTTTAGCTGTTCCTGAAGCGATGCAATTCGGTTTGATAGCCGCAGGATCATGGTTTGCTGGCTGGTAGACAGTTCGTCCTTGTCGTCCAGCTCCTTGTTCATGTTCGCCAGCCTTTCAGCCCTGGCTTCGGCATCGGCTGTCTGGCGCATCAACTGGTTGCGGGAGGCATCTAACCGGTCTTGCATTTCTTCATTCTGAGCCAAGCTGTCGCTGAAACTGTCCTGAACGGTGAGCATTTGCTGCTCCAGAGCTTCTGTTTTGCCCTGCTCCAGCCCCAGCAGCTCAGATATTTCGTTGAGTCGTTGGTTCAGGTTGGCCAGCTCTGAATTGCGGTCAGACAGCGTTTGGGAAAGGTAAAGCTGGCTCACGACATATACCAGCAACATAAAGATGACCAGCATCAGTAAGGCGGAGAGGGCATCCACATACCCAGGCCAAACATTGATGCTGCTGCGGTTTCGGCGTCTTGATCCGCTCATAGCTGGCT
>JBQCZX010000161.1:0-8708 GCA_052089485.1 Marinobacter sp. | reverse complement strand
AAAGCAATTAAGCAGGTGGTGCATAAGGTAAATCGCGATCAATGTGACCATTACAGCAACGCTGAGGGAGGTGAAGCGATACAGATCGCTGAAGAACAGATCCTGCTTTGGTGACAGGTACTGCCCAAACAAAATAGCCATGGTTGTCAAAGCACTGAAACCCGCCCCCGGCACTCCGCCTTCTAGCATGTGATAACGGGCAAACAGCATCAGGCTGAGCCACAACCCGAACGTAACGAACGGCAACACATCAAAGTGGTTGACCAACACCAACTGAACCACTAGCCCGAAACTACACCCCACCAAGGTACCTATCGCGCGATTCCAACCCGCCGGCCCCGCGCCTTTCCAGTTCAGGGGAAACAAAACCAAAATCGTCGCAACCAGCGCGGATAAGGAGCCTTGCAGGTTCAGCACCTGAAAGGCGACAAAAGACAGCGTAGCCACAGTGGTTGCCAGCAACACCTCATGACGCTGATTTGAAAGCGGCTTGGTTGCAGCAGGGCGTGCCAGCCGTGCCTCAACATCGGGAAACACAGTGTGCATCAAAAATGCAATGAAAAGTGTCAGGACCGACGCCACAAGGTTGGAGACAACGATGTCGCCGACGTTTGCATTAGGGTAACTGGCAAAGTGAAACTGCATGGAGAGGTTCACAACCGTCATGGCGCCAAAGAGAAAATTGGGCCCGCGAACCATTTCCCGGAATAGCCAGGCAAACAGTGCCATCACCACCAGAATCATCGGCAATGGCTTGTCGCCAAACAGCCCCTGCAATACCAAAACAGCCAGGCTAACCAGTGCCACATTCACGACAAACTGACGAATAATATGAGCGTTCAACCGCGGCACCAAGCCGAGTAACAACAAGGGGGTTACAGTAAAAAAGGCACCGTAGTTCCAGTCCATCAACTTGCACAGCAAAAACCCCAGCATGCCCCCGAAAGAAATTCGCAAGCACTGGCGCACATCGTTGGCATTCAGGGAGCGTTTTGTAACGAGAAGGATCGGCTGGAACCTGGACATGCCGGCACCCTCAGTAGATGTAATGAATGAGACTGATTAGGCGGATCTGTAGCGCCCCCAGCCATGCAGACGGCCCATCAGCCGGATATAATTGCACTGTGGCGCGGGCCCCAGAAGGGAGGCCGTCAAGTACGGTTCTGTCAGAATCACGGAGCTTCAGGTGTACACGTTGACGTTGGGCATCCCGCACCCAGCGATCGGTGGATTCCGGCGCTGCCAACGTGCCGTCGGCGGTCAACTGCCCTGCCCTCGTGCCCGCGTCTACTGCGGTAATAGCCGCTGAAAAAACTTGCCCTGGCAAGCTATCAAAGACTATAGCTGCAGGGTCACCAGGTGCCGCCTGGGACAAGGATTTTTCACGAAAATCGGCAATAACATCAGCACTGTCCGCCACCAATGCCGCCATAACAAAGCCCGCCTTGGCGTACACACCCGGTGTCACTTGAAGGTTGGCAATAATACCATCCGTTTGTGCCCGGACCTGGGTGTAACCTAGATCGAGTTGCGCTCTTGCCAAGGCATTGCGAGCGTCTCGAACCGCCAAGTTCGTGTCGCCAGACTCGCCTCGCTGTGCTTCAAGCTGACGCACCTTGGCTTCTGCTGAAGAAGCCCTTGCGGCTGCAGCCTGATGTTGCGCTTTCGAGCGATCCAATTGCTGTTCCGACACACTATGTTTTGCAGCTAGGCTGCGCATGCGTTGGAGTTCCCGGGACAAGTCTGCCACATCCACTTTGGCTGCCAACCAGTTGGCTTCTGCTGCTGCGATTCCAGCATCCAACTGCTCGTTTTGGGCGCCGGCCTGGGCCAGCGAGATGCGCGCCCTGTCGACCGAAAGCTGATACGGGCGTTGATCAAGGGTGAACAGCAAATCACCGGCACGAACGTGCTGATTGTCTGTGACATGAACCTGCATAACATGGCCACTGACCTGTGGCGTCAACTGGACAACCGGATGCATCACCCTTGATTGGGGCGTAACTGGCATCCAGATATCTGCGATCAGGAAATACACAAACAACACAATAAACGCAGCCAGAGAAACATGAACCCAGCGCGCAAAACTTTGATCTGGCGTCATAGATAATAGACAAACGTTGAAAGGTCAGCCGCAAGCTGATCCTGTGAACAGGGGGCTATATTACTACCTGAAATCTGATTAGCAAGCTATCAATAGTGAAAATTCCACTTGACCTTCAGGAGTGGTCATTCCGCATTTACTGAAACTTTACGCTATGACGATATAACCAACGTAATTTCTATGAAATCATTAATCTGGTAACATTACTTTTGTTCATTTGATAATGAGAGAGACAAGCATGCGTAAATCAGGATTTTTTGTGGCTTTAGCACTGAGTGCTGCCGTCGCAACTCCAGTTGTGGCTCAGATGGATGTGGAAGAGCAAATTGAAACCCGCCAGAGCACCTTTACGTTTGCCGGGTGGAACATGGGTAAAATTAAGGCCCAGGCTGTTGATGGCGATGTTGCCTACAATCAGCAGCAAATGCTGGCTGCCGCCAACTCCATTGCAGCTGTAGCAAATTCTGGACTGGGTGGCCTGTTTGGCCCAGGCACCGCCATGGACAAGAACGATAACACCAAGCTCAAGCCGGAATTTTTCGACAAGCCAGAAAAGGCTCGTGAAGTAGCGATTGGCTTTGCCAAGGCTGCCAACAAACTCCAGGAGGTGGCCAGCAACGGAGACAAAGCCGCATTGGCAGCTCAGTTCAGCGAAGTTGGTAAATCCTGCAAGGCCTGCCACGACGCTTTCCGCGCCGAGTAAGCCTTACAGCCCCGCCCCTTCACTGCTCACCAACCCAAATCGGGTGGCGGCGGCGGAGGTGGTGGCAGAATCCCGCCGTTAGCCAGCCAAACTGCAATTCCCGCCACTACCAACGCAACAATCAAAGCTATCCATCCGCCGCCGTCACGTTCGTGGGCCAGTTGTTTACTCACCGTTTTACGCCCGGTAATCATTGGCGCGATGAGGTTGTCTTTCTTCACTAGGGTGTAAAAAAGCACAGAGGCAACGTGCAGGCCGATCAAACCGTAGATAAACCACTCTGTTAGCTTGTGCCAAGAGGTAATGGTGTCATTCCAGCTCGACGAAACCGCCTTGTAGAGGGGCCCGTTAAAGGCAATGGCATCTGTGGCAAAGAGGCCGGTAACCGCTTGAAAGCCTAGCAACCCGAGCATGGCGAAAACAGATAGGGCGCCTAGCGGATTGTGCCCTAGGCCCTGCCATTCACCTTTTAGGTAGGCCAATGTAGAGGCTGGCCCTGGAACAAACTTATGGAAGCGAGCGTGTGTCGAACCCACAACGCCCCATGCCAGCCGAAAGCTGAGCAAGCCTACAACCGCTAACCCACTGCGTTCATGCCACAGCATCCAAGTTCCGCCTAGCTTTACACTGACTAGGGAGCCGGTAACACATAGCACCAGCAACCAATGAAACAACCGTGTGGGCAGATCCCACAAGGAAACCAACTTCATAATGTAGGATCCTCATTAAAAGCCTACTTACAACCAAGCGGGATAGAATACCCGAATTGCACCTATTTTGCTTTATACTACCAACCGATCTAAATGCACCAACCTTAAAAAGGTCTGATTAATGCGACTGGTAATTCGTTATTTTTTCCGGACGTTACGCCTTGTTTTGACACCTTTTGTACTGTTGAGCGAAAAACTGGGTACGGGAAAATCCTTAGAACGCAGTGCCGAGGAACAACAGAAAGTAAATGCCGCCTGCGAACAGTTGGCGCTATACCAGTTCAAAACTTGCCCATTCTGCGTGAAAGTCAGAAAGCAGATAGCGCGGCTTAACCTGAATATTGAAAAGCGGGATGCTCAGCACAATGGGACTCACCGTACCGACCTTGAACAAGGTGGCGGCAACATAAAGGTGCCATGTTTGCGGATTGAGAACGAGGATGGCAGCGAACAGTGGATGTACGAATCCGGTGATATCAATGCTTGGCTGGAACAGCGCTTTGGAAAAGCTGACTGAAGCAGGAATTAGCGGCTTGTATCGATTTACGCCCCTTCGTTTAAGGGGCGATTTAACCCAGTGTGGGTGGTCGCAGAATCAGACTTGATAAAACTCGCGGTACCAATCCACAAAGTTGGCTATGCCCTCTTCCACGGAGGTTTCAGGTTTATACCCCACATCGTTGATCAAACTGTCGACGTTTGCGTAGGTAGCTGGTACATCACCTGGCTGCATGGGTAGCAGGTTCTTCTGAGCTTTTTTCCCCGTTCGTTCCTCAATTATTTCGATAAAACGAGACAACTCTACGGGGTTATTGCTGCCAATATTGTAAATGCGATACGGGGCTTTGCTGGTGCCAGGATCGGGGGTTTCCCCACTCCATTCGTTATTGGCAAAAGCCACCTGGTCGAGCGTACGGACAACGCCTTCTACAATATCGTCAATGTAAGTAAAGTCCCGTTTGTGATTGCCGTGGTTGAACACGTCAATCGGCTCCCCGGCGAGAATCTTTTTGGTAAAGATAAATAGCGCCATGTCGGGGCGACCCCAGGGGCCATACACGGTAAAGAATCGCAGGCCGGTGGTGGGCAATCCATACAAGTGACTGTAGGTGTGCGCCATCAGCTCATTAGCCTTTTTTGACGCTGCATACAAGCTTAACGGGTGATCTACGTTGTCCTGGACGGAGAACGGCATGGCCTCGTTGGCACCGTATACAGAGCTGCTGGAAGCGTATACCAAATGCTTCACATCGTTATGCCGGCACCCTTCCAGAATATTCATGAAGCCAACAAGGTTGGCATCCACGTAGGCGTTAGGGTTTTCCAACGAATATCGCACACCCGCCTGTGCGGCAAGGTGTACGACACGCTCGGGGCGATACTTTGCAAAGATCTCTGACATCACAGAACGATCTGCAATGTCCTGGCGCACTTCGGTGAAGCCGGCATTGCCAGTAAGGCGTGCCAACCGGGCTTCCTTGAGACTGACATCGTAATAGTCGTTAACACTGTCAACGCCGATAACCTCGTCTCCCCGCTCAAGCAACCGCTGCGCCAGTTGCGCACCGATAAAGCCGGCGGTACCCGTCACCAGAATCTTCAAGTCCCTCGCTCCTTTTCCTATACCTTCGTTAGAAGGACAGGCCCGCACTGATGAATGGCCCATCAATTTTAACGTCAAACTCGTCGCTGCCATCTTCGTAATCAATAGCGAGTTGGCGATAGCCTGCACGCAGTTGCAGTAAAGAGACGCTATACTGACCATACACATTAAAATCGCGCATGGAATCGCCGTTAAAGGAAATGATGTTGCCTTCAATGCCGGCGGCTACGCCGGTCAGTGGCAGGTCGAAGCGCGCGGCGACATAGCCTAGTGGTAGCACTGCATCTACTTTGGTTTTGCTAGTTGGCTTGCCGGCCTGCGCAACCTGTAATTCACCAGAGAAATCACGAACGGTCAGGCCCAAGTCGAGATTTACCCAGTTATCCAAAATCTCGTAATACAGCGTGAGATCTAACTGCTCAAGATCCAAATCAGAGCTCACTCGACCAGCCGCCAGGCCATCATATTGACTGGTAAGCGCACCATTACCACTTTGCTGAACCAGCGTATAAGCCAGCCGCACGTTAGGCAGCAAAGGTACGGGGTGCTCTACGTAAACGCTAGCGTTTACATTGCTGTCGCTTTTCAGTCGCAACTGGTTATCCACGTCCACTGATCGATTGTCATGGGCAATGTCCCCAGACAAGTCAGAATCCCAATAGCTCAAGCTAGCCCCAACGCCAGCAATATCGGCTTGGGCCAAAGGAGCGGCTAAAATCAAAGAACTGCCTACCGCAAGTGTCAGTTTACGCATAATGCACCTGTATCGTTTTGCCTGTTTGGATCTATCGGTAATGATCAGTTGAAATTGATGCCTAGTCGGCGGCCAACTTCTTCATAGGTTTCGATAACGTCGCCCAGCCCTTGACGGAAGCGAT
Source organism: Marinobacter sp. (assembly GCA_052089485.1). GTDB lineage: Bacteria > Pseudomonadota > Gammaproteobacteria > Pseudomonadales > Oleiphilaceae > Marinobacter. The sequence goes on along the minus strand of JBQCZX010000161.1, from coordinate 2,710 downwards.
CCTTGTCCATTTTCTTCCGGGTTTCCTTATCCCAGATGCGGCAGCCGTCTGGGCTAAATTCGTCGCCCAAAACAATCTCTCCACCGCTACGTCCAAATTCCAGTTTGTAATCCACCAGTATCATTCCGGCTTCATCAAACAGGTTTTTCAGTACATCGTTCACCTTGTATGTCAGCTCTTTCATGCGCGCAAGCTCGACTTCGCTCGCCCAGCTAAAGCTCACCGCCAGAGACTCATTTACCATGGGGTCGTGCAGCGCATCGTCTTTCAAAAACAGCTCATAGGTTGGTGGGGTAAGCTCCATCCCCTCCTCTACACCAATTCGTCGGCACAAGCTGCCAGCAGAGACGTTCCGCACCACGCACTCTACCGGAATCATGTCCAGCTTTTTCACAAGTGCTTCGGTCGCAGACAACAAACCTTCAAAATGTGTGGGCACACCGGCGGCTTCCAACTTTTCCATGATGAATCCATTGAAACGATTATTCACCATGCCTTTGCGATTCAGCTGCTCTTTCTTTTCACCGTCAAACGCCGAGGTATCATCCCGGAAAACAAGGACAAAACGATCTGGATCGTCGGTGTAAAACACAGACTTGGCTTTGCCTGCGTAAAGCTCTTCGCGCTTTTCCATTATAGTCTCCGAAACAGGGCCCCGCATGGCGGGCGCCCTTTCTTAATCAGTATAGGTAATCGAACAGCCGTGTCAGCAGATCTTCAGCGCGCCTATCACCGCTGTAGCCTTCGGCCTCTTCAGCAATAACCTGCACCTGGCCATCGCTTTCAACCAGGTTGATCGTGTGGGTATGGCGGGCTTTTTCTTTATCGCTGAACCAGCTGAACCAACCCGGATCGCGCTCATCAGCGGTGCGGGCATCAACAAAGAGCCAACCTTCGCTGCGGTTGAGGTCAATTACCTCAACGTCCGACTCGATGAGCGACCGGTTAACTTCGGCCCACGAGCGACCGTAGTCGAGATCCATGCGGATGGCCTGCGCTTTATCATTGTCAGTGACAAGTTTCACCAGCGGCTTGGCAACCATACCCGAAGCTGCACGGGAGAATGATTTACTCTCTTCACGAGCTTTCAGGAATTCGCCAAGATTGGCAAGAAGGCGCTTCTGCAACGCCAATTGTTCGGCTGAGGGTTCCGACACACCGCGCCAAGAAATCAATTCACTGGGCCAAGGCGAACTTTCTGCCGCCACGCCCTCCGACGTAAGCTTACGTACTTGGATTTCCGTCGTTTTACGGCGAACACCAGGCGCAATGCGAACCTGCAATACCGCTTTAGGCTCTGCAGTGGTTGCTTCGGCTGGTTCACTGGAAAGCTCAAGAAGCTCACGGGCGCGCCTACTGAAATTGGCCAGCTCACTTTGCATTAGACCCAATTGTGGGTTGTCCTGGGCGACACCCAGGCCCTGCTCATTCATATAGGCCGTTACCGCTGGCCAGATGCGGCCCGGCACATCGTTTACCAGTAGCCAGGCTCGGCTATCGAGCTCCTCAACTGCGTAGTTCTCGTCGAGAATTTCCGAGGTCATATCCGGAGGACTTGGAATATCAGACGGATACATCTTGCTGGCATCTGCGGAGTTTATCTGGCGAACGGGCATTACCTGAACAAAGCGCGACGAATCCGCTGTGTCTGGCAACGCCAATGAATCGCCTTCTTTCTCGTTCACATAACGCTCGGAACGGTCTTCAATCAAGCTGCAACCAGACGTCGCAACAGCAAGCAAAAGCCCGGATGCAATTGCTAAGGGTCGGATCGCAACAAACTTACGGGTTCCTGAAAGAACCGGCATTGGCCTACTCTCTGTATGGGACTGTTTCAGGGTTGGTATCAGCAAACTCAGAGTACACCCGAGGCTTTCATAGCTTCTTCAAGTTCGGCGTGAAACTTCTCGCTGAATGGCGTCAGCGGAAGCCGTATACCTTCGCCTATCATGCCCATACGCTGAAGCGCCCATTTAACTGGAATAGGGTTTGCTTCCAAAAATAGCTTGCGGTTCAAAGGCATCAGAAGCTCATTTAAACGCTCCGTCTCTTCCCGGTTACCGGCGGTAGCCGCAGCGCATAGCTCAGACATGCCTTTGGGCGCCACGTTTGCGGTCACCGACACATTACCTTGCGCGCCTGCCAGCATCAGCTCAGCTGCCGTGGCATCGTCGCCAGAATAGACAGCCAGGCGACCGTCAAGCGCTTCAATCAGCTCGGCACCCCGTGGGATATTGCCGGTGGCATCTTTGATGGCAACAATGTTTGGAATATCGGCCAGGCGTAAAACGGTTTCGTTGAGCATGTCGCAGGCGGTGCGCCCCGGCACGTTATAGAGCATTTGGCTAAGGCCAGGCACGGCTTCTGCGATTGTCTTGTAGTGCTGATACAGACCTTCCTGTGTCGGCTTGTTGTAATAAGGCACAACGAGCAAACAGGCATCTGCACCAAGCTTGTAGGCTTCGGTAGTCAGCTCAATGGCTTCGCGGGTACTGTTGCCGCCACTGCCGGCAATAACAGGAATCCGCCCGCTAACACGTTTGATGATATGACCCATCACCCGGCAGTGCTCTTTCTGATCGAGCGTTGCAGATTCGCCGGTGGTTCCCACAGCAACGATACCGTTTGTACCGTTCTCCAGATGAAAATCCACCAACTTGTCCAGATCCTCCCAGTGAATGTCACCGTTTGGATGCATGGGCGTGACCAG
>JBQCZX010000160.1:0-8835 GCA_052089485.1 Marinobacter sp. | reverse complement strand
GGTGAGGAAGGCAGTCATTATCAGGGTGCCCTGAAACTTATCACAGAGATTGAGCGAGCAAGAAAAGAGAACGCCCAGACACCGCAGGCTGGCGATGATTCCAAGATCGCTGTGATTGAGCCAGCGGGCGACAAGGGAGTTGCGTCTTTGCGCAAACTGTATCTTGCAGACTCTGATCGTGAGGCGCTTGTTCTTCACATCAATAGCCTGCTGGGTGTTGCCGGATGGCGGCAGGATCAGGAGATCGTGCACCTCGACCAGCCAGCAGACATTGAATATCGCCTGAGCAATGGCAGTGACGCTATTAATATCCAAGAGATTCGGCGTAATGACTCGGGCGGTGTTACTCGTAAAACGTCACAGATCCCGGTTTTTGGTGTGAACCCTCAGGTTGAGTGGGGGTGTGAGCAGGCCGTGGCTGCCTGCTGGCTATACGATCCACGAGACGGCTCTCGCCTGCTCCAGCTTTCGCCCAACCGAAACCAGGCAGAAGAAATAGCGCAGACTCTGGGTAAGTTAATCCGTAACCTGCAAGCGCCTTCGGGCTCTTAACGCTCCGCTTCGACATTACCCCGTTCGCCTTCCCGATAGGCGCCCGGGGTAACCCCCGTCCATTTCTTGAAAGCTCGGTGAAAGGTGGAGGGTTCTGTAAACCCAACTTTTTCTGCAATGTCGTTAATAGAGAGCTCTTGCCGGCTCAAGTAATAGATCGCCATATCCCTGCGTAGAAGATCTTTGATCTCCTGGAACGATGTGTTTTCCTGCTTCAGCCTGCGCCGTAGGGTTTGCGGGCTGGTGTGGAGTTCGGCTGCAATCCATTCAAAATCGGGCAGGGGCTTTGAGAAATCCCGACCAATGAGTGTCCGTATTTTTCCAGTAAATGTATTGCTCTCGTCTGGGCGGGATAACAGATCCGCCGGTGAAGTTTTCAGAAACTGGAGCATCTCCGACTTGTCTCTGATAACAGGTGCTGAAAGAAAGCGTTTATCGAACGTTAGAGCTGTGCAGTCAGACTCAAATTCCAGGGGGCAATGAAAAATGTGGCGATACTCATCGCCATGGGCGGGCCTGGGATAATCAAATTCGGCTTTTTCTAGCTCCACTGGTTGCCCGATCAGCCAACAGCCTAACCGGTGCCAGAGAACTAGGAGGCTTTCACGCATAAAATAATGGGGATCGTGGATCTCGCCTTCAATGTGCGTGACTAGCCGCACCTGCTGATTATCCGTTTCCAGCTTCATGGTCACCATAGGATCGAACAGGCGAGAGAACTGATACGCCCGACGGTACATCGCCTCCAAGGTAGGGCAGTCAATAACCAGCGCGCACATAGTGGCGAACGTGCCAGCCGGGGCGCGCCTGGGGCCCATGCCCATGAGCTCATCATTCAAGCGACTCCAGACAATTTGTAGCAGCAAACTGAACTGGTCACTGCTTACCCGAGCCATTTCAATGCGCAACAAATCGGTGGAAATACCCGCATCCCGGAGAATCTCTTCGGTATCAAGCCCCACGCGTTCAACGCCGGTCAAAGCGGCGTGTACAAAGTGCCGGGAAACTGTGAGGTCAGACATCTAACTCGCCATTTCGTTAAAACGAGACCTATCATAAAACCCCCAAGCCACATTGCAACCAGAGTGCAATGAGAGTGTAACCAGTGGGGCTGTAAGAATCGGCTAATTGTTATGGCGTAACAAGCAGTTGGCGCCAATGGTAAAACCGTGCAGCATGGGGCCAGCAATGCACACTAAGCACAAGGAGAACACCATGGCAGGTCCTTTGACCTCAATGCGAATTCTAGATTTCAGTACGCTGCTGCCTGGGCCCTACGCCACCATGCTTTTGGCAGACATGGGCGCAGAAGTGTTGAGGGTGGAGGCGCCAGACCGGGTAGACCTTACCCGAGTGATGCCGCCTCACGATGCGGGTGTGAGCACCTCCCACGCATTCCTTAACCGGGGTAAACAATCTCTTGCGCTAAACCTTAAAAAAGAGGGCAGCAAAGAAAAAATTCTGGAACTGGTGAAGGATTACGACATCGTGATCGAGCAGTTCCGCCCCGGCGTGATGGATCGGCTCGGTATTGGTTATGAAACCCTGAAAGCGATTAACCCCAAGCTTATCTACTGCGCTATTACAGGGTACGGCCAAACTGGCCCCTACAAAGATCGGGCAGGGCATGACATCAACTACCTCTCCATTGCCGGCGTGAGCAGCCATTGTGGCCGCGAAGAGAGCGGGCCTCCGCCCATGGGCATCCAGATTGCAGACGTAGCCGGGGGCTCCCACCATGCCGTAATGGGCATACTCGCGGCAGTGGTCCATCGCCAGCAAACCGGCGAAGGGCAGTTTGTGGATATCAGCATGACCGACGCCGCCTTTGCCCTCAATGGCATGGCTGGTGCTGCCTCCATTGCCGGTGGGCAGGAACAAAAGCCTGAAAGCGCCATGCTTAACGGTGGTTCCTTCTACGATTACTACCAGACCCAAGACAGCCGTTGGCTTTCTGTAGGCAGCCTGGAGCCCCAGTTCTCCGCAAGGCTTTGCGACATCCTCGAGCTGGCCGATATGAAGAGCTTTGCCCTCAGCCAGAACCCGGAACATCAGGTGAAATTCAAAGCTGCGCTTAGTGAAAAGATCCTGCAGAAAACACTGGAGCAGTGGCAGACTGTTTTTGCTGATATGGATGCTTGTGTGGAGCCGGTGTTGAGCATTTCTGAAGCTGCGGAACATCCGCAACTGAAAGCGCGGGATATGGTAATTGGAGTTGATCGGGGTGATGGCACACTGCAGAGGCAGATTGGGTTTCCGATTAAGTTTGAGAAGACACCAGCATCCACTACTTGTATTGGGCAAACGCTTGGCAGCGGTAAGCAGAAAGCATGATTTGTTGCCAAACAGGTTGAATGGGGGTTCAGTTTTCTTACGCTTCTGTTAGGTTTAATAGTGACGCCGGTGAAGCCGGTGACGGCGAGTCCCGTAGTAAATAATTATAAGGGTAACACTATGCAAACCTGGAATTATCGGGCCATGCGAACAGGGTACCGAGCAGCGCTTGTGCTGTTGGGCAGCACATTGCTGGCCGGCTGTTTTGACGGCAGCAGTTCGTCATCCGGATCGCCGGAGCCGGAGCTAAATACCAACCTGTTTCCGGCGGATGGCAAGTTGGAGGCAACAATAAGGAGAACGGAAGGGGGTGTGCCACATGTTAAGGCCGACAACCTAAAGTCGGCGGCGTTTGGGCATGGTTATGCCCAGGCTCAAGATAATGTTTGTCTTTTGGCTGAGGCGGTCGTTAAGGCGCGCAGTGAGCGGGCTAAGTACTTTGGGCCGGGTCCTGATACTGAATTCGGTGTTGGCTTGAACATCGTGACGGACTTCAGCTATAAAGTTCAGAAGATTTACAGTGGTGCTGAAGCGGAACTGCCCACGCTTAGCGATGAGAGCCGCGCGCTGGTCGAGGGTTTTGTTGAGGGATATAACCGCTATGTCACTGAGACAGATGCAACGACATTTCCGGCAGAGTGCCAAGGCCAGGAGTGGGTCAAAACCATTACTCCAGTTGATTTGATCGCTCACTACCGAATAGTGGGGCAATTCGCCAGTGGGGATGCGTTTGCGACTGGTGCTGCTTTTCTTGCTGGGCCTCCAGGTTTCAACCCCGCACCTTTACCGGTGGCGGACGTAGCTGCGAACGACAAAGTTAAACAGTTGCAAAAAGACGTCGTTAGCACAGCATTAGCCTCTGCTAAGTCCGTTCAGGGCGCCAGCGACACTGGCCTCGCCAGTAACGCTTGGGGTATCGGGAAAACAATGACTGAACAGGGCAGGGGTGCGCTGTTAGCCAACCCGCATTTTCCTTACACGGGTCATAGTCGTCTTTATGAAGTTCAAATGACCGTACCAGGTTATTTGAATGTTCATGGTGCTGGACTTCTGGGTACAGCCGTTCCTTTGATCAACTTCAACGAGAATCTTGCTTGGTCTCACACTGTGTCTAGCAGCCGACGATTCACTTGGTATGAATTGGTACTGAAAGATGGTGATAACCTGACGTATGTGAAAGACGGCCAAGAAAAGCCGGTCATAGTTGAGAACTACCAGATTGAAGTGAAAATACCTGGCATGCCAGAACCGATGGTATTTGAGCGAGACTTTTACTTCTCTGAGTATGGCCCTATGATTGCCGCTAATGCTGTTAACCCTGCACTGCCAGCCTGGGGAGGCAGTGGAGCATTGAATGCGGGCAAAGCCGTTGCCATGACTTACCGAGATGCCAATGCCGACACAGGTGGCCTACTGGACACCTGGCTGAAGATGAGCCTTGCAAAAAATCTGTCGGAATTTCAGGACGTCTTCAAAAACTGCGGCTCGACACTTTGGGTGAATACCACCTACGCCGACGATCAAGGTAATGCTTTTTTCATCGACAGTAGTTCTGTGCCAAATCTATCGGATAAGGCCATGGCCCTGGTAAATCTGAGACGTTTTGCAGAGCCGCTCTACGCCGAACTATTTGATAATGAAGTTACGCTCCTAGACGGAAGCCGATCTATTGAAGATTGGGTTGAGACCGAGTGTGGCGGGCTAACGACCTACGAACAGAAACCAAAACTTGTACGCACTGACTGGGTTCAGAACTCTAATAGCAGCTACTGGGCAACCAATCCTGATGAGTTTTTGACCGGCTACTCCCCATTGTATGGCGAGGAAAAATCTCCGATAAATGCGCGTACTCGCTTAGGTCTGAAAATGCTTCAGAATCCGATGGACTCCGGTTTCCCCTCAGCTCCGCTTGTTGCAGGACAGGATGGCAAGTTTAATGCGAAAGAGCTTATTGGCGTGATCTGGAATAACCGGGCGTGGTACGCAGAGCAGCTTCTACCAGAGCTGCTTCAGCGTTGTGAGGGCATAGGCGATACGGCCGTAGATGGGCGTGACCTTTCCTCATGGTGTAGTGCTCTGAGTAGCTGGGATGGTCTCTACAATCTAGACAGCCAAGGTGCGCACATCTTCAGAGTGTTCATGGCGAACTATCTGGATGGTATGGCAGCTGATCTCACCAAGCCGTTCAGCCCCGCAGATCCTGTTGGAACCCCAGCGCTCCCCGATCCGCAAAATGCTGGAACGCCGAGCGACACTATGCTTCTTGCGCTTTCTGCAGGAGTGGGTGCGCTTGAATCTCAGAGCATACAGCCTACAGCTGCTCTGGGTACTCTCCAATACTACCGTACGTCAGGCGGAGTAATACCAGGCTCGGGCGGAACACCGATCTTTCAGATGGATGGGATTCCCTGGCACGGTGGTGACGGCAATATTGATGGCGCATTCAATGCCATTGGTGTTGTAGAGGATAAGGTTGCTGAGGACACGCGGTTCCCGCGAATTGCACCCGAAACCATTGCCAATACGGCTGGCCTTTCTGATGGCAGCGACGGAGTCGATGGCTGGTTGATGGCCAGAGGCACGAGCTGGCATTTCGGGCTTGAGTTTACCGATAACGGTCCTGAGGCTTATGGTTTGGTAAGCTACTCACAGTCTTCAGATGCGATGTCGTCTTACTTTAAGGATCAGAGTGAGATGTACTCCAGAAAAGAGTACAGGAAACTGCCGTTCACGGAGGATGAGATTATGGCGAGTTTGGTGACCAATGGTGAGACAACTATTACTAGTCAGTAATCAAAAAACACCTGTGAGTTAAAGGACACAGTTCAAAGCCCGGCCCCAAGGAAGGGGTCGGCAAAACCACCCTCCTGTTCTGTTGCTGCAACGTTTCTCTGGCCTGCCCTCCGCACCACACTGCTTAGGTCTATTCTTGCCCTGTGGTAGCTAGGCAAGGCTCACTGCCATCTTGAGCATTTTACTTCTCACCAAATACAACGAACCCCGGAAAGCCGGGGTTCGTTGTATTCTTGTGCCCCGATATGCTCGGGCTTGGGTTACTTATAGTGTGCGATCAGTTTTGATCCAGGGCGCTATCAATTTTAGCGCTAGTGCCTAGAACGCCGAGGTCTGGAGTGTTATCTGGTTCAGCAGGGTTATCAGACAGAACAGGTGCTCCATTGATAGCAAGAGCGGTTTGGCGAACCATTTCAGCGAATGCGGCTCTTGTGTCACTGCCACCAGGGCACTGCAGATCCTCGGGGTTTGCTGGGGTAAGCGGGCCTACGAAGGTGCCATGGTTGGCATCCAAGCAAGGGTTATCACCAGCGAAAAACGAGGCTGCTGGCAGCGCGCCTGTATTGGCAACAGAGCTCGAGTCTACGATGCTCAACGCTGCGCCATCAGACAGCTGATTGCCATCAGTCGGATCAGCTCCGATGTCTACCAATGCCATAAGCGCTTCGGTTCCAGCCAGTGGCGCGGACAAAGCGTTGCCGAACGGGGCTACGTTTGCTTCGTTAGGCACGGTTGTATCGCCGACGACTTCTGAGATTAGGATATTGCTTGTTGACGCACCCAAATCTTTGGCGAAGTTGACGGGATCTGATGCATCCACAATGGACTGGAACACGTAGAAGAAACTCTCAAATTTGGAGCTCCCCTGCTTTACATCAGCGGCCGCGAGCCCACTCAAAAGAGAGCTGGAGAGCCCCGGAGAGTTCTCAATTAGGCGAGTTACCTGTCCGCTAGTGTCGTGGAGTACAACAGAGTTTAGGGTTGGGAACGTAAACGAAGCCAGCGGCGAGTCGGGCGCATCGTAGATCCCGTTGAGCGTTCCATTCAGGAGTGGATCGTTCGCAAGGGCTGCAAATGCCGTTCCGGAAATGCCGCCAAGCGAGTGGCCGACGAAGTTCACTGGCACGCCTGCGAGATCGCCTTGTGTAGTGAAGTTACTATCGATATCAAAGGTCTGTACCGACGCAGCAACGTTCAGCAAGTCCACAACTCCTTGGCGCAGGTTGTCGCGGCTATTCATCATATTACCCGGATTGATAAACAGGCTGCCTGATGAGATGTCAGCAGGATCGGCTTCAATTGGTTTCAGCTCACCATTATTTGTAAACCCGAAATGGCGTTCGCCAATATAATCGGCACTGATTAGTGCATTTAGCTGAGCTTCAAGCGGTGTGCCAGCAACGGAGGGAAGAATCCCGTTCACGGTCGAGGTTAATAGATCTGCGTCAAGCGTATCCAGTCCTGGCACGCGTCCGTTCGTTGCACCAGCCAGTCCATGTAGAGGTTGGTCAATAGCAACGACAGTTTGACAGGCACTCTGGGCAAGCAGGATAGCCGGAAGCATTGATACGCTGCGGTCAACGGTAATGCCGTGTTGGAAAATGGTTACGCCGTTGGGCTTGCCTGCTGTTGGGTTTACGCACGATGATGGCTGTGCAGCTGTTCCGTCCAGTACTGGTTGGAAAATAACAATAGGAACTGTCGTGGTAGCATTCTTTTGCGGGAACGGGAAATAGCCGTTCACGTTCAATTGGCCATCAATATCACGTAGAAAAGAGAAAATTGTTTCACCCGGTGTGAGACTCTCGTTCAGGCCCGCTTCTAGGCTCGTGCTGCCAGACCAGCTTCCCGTTACGATGCCCGCACCAGAGTCACCTGGGAGGGACTGGTAATAAGGAAGAGCGATTGCGCCCTCTGATACCTGTACCTGCTGTGCTGCCATACTAATTGGGTTGCTTGAATCGAGGGTTTTAATAGTAGCGAGCTCTGTCGCCGATTTTGCAGGGAAGAAAAACGAAGGGCGAGGAACCGGGATATGCAGTGTTTTTCCAACCTCTGCGCCTATCGCTGCTTCGATCTTGGCGGGAGCAATCAGCGGAGTAATCTCTCCCAGCTTGGTAGTCGATGTCAGTTCGGCAGTGGTCAGCGTGCTAGGGTCAAGCTTGCCTTCGCTTAGCGCCTCTGCTTTGCCAGCGATCTTTCCAAGCTTCGTGGTCAGTTCTGAGAAGTTCAGATCAGGATAGTTGTCTCTGATCACCTGCAATTGAGCATTGAAGCCAATCTTCTGCCCCAAGGCCTCGCCGAACGCCGCAGGAGCCATCATGGCCCTCAAAACGTCTGTATCCGCGTTAGTTGTGAATGTGTAGGCGAGAGCAGATTTGGAGCCGGTTTCATTAGCCGTGAGGAAGCCGTTGGCGAGAGAGTCAGACGCCAGAAGGATATCTTTCACGCTTTCTAGCGCCGGGTTACCCAGTTCGCCATCTGCCAGCGCAACATCCTGCACTGCGCGGGCGATTGGCTTACCATTTGCGCCGACAACGTCGTCAGAAACAATGACTAGATACTTCTGACCCTCTTCGAGCGGCTCTAAAGGCACAACACGAATCGCGTTATCGCTGCCACCATCCAGGCTTACGACATCGGCCCTGAAGTTCGGTTGTACAAGGCCAAGGCCTTTGCCGAACGGGTTATCTTCTACAATGGTGCCTGGGTTTGTGTTTGGTAGTGCTGCAGGGGCTGAGGCAAGAGCAGGCCCTACGTTTAGAGGCACCATAAATACAGTAGCATTTGCCATAACAGAGGCGGGATTCAGCGAGCCGTCAAACTTCAGGCTGAAAGCGCCAGAAGTGGAAAAACCTGAGAGGCGGTTTACGGCATCGTCTGCGGGTGTATCACCCGTTGAAAGGCCTGTGAAATCATAGTTGGCGCTTTGGCTCGCGCCCAACAACAGAATCAAATCTGCGTTAATAGGAAACGCTGTTTTTTCCCCAGCCAATGGATTTGGGTTGTATACAGGCCGCACTAAACTCCGATCAATTGTAGTGTCTTCAATCTCATAATCCGGATTAGCATTTGCCCCCTCATCACCGCCACTAAGGCAGCCTGTTAGCCCAAGGGAAGACGCCACGGCAAGACTTATTAGAGTTTTCTTGAACA
>JBQCZX010000159.1:0-8880 GCA_052089485.1 Marinobacter sp. | reverse complement strand
TGGTCGGCGGCATGATTACCGAAATAGGTGGGCAGATTGGCTGGCTAGCCTCGGGAATGAACTTCCGGTTTCGGCGGCCCGTCTATTTTGGCGATACCATTACTTGCGTGTTTACTATTACAGAAGTCAATGAGCGCAACCGCGCGAAGGCTGAAGCGGTGCTGTCTAACCAGCAGGGCGAAATGGTTATTGAAGCCTGGCTCACGGGCGTGCTGCCCGGGCAAGAAGAACGAGCTATTCTCGCGCAGACCTGATTTTATCCAACTTTTGATCCCTGATTCTTAACCCTTAAGTATTAACTCTCCCCCGGCGTTTAATCTTCAGAGGTTTTTATGGCTCGTTTTGAGTTGCTTGGTACGGCAACCATTCCTGGTAAGGGCACACAGTTGCGCTTGCTTCAGCGCAATGATGAGTTCTCGATCCGAGTCGCTGGTATCTCCGGTGAACTGATGAATACCCGCGTGCATGGCTCGGAGGACGCACTTGCAACTTTGGCCTGTGAGCGCATTGCGGATCACCCAGCACCGAAAGTGCTCATTGGCGGATTGGGTATGGGGTTCACTCTCGCAGCGGCTTTGCAGTCTCTGGGCGAAACAGCGGAAGTGACCGTTGCGGAACTGGTGCCAGAAGTAGAGCAGTGGAATCTTGGGCCTTTAGGCAGCGCAGCTGGCTATCCGCTGAAAGATCCCCGCGCCAAGGTGCATATTGGCGATGCGGTTCAGTTAATTAAAGACTCGCCCGCCAGTTACGACGCCATTTTGTTGGATATCGACAACGGCCCTGAGGGACACACGCGCAAAGAAAACGATTGGTTGTACACACCGGCAGGCATCGAAGCAGCCCAGGCCGCGCTTCGGCCAGACGGTATTTTGGCCTATTGGTCAGCCGGGCAGGACCCGACGTTTACCGAACGGCTGAAGCGTGCCGGGCTTACGGCGGAAGCCGTAACGGTAAGGGCTCACCGCCCCGGCAAAGGGGCTAAACACGTTATCTGGCTGGCGTGGTAAGTGCTCGGCGGGCGCTAGTCCTCGTCGTTGTCCAGCATGCGTTCCTGGCGCTCGAGTTCTTCCTCTTTGGCGGAATCAATCACCGCCATAAGTTCTTCTACATCGGCGCTGTGGGTATCGTGCTCAAAGCATCCCGTCAGCTTGCTGTCTGGGTGCAGGTCGCCGCTTTCATACAGCGCCCAAATTTCCTTGCCATAGTCTGTAACCAGCAGGTCGGGCGCGTATTTGCCAAAATAGCGGCGCATGTTGTCTACATCCCGCTCAAGCATGCGCTCGGCATTATTGTTGCCCGCAGCGTTTACGGCTTGTGGCAAGTCGATGATCACCGGGCCGTCGCTTTCCACCAGCACGTTGAACTCTGACAAGTCGCCATGGATCAGCCCGGCGCTTAGCATGCGGACAATCTCGCCGATTACCCGGCCGTGGTAGTCTCTAGCCTGTTCTGCAGGAAGGCTGACATCATCCAGCCGTGGGGCAGCCTTGCCATCGGTATCGGCAATCATTTCCATCAGTAATACGCCGTCTACAAAGCCCATGGGCTCTGGTACGCGCACGCCTGCTCTGGCTAAGCGATATAGAGCATCCACCTCGGCGTTGAGCCAGGCGTTTTCTTGCTCTTTCTGACCGTAGCGGGTCTTTTTGCTCATGGCGCGGGCGCGGCGACTGTTGCGAACCTTTCTGCCTTCCTGGTACTCAACGGCCTGCTTAAAGCTTCGTTTCTTTGCTTCCTTGAATACCTTTGCGCAGCATATTTGGTCGCCACATCGCACCACGTAAACCTGTGCCTCTTTACCGCTCATCAGCTGGAAAAGCACTTCGTCGACCATGCCATCATCGACCAGGGGTTGTAATCTCTTGGGTACTTTCATAAAACCTTTCAGGTTAGCCGTAAATGGCGCATAGCTTACATCAAATTGCTTTTTCTTATATGAATCCCGTTAAAGCGCCAAGAAGCTTTTTGCTGAATGGCCTATAGTACTCACTCGCCCTGTTACTGCAGGGCAAGTATGCGGGTAGAGTTGCTCGTGTGAAACACACTGGCGCATACCCAGCATGGACGCGTTTACGGTATTGTTTTGGAGCTTTATAAAGATGCCTAGAGCAAGTGAAATCAAGAAGAATTCTGCGGTTGAATATCAGGATCGAGTGTATTTTGTCAGGGATATCGACCGTTCGGTGCCTCAGGGTCGTGCCGGCGGCAGCCTTTATCGCATGCGCATGTACGATGTGGTAACGGGCAACAAAATTGATGAAACGTTCAAAGATTCGGATATGCTGAATCTTGCCGACCTTGAGCGCAGGCCGGCGACTTTCTCCTATTCTGATGGTGATGAATACGTTTTTATGGATAGCGAGGACTTCACCCAGTACAGCCTGAACCGGGAAGCTATTGCAGACGAACTGCTGTTCATCACCGAAGACACCCAGGGCGTTGTGGTTATTTTAGTCAGTGAAGCACCGGTCGCGCTTGCACTGCCGCAAACGGTAGAGCTGGAAATTGTTGAAACGGATCCGTCTGTTAAAGGTGGTTCCGCAACCGCTCGTACCAAGCCGGCTAACTTGTCCACTGGGCTGATTATCCAGGTGCCTGAGCATATTTCTACCGGTGATCGCATTAAGATCAACGTAGAAGAACGAAAGTTCTTAAGCCGGGCCTAGCCCGAGGTAAGGAGGCCCATGATAACAAAGGAGACCGCCAAGGTATTGGTTGCCAGCGTGATCGCGGTTGTGGTCACGGTGGGCATCGCCCGGTTCTCATACACACCGATGATTCCCGAGATGGTAGAAGCGCTTGGGTTGAGTCAGTCGGTGATTGGCATGTTGGCCACGGTGAATTACGCCGGCTACCTTACCGGCGCGCTCCTGATTACTCGAATCAGTGATCTCGGCCTCAAGGTAAAGCTGTATCAGCTGGGCCTTGTTGTGGCGGTGGTCTCCACCGTTCTCATGGGATACACCACCAATCTCTGGCTTTGGTATCCACTGCGCTTCATTTCCGGGCTGAGCACCTCAACCGGGATGTTGCTCGGTGCTGGCCTGTTGATGAGTTGGCTCATTAAGAATAACCAAAAATCCGAGCTAGGCGTGTTCTTCTCGGGGATAGGGTTGGGTATTGTGCTGACGGCCGTTCTGGCAGAGCTGATTCGCGATGCGTTTACCTGGGATCAACAATGGGTGATCTACGGTCTGGCAGCGCTGGTACTCTTGATACCTATATGGCGCTGGATGCCGGATTATCGCGCCTGTGCTATGCCGAAAACCGGCAGTTCAAATGCCGGGGATGACCGAAGCCGGTTTATCCTGATGCTGCAGTTGGCCTACTTTTGTGCCGGTGTTGGCTATGTGGTCACGGCGACTTTTCTCGTGGCTATTGCCGAATCCATGCCCGAACTCAGTGGCCAGGGTTGGCTTATCTGGCTCATTGCCGGCCTGGCAGCTACACCTGCCTGCTGGCTGTGGGATGTGTTCACCCGCCGCTGGGGGCAGTGGACGGCACTCTATCTTGCCTACACGCTCAATTCCGTAAGTATCCTGATGTTGATCCTCAACACCAGTATGGCCAGCGTGATGCTCAGCGCGGTCATTTATGGCGCCAGCTTCATAGGTATTGTCAGCATGATGCTGGCAATGGTGGGGCGCGTGTTCCCTGAAAACCCTTCCCGGCCCATGAGCCGGCTTACCTTCAGCTATGGGGTTGCCCAGATGCTCGCGCCCGCCGTTGTTGGCTACTTGGCTGAAGTGGAAGGTACTTATACCAAGGGTCTTTGGCTTACCCTTTTGGTGATGGCGTTGGGTGTGGTGATGGTTCACCTGGCGCGCCGGGTCAAGCGTAGAGAAACAGCATCCACCTTTTCAGGTTAACTCTTCCGGAAGCCGCCGCTACCGCCTTTAGTTCTCATTGCATGATTCAGTTCTCGACAGAGCGTGCCAAGTGTCTCTACACTTGTTTTAAAGAGGAACTGGAAGCTCTTCCATTTAACCGCGCATTCGCGTGCAATTAAGAAAAAAATATATGTCCCTAGTCTCTGAGCCCGCGCAATCGCGTTTCCGTCTTTCTGCCTTCCTTCGGGCTGAGGTCGAGTCCATTCTGACGACGTGGGAAGGGCAAGCGCGGGCAGCTTCGGGGAGTGCCAGCGAGCTGCGTAGTATCCAGCTCCGAGATGGCTTGCCGGAAATACTCAATGCGATTGCAAGCCACGCCAAAAACCCTGACTCCACCCGCAGTTCCGTTTGCTTGTCGCCAGAGGCTGCACGCACGCATGCTGAACATCGCTGGAACTGGGGATTTTCTCTGCAAGAGGTTACTCGGGAGTACGGACTGCTGCGCAACGTCATAATCGAGAAGTTGTCGCAAAATCTTACCGCCCTAACGGGTGAAGAGTTGATGTATCTGTTTGGCGCAGTGGACGGTGCCATTGTTGAGAGTGTGGTGTCCTACGCCGAGATCTCGCGCCGGACACTGACGGCGGAGCGGAGGCGTCTGCAGTTAACCTTGGGAAACATTGGCGATGGCATCCTGTGTACGGATGTGGAAGGCCGGATTAATTATCTGAATCCGGCGGCTGAAACCATCCTTGGTTGCCTACAGAATGACGTGCTGGGCAAACTGGTGGGCGACATACTGGTAATGGTGGACGAAACCAGTGGGCGCCCAGTTAGAAGCATGAGCTACATGACGCTCAAGACTCATCAGCAGGAGGCACACCCGTCGGAGATCGTGTTGCTTCGAAATGACGGTGAACGCGTTACTTTGGAAGAAATTGTGGTTCCGCTGTTAGACGCGGATGAGCATTTTTTCGGGGTGGTCGTTACGCTGCGCGATGTCAGTAAGGTTCGTGGGCTAAACGAACAGTTGGCCCACATGGCGACTCACGATGCTCTGACTGGCCTTCCAAACCGGGCTCTGCTCAAAGACCGGCTGGCCCAGGAACTGGCTCATGCAGAGCGTCATGGGGGATGGGTGGGGCTCATGTACCTTGACTTGGATCTGTTCAAGGAGGTCAATGACATGCTTGGCCATCCCGCCGGCGACGAACTCCTCAGGCAGGTGGCCGGACGCCTTGAAGACTGCGTGCGGCGCACAGATACCGTGTGCCGGGTTGGTGGTGACGAGTTCATAATACTGGTGGGCGAATTTGATGCTATGGAGTCTCTGCACGAACTGGGAGCTAAAATCGCGGCCAGTCTTACCGCGGAGTTTCAGCTTGACAGCGATGCCGTGGCGATCTCAACCAGCGTTGGCATCAGCGTCTTTCCGGAAGATGGCGAGGATCCGGAAACACTGATAAAACACGCGGACACCGCAATGTATCAGGCCAAAGCCTATGGTCGTAATAACGTCCAGTTCTTTGCGCCAGAAATGAACCGCCGAATTAGGGAGCGTAGAGAGCTGCAAGAGGATTTGCGCCATTCTCTGGCCGACAACCAGCTGTCTTTGACTTTCCAGCCCCAAATTTGCCTGGGCACTGGCAAGGTGGTGGGCGCAGAAGTGTTGCTGAGGTGGCAACACCCTAAGCTGGGGGAGATCGAGCCTAAGCGCTTCATCCCCGCGGCAGAGGAGAACTGGGATGTCATGCAATACATAGGAGGCTGGGTCCTCGAGGAGGCCTGTCGCCAAGCGCGGGATTGGCTTGATGCCGGCCACCCGGCTTTGCGCTTGTCTGTGAACCTATCGATCGTTCAGCTTCGCTCCGACGATCTGGTGACGCATATAGAGTCACTTCTGGAGCGTTTCCGGCTGTCGGCTGACATGCTGCAGCTGGAACTGACGGAGTCGGTTTTGATGAGCGATTTGGCAGGAGCAAAGGACCGGGTAAGTGCCATTGAGAAAATGGGAGTGCGAATTGCGGTGGACGGTTTCGGCATCGGCTGTTCGTCCCTAAGCTATATCAAGGGCCTTCCCGTTGATGAACTGAAGATCGATAAGAGTTTTGTTCACGACATCTCGTCGGATCCGGACAAAGCGGCCATTGTAAATGCCGTAATCGGCATGGGGCAAAGCCTTAACTTGAGGGTTATCGCCGAAGGTGTCGAAGATAAAGATGCCATGAGCTACCTGTTGGCCAATGGCTGTGACGTTGGCCAGGGATTTTATTTCAGCAAACCGCTTGCTCCGGCGGAATTTTCCGCTCAGTTTCTGAGTGCCGGCTGTGTTAGCGAATGACCAACTATGGTGAAATGAAAGCAGCGAGAGAAGGGTCTTGGTGCTAAGGTAGGAGAAGGTTCAAAGCGGGGCAGTAGTCAGGCATGTCGATATCAGAAGGCGCAAAACATTACGTCTTGATGCTAATTCCCAGTCTTTTGAAAGATATTGAAAAGCTGGGGCTGCGCCGCATTATTCGCACGTCTGATTTCTCGGAGCAGGAGGTGACGGCGCTATACTTCGAGTTTGTCTCCATCAAACGTGTACTTCCAGGGAACCCGTATGCCATCGAACCGGCTATATGGGAGCACCTGCTGCATTGTGTGCGGGTGATGAGTTCATTGGTTAATCTGGCGACGCTTGAGGATTTGGAGCAAGCTCGCGAGACAGCGGTTCAGCGTTATTTGCCCCATGCCAAAGAAAGCTTGAAGAACGATTTTGATCAACTGCGCCGTCAGGGCAAGGTGGATTTTCGTCTTGCGGGTATTCTTCGCGGGGGGGATGAGCCGGAAAACTCTGGGCAGTTATGCATGGAGGCGATCAGGCGAGAGCGTGAGCAGCGCGTTGAATCGATCAAATGCCTGGGGGTAGAGCATTTAACCGACCACGAAACTCATGTTGTAGAGGCGGCTAAAGCCCACGTTTTGTCTCAGATAGAGAACGCACCAGACGATTTTAGTATTTTGGATCTGGTTATCCGGCTTCTTGACCTCCTGCGGTTAGTGCTTGTGCTGGAATCCCGCTCTGCTGGTGGTGCCAGTGCCGTGTCGTCCAATTTCACGGTGGAAAATATTGTGCTTGGTATCGGCAACGCGTTGTACCGAGGTGAGCTTGGCTTACACGTTTCTTCCCTTGGGTTGGCCAGGGTCAACAAGTAGGCTTTCTATCTTTAGCCTATAGCCCTGCATCCTTCACGTTTTCCATCACCACAAACGTACTGGTTTGCAGCACATGGGGCAGGGCTGAAATTTGCTCGCCCAGCACCTGCCTGTACTCGGCCATGTTGCGTGTTCGCACTTTCATCAGGTAATCAAAATTGGCAGCAATCATGTGGCATTGCTCAATAGCGGCGATCTGTTTGACGGCTGTGTTGAAGGCCTTCAGTGCCTCGCTGCTGGTATCGTTCAACGTTACCTGAGCGAAGGCGATGTGGCTTTGCCCCAGTTTGGTCTGATTCACCAGCACGGTGTAGCCAGTAATAAATCCCTGCTCCTCAAGACTACGCATACGCACCTGACACGGGGTTTTAGACAGGCCCACCCGAGAGGCTAACTCAGTAATGGTAATCCGCGCGTTTTTTTGCAGTTCACGAATAATGGAGTGATCAATGCGATCTAGCTCGCTCATGTTGTTCTATCCTTCACAAAGCATAAAACTGCCACTTTTGGGCAAGTCACGGACATGGGCACTATGCTGTAGGCTGTAAACGCCAGATCCCCCAAAGGCTTGGGACTAGTTTTGTTAAATGATTCACCATGTTTTGCCTGAAATTGTATTCCATGAGAGATAATTAATACATTTATAGCAGCCAATAAAGCCGAAACAGAATGTGATTTCGGTTTTTAAAGGGAAATAGTCTTTGCCGTTGTCGGTAGAATGCAAGAAAGATAAACAACTGAGAGGTTATAACTATGAGATCGCAGCAATCAGTGACGCCCGAGCTCGCCGAAAGTCGGCAGGCGATTCGTGATTATTATCTCGAAGATGAGTACAAAGTGATTCACGAGATGATTGCTGACGCTCAGTTGTCTGAGGCAGAGCGCAAGGCGATTTCTGCCCGTGCGGCCGACCTGGTACGAAGTGTTCGGGAAAACGCAAAATCCACGATCATGGAAAAGTTTCTTGCAGAGTACGGCCTCACGACCAAAGAGGGCGTGGCGCTTATGTGTTTGGCAGAGGCGCTGTTGCGCGTGCCAGACAACACAACCATCCATGCGCTGATTGAAGACAAGATTACCTCAGGCAACTGGAGCTCCCACGTAGGTAAAGCGTCCTCTACGTTGATAAACTCCACCACCGTTGCGTTGCTGTTGACCAGCAACCTGCTGAAAGATTCTGAGCGCCACACCGTGGGCGATACGCTTCGTAAATTGGTTAAGCGCTTGGGCGAGCCGGTGGTTCGCACGGTGGCTGGGCAGGCCATGAAAGAAATGGGCCGTCAGTTTGTTCTGGGGCGTGATATCGACGAAGCACAGAACGAAGCTAAATCCGCTATGGCAAAGGGGTATACATATTCCTACGACATGCTTGGCGAAGCGGCTCGCACCGATGCTGACGCCCAGCGTTATTACGATTCTTATTCCGAGGCTATTGACAGCATTGCCCAGAATTGCACCGGCGATGTGCGCAAAAACCCGGGTATTTCCGTCAAGCTCTCCGCGTTGCTTGCTCGTTACGAATATGGCCAGAAAGAGCGGGTAATGAATGAGCTCTTACCCCGTGCGCTTAAGCTGGCGAAGAAAGCCGCAGCGGCCAATATGGGCTTTAACATAGATGCCGAAGAGCAGGATCGCCTTGATCTTTCTCTGGATGTTATCGAAGGCATCATGTCTGACCCGGCGCTGGCGGATTGGGAAGGTTTTGGTGTGGTCGTTCAAGCCTTTGGCAAGCGCGCGGGGCACACGCTCGATTGGCTTTATGCTTTGTCGGTAAAACTCGACCGTCGCATTATGGTCCGCTTGGTGAAGGGCGCCTACTGGGATGCCGAAATCAAACGCGCTCAGGTGATGG
>JBQCZX010000158.1:0-8915 GCA_052089485.1 Marinobacter sp. | reverse complement strand
CAGCAGATCCCGAACCAGTCCATGGCCGTCGGTGTTGTCTGCTACCAACTGACCCTCTTGGTTCTGGTACAAGGTGTTCGCCGCACCGGCTTTTTCAGCTCTCACTGCCCGGCAATCCGCCAGCTCCCAAGCCTGTTCCTTAAAGGGTACCGTTACATTCAGGCCCTTGCCGCCACCCTCAAAAAACTGGCGAACCGTGTCCGCGAAGCCATCCAGAGGCGCCTGAACCGCTGTGTACTCAACCGGCTCGCCGGTCTGCTGGGCAAACTGGCTGTGGATTTTTGGCGATTTGCTGTGGTTTATCGGGTGGCCCACCACCGCATAAAGCTCATTGCTCATGACATACCTCGTTTACTGCCCGTCGCCGGCCAGCCAGTCGCGTCCGGTAAGAAAATGCTCCGTTAGGCGTGCTTCTTCGCTACCTGCTTCCGGTACCCGGCTGTAATCCCACCGCACCAGGGGCGGCAACGACATCAAAATGGACTCTGTGCGCCCGCCAGACTGCAGACCAAACAAAGTGCCACGGTCGTACACCAGATTAAACTCCACATAACGGCCGCGACGGTAGAGCTGAAAATCCCGTTCGCGCTCGCCGTAAGCAAGGTCCATGCGGCGCCGAACAATGGGTTCATAGGCCTCAATATAGCTGTTGCCCACGGATTTCATCAGGCCGAAATCTTGTTCAAAATCCCCGGTGTTGTGGTCGTCAAAGAAAAGCCCGCCCACACCCCGCGGTTCATCCCGGTGTTTCAGGTAAAAGTAATCGTCGCACCAGTCTTTGTAACGGCGGTATGTGTCCTCGCCGAACGGAGCGCAGGCATCTTTGGCGGTCTTGTGCCAGTGCACACAATCTTCATCAAAGCCGTAATACGGTGTTAGGTCGTAGCCACCGCCAAACCAATAAACCGGTTCGCCATCTTTCGGCGTGGCGATAAAGAACCTCACATTGGCGTGGGAAGTGGGCACATAAGGGTTGTTCGGGTGGATCACCAGGGAGACGCCCATGGCCTGCCAAGGTGCGCCGGCCAAATGGGGGCGGTGCGCGGTGGCAGATGCAGGCATGGTGTCGCCCATCACGTGAGAGAAGTTGACCCCGCCTTTTTCAAAAATTCGGCCATCGCTGATCACACGGCTTACACCGCCACCGCCTTCGGGGCGATCCCAAGCGTCACGAACAAGCTCCGCGCCGCCTTCCAGTGCTTCCAGGCGCTGGCATATGGTGTCTTGCAGGCCAAGCAGATACTGCTTGACCGCATTGCTATCCGGTTGCTGTGGCATGAATTCTCCTAACGAAGCTGTTTGCCGCTGACAATATCAATAATGCGACTGGGTTTCTGGTTGCCGCCCAGATCGCCCGGCACAATCTGGTCGAGCCGGCCCTCAAAATACCCGAGAACTTGCTGTGCATTAAGCGCTGGCTCTTGTCCGGCGGGATTGCAGGAAGTGGAAACCAGGGGCATGCCAACGCGTTCACACAAAGCTTTAACCACCGGGTGTTCACTGACTCTGACTGCAATCGAGCTGTGGCTGCCACGCACCCAATCGGGAATCTGTTTGTTCACATCTGGCAACAGGCAGGTAACCGGGCCGGGCCAATGGCTACTGGCCTCCTTCTGAAGAGCCTCGGGCAGGAGGTCTAACAGAAAACGCACCTGCTCCACGGACGCCGCGACCAAAATCATGCCCTTTTCCACTGGCCGATTCTTGAGCGCAAGAATGCGCGTGACCGACTGAAGATTCCAGGGATCGCATCCCAGGCCCCACACGGCCTCCGTAGGGTAGGCAATAACACCGCCATGCAATATCGCGCTACGAGCAAGCTGTAATTGCTGGTCGGTTAAGGGGTTGGGCTTAGGCAATTTTCTGGAAACCTCCGGGGGCAGAACTCACCAACCCTTCTAGCTCGAGAAGCAGAAGAGACTGTACAAGCTGGTTGGCCGGGAGACCGGTTGCCAAACACAGTGCATCGGTTGACTGGGGATCATACCCTAATGCCTCAAACACCGCGATTTCCCGGCTCTGTAGAGCACCCATTTGACTGGTTGCAGGTCGGTCCGCCATTGGCGGTGTGGCGTCTGACTCTGATAAGGCACAGCCGGCCGGGAGCGACCAAGCAGCACCCAGCTCTTCCATGATGTCATCCACTTGATCAACTAGCCGAGCGCCCTGCTTGATCAAATCGTGACAACCCCGCGCCACAGGGCTATGAATCGACCCGGGAATCGCAAAAACCTCACGCCCCTGCTCCAGGGCCATGCGCGCCGTAATCAGAGAACCACTTTTAAGGCCGGCTTCTACCACCAAAATGCCACGGCTCAGACCGCTGATAATGCGGTTACGCTGGGGAAAGTGCGCAGCCCTTGCAGGCGTGCCAGGTGGGTATTCAGAAACCATCAGGCCGCCGCCGATAACTCGCTCGCCAAGCCGGCGATGCTGGTTAGGGTAAATACGGTCAAGCCCACAACCAACCACTGCAATAGTACAGTGCCCGGCATCCAGTGCCCCGGCATGGGCCGCACCATCCACACCCAGCGCCAGACCACTGGTTACCAGCAAGCCCCGTTTACTCAGCTCTGCTGCGAAGCGGCGAGCGTGATCCAAGCCCGCAGGCGTCGCGTTACGACTGCCAATAATGCCGATCTGTTCGCGACGCAACAGGCTGGAATCTCCCCGGGTGTACAACAGCAGTGGCGCATCATGAATGTGCCTGAGGGCCTCCGGGTAATCGGCGTGCTGCCAACTGACGATATCGATACCGTGGCGGTCACAATCCCGCAGAATCTGCCGAGTGGTCTGCACCGCCACATTGGTTTCATCTTGCCGCTGCCAGGCCAAGACAGCAGCTACAGCTTCGCCAGTCAGGCCATGGGCCTTAAGCGTTGCAGCATTTTTGGCAAGAAGATCAGGGAGATAAGGAATGGTTGCGAGCATGGCACGCCGTCGGGTGCGTCCGAATTTGGGCAAACAGGTGAGAAACAGCCACTGCGCAGAGCGAGAGGAAAACACAGCATCATCCTTGGAAACAACAAAACCGGGCCTTCCTGGCCCGGCTTTTGATTAACCGGCTACGGGATCAGGGATTGGTAACCTTGTCACCCACCGCCAGTGGGCGAGTTGCCTGCAGGATCAGGCCATAGCTCATTTTTTCATACACTTGGAATACCATCAGCAGGCCGGCTCGCTCGGAGGGCAGCTCAACGGTTTCTTTGGTAATGGGATCGCGCACGAAGTTACCGCTTTTGAGAACCGCCATCACGTTGCCGGCTTTCAGTCCCTCGCGGCTGCCACGGTTGATGGCCACTACGTTGTACTGGCCAATCTGCGTAACACCGCCATCCACAGAGATCATTTTGCCTTCAACCTGATCGTCAGGGGAGCTAGGCATAAAGCTGGTGGTTAAGCGCCTATCTTCATTAACCAGCAAACGGTCACCGATGCGCACTTCTTCGCTTGAGCGTGTCAGGTCTACTGTCAGAACATCGCCGTGTTCGGCAGCCACATCACCACGGGCGATACTGCGCGCTTCCAGGCCAAGAAACTCATCGGTATCCGGATCCACAAATTCCTTACTGCGACGGAAAACACCCACCTTATCTGCTGGCTTCTTGCCGCGGGCGTAAACCCGGTCGCCAGCACCTATAATGATACGGCTGTCTTCACCTTCCAGAATATACGGTGCCTCATTTATCAGCTCAGGACTGACAATGCGGGTATCCGTCAAAAAGCTACTGATTGCATCCAGCGGGATGGCCGGAATCGGTGTGTCAATCCGCTCGGAACGCACTTTAGGTGACAGCTTCACAATACCGTTGTTAGATGCCACCTTGGTGATGCGGGGTTTGCCATCGATATAAACCAGAGCGAGACGATCACCTGGATAAATCAAATGGGGGTTGGATACTTGTGGGTTAACGTGCCAGATTTCCGGCCAGTACCACGGGTCACTCAGAAAACGCCCCGAAATATCCCAGAGGGTATCACCCTTCACAACAGTGTAACGCTCAGGATGATCAGACCGCAGTTCTGGCGCAGCATGAGCCCACGAGGTTGCTAGCAGCATAGTGGCCGCCAGAGCGTACAGCAGTTTCCTCATTGTCTAAGTCCTTGATCGCGTGCTTGATTCTATGCATTCAGGTAAGGATGCGGTCGGTTGTCCGCAGCTTATTACGTTGTAATGCCCGTTACTATAGAAGAAGTCTCGCGAATTGTGATGTTATGTTTTGTTCTTCCAGTAAATTCTATGGGATTTACGAAAGGTTTTAACTATTGCCTGATCAGTTTGTACTCAATCGATGAATTGTTAGATAATGTCCCTAAATGGGCACAACGCGGCTTATATTAGTGCGAGCGGAACAATTTGCGCAGTACGCTGTCGCATTTCAAAGATCGCTTTCACACGGTTACAAAAGACAACGTTAAAAGTCAGGCACACGAGCACTATGATACTAGACATACTCGAATACCCAGACCCCCGTCTGCGCACCATCGCCAAAAAGGTGGATGAGGTAACAGACGCCGACCGTACCCTAATCGACGACATGTTCGAGACAATGTACGATGCGCCCGGCATTGGTTTGGCCGCTAGCCAGGTAAACGTTCACAGGCAGATCATTGTGATGGATCTGTCTGAGGATAAGAGTGAACCAAGGGTGTTCATCAACCCAACGGTTGAAGTATTAGACGGCGAACTTGAAGCCATGCAGGAAGGCTGCCTCTCGGTTCCCGGCTTTTATGAAGACGTTGAGCGGGTAGAGCATTGCATTATCCGCGCAAAAGATCGCGACGGAACGCCCTTTGAAATCGAAGCCCGCGGCCTCTTGGCGGTTTGTATCCAGCACGAGATGGATCACCTGAACGGCAGGCTGTTTGTCGATTACCTGAGCAACCTCAAGCGTACTCGCATACGCAAGAAGCTTGAAAAGCTTCAGAAGCAGAGCGCGTAAACATTGCCTGAAAGGCGCGAGAGAATTCTGTAAGAAGCACCGGACCGGGCCTTGGCCCGGTCTTTTCGTATTCAACGGAACAGAGACCCAACACCGTGCGACTCGTTTTTGCTGGCACCCCGGATTTTGCAGCGACTGCCCTCAAAGCCCTGCTGGGCACCCACCACACCATTGTGGGCATTTACTCCCAGCCTGACCGACCAGCAGGCCGTGGCCGCAAACTCCAGCCTAGCCCGGTTAAGCAGGTCGCTCTGGACAACGCCATTCCCGTATTTCAGCCAGAAAGCCTGAAAGCGCCAGAAGCGCAGCGAGAACTTGCAGGCCTCAAGCCTGATGTGATGATTGTCGCCGCCTACGGGCTGATTCTGCCTGAAGCTGTCCTGGCCATTCCGGCTCACGGCTGCCTCAACATTCACGCTTCCCTACTGCCCCGCTGGCGTGGTGCTGCGCCTATCCATCGCGCCATTGCCGCTGGGGATGAAAGCACCGGCATTACCATCATGCAAATGGATAAGGGGCTGGATACCGGCGCCATGTTGCTAAAAACCGAAACCGGGATTGAATCAACCGACACCGGCGGCAGTCTCCACGACCGCCTGGCTGAGATGGGTGGCGGTGCCATTATTGAAGCGCTGGACTTATTGGAGAAGGGCGAACTCAGTGGCGACGCTCAAAACGACGAACAGGCCTGTTACGCCCACAAGCTTTCTAAAGAAGAGGGCCATATCGATTGGTCCCAGAGCGCAGCTACCATCGAGCGTCTCGTCCGGGCTTTTAATCCTTGGCCCGGCACCTTCACCGATCTGGAGCAGCAGCGCCTACGGATACACGAGGCTGCGGCCATCGACGAGCACAGCCAGAAGCCGGCCGGTACTGTGATACGGCGGGAGAGGGAAGGTATCGATGTAGCTTGCGGCACTGGCATTTTGCGCATCACCCGGCTGCAACTGCCAGGCTCTCGCGCCCAGAGCGTGAACGACCTGATTAACGGCGGCAAGCAACTGCTGCTGCCCGGCCAGGAGTTGAACTGATATGGGCGACCAAGACCTGCCCATGCGCGCTGTTGCCGCCAGTGTTTTATTGGCGGTGGAAAACGGCGAGTCTCTATCACAATGCTTACCACCCGCTCTGCAGAGCCTTGCGCCCAACGAGCGGCCGGTACTTCAGGCGTTGTGCTATGGCACCTGCCGCTGGTTTCATCGCCTCGATAGCGAACTGAGCAGCCGGCTGAAGAAGCCGCTAAAGAAACCCGATCGCGTTGTTCACCACTTAATGATGGTGGCGCTGTTCCAGTTACGTTTCAGCCAGCAGGCTAACTACGCCGTTTTGAACGAATCTGTGGAAGCCTGCCGCGCCCTCGACAAGCCCCACCTCACAGGACTGGTGAACGGTGTGTTGCGTTCAGCCGAACGCGAAGGTGCACCGGAGTCGACGAGCGACGCCAGCCGCTTCAGTCACCCGGTTTGGATGGTGGAAAAACTGCGTCACAATTGGCCTGAAAACTGGCAGCAGATCCTGGAAGCGAATAACGCCCAAGCGCCTATGACACTGCGGGTAAACGCACTACGCTTTAGCCGTGATGAGTATCTGGCGCTGTTAATTGAAGCGGGCATTGAGGCAACCGCCACCCGTTTCGCGCCCCATGGCATCCAGCTCAACCGGCCGGTGCAGGTAGACCAGTTACCCTGGTTTGCCGATGGCGCCGTTAGCGTTCAAGACGAAGCCGCTCAGCTCTGCACATCTCTGCTCGACTTGGCTCCGGGGCAACGAGTCCTGGACGCCTGTGCTGCGCCCGGCGGGAAAACCTGCGCCATTCTGGAAAGCCAAGCCGAGCTAGCAGACGTCGTGGCCATCGACGAATCCGCCGCTCGCTTGCCGCGAGTTCAGGAAAACCTCGACCGCTTGGATCTTCAGGCCAGCTTGCTAAAAGCAGATGCCGGCGATATAGAACAGTGGTGGGACGGACAAGCGTTCGACCGTATTCTGCTAGATGTGCCCTGCAGCGCCAGCGGTGTTATCCGCCGACACCCAGATATCAAGCTATTACGCCGGGAAACCGACGTTGTGCCGCTGGCAGCCATACAACTCGGGCTCCTAGGTGCCATGTGGTCGGTGCTCAAGCCGGGCGGGCGCCTGGTCTATGCCACCTGCTCCGTGTTCCCCCAGGAAAACCACCGTATAATTCAACGGTTTCTTAAACAGCAAAATGGCGCCATTCTTATAGAGCCAGATGCTCAATGGGGATGCGACATGGGCGCGGGGCGACAGCTTCTCCCCGATCCGATCAGCCATGACGGCTTTTTCTATGCCGTACTGGAGAAACCCGAACTATGAAAATCCTGATCCTCGGTGCCGGCCAAGTAGGCGGCACGCTGGCTGAGAACCTAGCCAGTGAAGCCAACGACATAACGGTTATCGACACAGACGCGGTACGGCTTCGCGAACTGCAGGATCGGCTCGACATTCGCACAGTGCAAGGCAATGCCTCTTACCCGTCGGTATTGAATAAAGCCGATGCAGATGACGCCCACATGCTGATCGCCGTCACCAACAGCGATGAAACCAACATGGTCGCCTGCCAAATCGCCAACATCCTGTTCAACACGCCCACCAAAATCAGTCGGGTACGGGCCAGTGACTACCTGGCTAGCAGCAAAAAACTGTTTGGCAAAGACGGCTTTCCGATTGACGTGATGATTAGCCCTGAGCAACTGGTTACCCGGCACATCACTCGCTTGGTTGAGTACCCAGGCGCCTTGCAGATACTGGAATTCTCCAAGGGCCTTGCCAGACTGGTAGCCATTCGTGCCACCGAAGGCGGGCCGTTGGTTGGGCGCGAGTTGTCTTATTTTCGTATGCATATGCCCAAAATTGATACCCGAGTGGCTGCCATTTTCCGCAAAGACCGCGCGATCATGCCCAAGGGCGATACTGTGCTTGAAGACGGCGACGAGGTGTTTTTCATCGCCGGTGCCGACCACATTCGCTCGGTGATGAGCGAATTGCAGCCATTGGTAAAAAACTACAAGCGCATTTTTATCTGCGGCGGCGGCAACATTGGCCAGCGCCTGGCTCATACACTGGAAAACCGTTATCAAGTGAAGTTATTAGAGCGTGACCACAACCGCTGCGTGCTGCTCTCCGAAAACCTGCGCAAAACGGTTGTGCTGGAAGGCAATGCTGCGGACAAAGACATACTGCTGGAAGAAAACATAGAGAACACCGATGTGTTCATCGCCGTGACCAACGACGACGAAGCCAACATCATGGCTTCGTTGTTAGCCAAGCGCTTGGGTGCCCGCAAAGTCTTCACCCTGATCAATAACCCAGACTATGTGGATCTGATTCAAGGCGGCGAAATTGACGTAGCGATTTCTCCTCAGCAGACCACTATTGGCAGCTTGCTCACCCACGTGCGCCGGGGCGACGTGGTAAACGTTCACTCACTGCGCAGAGGCGCTGCTGAGGCCATCGAGGCGATTGCCCACGGAGATCACAAAACCTCCAAGGTAGTTGGCCGGCGGTTGGATGAAATAAACTTACCCCAAGGTGCAACCATCGGTGCCATCGTTCGCCACAACGAAGTGCTGATCGCCCACGATCACTTGCGGGTACAGCCGGACGACCACGTTATTATGTTCCTGGTCGACAAGTCCCGAGTGCGAGAAGTCGAAAAACTCTTTGCCGTAGGGCTTACGTTCTTCTAGTTCAATATCAACGGCATGAACTCCACTTAGAAATACCGCTTTGGCGAGCGTATAATGCGCCTTTTTTAGCATGGCCCTCTTCCGAGCGAATTAAAGATTGGCTCCAGACTGAGTTGAAGAGCGGCTACACACAGACCGAATCAGCAGGCAATCGTAGTGACAGACAAGGCGACGAACAGCACAACTCCGGACATCAAGACCTTTCAGGGTTTGATTCTGGCTCTGCAGAATTTCTGGGCGCAGCATGGCTGCGTGGTACTTCAGC